>NZ_JBEYRK010000017.1:0-168849 GCF_040704065.1 Streptomyces sp. NPDC047869
CGCCGCTTCGACGCCGACCTGCCCGCCCTGGAGCCGGAGACCGAGCTGGTCCTCTACCGGGTGGCCCAGGAGAGCCGCGGCGCTGCGCACGGCGCGGCTGGAGCGGGCCATCGGCGTGATCTACCGTCCGCGCACCGAGCGGCAGAGCCATTATTTCCGGGCCCGGGTGGCGGACCAGTTCGACGCCGTGATCCACATCGACGAGACCCGGGCGCTGGAACCGCTAGAGCGGACCGCCCGGTGGACGGAGGGCGAGGCGCCCGAGACCTATCCGGTCGGACTGTGATCCGGCCGCACGGGAGGAGGCCACCGTGAACGCGGTGATGCAAAGCGTACGGGTACCCGCCGCGGGTGCCATGCTCGACGCGGACGTGACGGTGCCGGACGAGCCGCAGGGCGCCGTGCTGTTCGCACACGGCAGTGGCAGCAGCCGCCACAGCCCGCGGAACCGCTACGTAGCCGGTGAGCTGCAGACCGCGGGTTTCGCGACCGTGCTGGCCGACCTGCTCACCGAGCGGGAGGAACGGCTGGACCTCATGACCGGCGAGTTCCGTTTCGACATCGGGATCCTCTCGGCGCGTGTGGTGGAACTCGCCGACTGGCTCCGGGAGTATGAGCCCGTCATGGATCTCTGCATCGGCCTCTTCGGTGCCAGCACAGGCGCGGCGGCCGCACTGGTCGCGGCATCGGCGCGGCCGGACGCAGTCCGCGCGGTCGTCAGTCGGGGCGGCCGGCCGGATCTCGCGGAGAAATCCCTGGAGACGGTGCGCCAGCCGACCCTGTTGATCGTCGGGTCCCTGGACAAGGAGGTGATCGAACTCAACCGCGAGGCGATGCGGCGGATCCCCGGCGAGACGCTGCTGGAGCTGGTACCGGGGGCCACCCATCTGTTCGAGGAGCCGGGAGCCCTGGAGCGGGTGGCGCGCCTGGCACGGGAGTGGTTCCAGCGCCACCTCCCGCCGTGAGCACGACCCACTCGGCCCAGGAGATCCATCCGTACCCGCACAAGGGCAGCAGGCCGGGGCGTGTACCGGCGCACACCGACGAGGACTGCGTCGTCGTCGGCGACCGGCCGCCGTACGTGACCGCGCGGTCCGTCGAATGCGGAGTACGGGGTACGCCCACTGTGCTGGTCGAGGGCGTCGTCGTACCGCCCCGCCCGGGGCCGGCGGCGACGGCGGTGGAGACCGCGCCGCGTCAGCCTGCCTCCCGCAGGAAGCTCGGCTCCCGTGGCGGCCGGCCGCCACGTTTCGACCCGGTTGACTACCGCGAGCGCCACTCCACCAGGCATGCGGCTCGGTGTGCGCCGCACCGGCCCGCCGGCCCCACCGGCTGCACCTGGTGACGCAGTAGCCATCGCGCCAGGCCCTGGCGCGACTGCCGCCGCGTAGCGGGACTGTCCACCACTTCCGGGACCACTGTTTCCTTCGCCTCGCTCATATCCCCCATCAGCCTTCCTGCCTGCTCAGCGTGCCCGTCACGGCAGTCACCGCACTTCACGGCGCCGCGACGATCCACGAGTATGCGCGCCCGGTGTCACCCACCCGCCTCCGGGGGTGGAGGCGGGTGACGGTGCGCGACGTCCTCGCCGGATTCCTCATCCCTCGTGCCCCACCGATGCGTTCTTCACCGCTGCGGAGCGTCCGAGGGCGCGGGACCCGGCCTCGCGTCCGCGCGTCGGCCAGGTAAATCGCTGTCCGGCTGCCGGAGGACGGTGATGGACACCCGGGGTGGAGACCACTTTGGAGTTCCCCGATCTGCTGCGGCTGATCGACGAACGGTCGACCGCCTTCTGCGCCGCGGTCGCCTCCGCGCCCAGCCGCGACGTGCAGGTGCCGACGCAGCAGGAGACCGAGTACTTGCTCGGCACCTTCCACGGACGCCACGACGGCACCCCCCGGCCAAGGTCACCGCGACCCGCGACGACGGCCACACCGTGCCGTACCTCTGAACATGCACGTGCGGCAAGTCCCGCTCCTCCCCGACCGAACACGGCGTGTGGCCCACCGCCTGGCGGCACACCCACCCCACCCGTTTCGACCGGCTGCGGTCGTGGATCGCCCGCCTGATCAGCACCCGCACCACCCGCTGACCTGACGCTCTGCCTGACCCTCGCCCTCACCCCACACCCGGGGCCGGACGAGGACCGGACAGGCCGCCTGGCCACATGCACCACCCGCTGCGTCCCGCCGACACCAGAACGACAGCGGCGGGGCGCCAACGGCTGCCTGATTCCCCCGTCCCGCCCCTGGCGGTCCGGCGGTGTAGAGGAGCCAGCACACCCACCGTTCTGACACAGCTCCGCCCCGGCGATGCAGGCCGGGGCGGAAACGCGGGCGGCCCACGCATCGGTCAGAAGGCCGGCCGCCCAGCACACCCCCCGAGAAGCCGAGATGAGGAGCACACCCAGCATGACCGACCGCAGCCGCTCCATCGAGGGCCTCGCCCTGGTCGCCGCACTCACCAGCGTCTTCGGTGAGATCCACTCCCTGGGGGACCACTGGGTTAACGCGGCGAAGGCCGTGTCCACCTTCTTCGGCGTCTCGCTTCCGAAGGGAAGTCGACGACCGTCGTCAGTCCGAGGCTCCGCTCGTGTGTCTCGGTTGGCGGGCATTGATATTGCGCCTGAATGTGCACTCCTGGGGGTTGGTGGCACCGCGTATCCCGTGGGCGCTGTGGGACGGCAGTTCAGGTGTTTCATGCCGCCGGTGCCTCGTGTGGTGGCCGCCCCGCTCCTCCTCCCCCAGGCAGACACATCGACATGACCATCAGTGCTCCACAGGTCGCGCTCCCCCGTCCGGTGCGTTCTGCGCCGTCGTCCCGCACCGTTGAGCGCGCCCGCACCGAATCGGCGCCCGCCCTGCTGCTGATGGTCGTCGTGGTTGGTCTCCGTACGGCGGCTACGGCGCCGTACGACGCGGTCGCCGCTGGGTGCGGCGGGCGCAACGGGCAGGCCAGCACGTGCCGCGGTGGAGACGGCCGTCACCGTCGCCGCCGCCGACCACCTGCGGACGGGCGTGTACCGCCTACGTCTCCGCCCGCTTCAGCGCATGGTCGAGTACCACCAGCAGTGCGTCGAGCACCGAGCCCCGTTCTCGGGCGTCGAAGACGAACAGCGGGACGTGGTCGCTGACGTCCAGCGCCCAGCGCACCTCGTCAAGCTCGTGCGCGACCTCGCCGTCAAAGGCGTTGACGGCCACCGCGAACGGGATGTCCCGGTGCTCGAAGTAGTCGACCGCGGCGAAGCAGTCGTCGAGGCGGCGGGTGTCGACGATCACCAATCCGCCCAGGGCGCCCTCCACCAGGTAGTCCCACATGAAGCCGAAACGCTCCTGGCCGGGCGTCCCGAACAGGTACAGCTTCAGGGTTGGATCGAGGGTGATGCAGCCGAAGTCCATGGCGACCGTGGTGGTGGTCTTATGAGGGGTGTGGCTGAGATCGTCCACGCCCGCCGCGACCTCGGTGATCGACGCCTCGGTGGTGAGCGGTTCGATCTCCGAGACTGACGCCACCGTCGTGGTCTTGCCGACGCCGAACCCGCCCGCGATCACCATCTTCACGGGAAGGGGCGGCCGTTCGGTCTCGTGTGAGACGCACGGTGCGTCAATCCCGTTGGCTGTCACGGTGTATCCCTTCGGATTCGGCGACGCCACGGAGACCATCGATCACCCTTTGCAGAACGGAGACGTCGCGGGAGGCATCGGCACTGGGCACGTATACGGCGAGGAGCGCATGGGCGCGCAGGTCGGCCGCGAGCACACGGACGACGTTCAGATGCAGGTGCAGCTTCGCGGCGACCTCGGCCAGCGACTGCGGCCGCCGGCATACGGCGACGATGTCGCGGTGTTCGAAGGCCAGGGTTTCGAGGGTGGCCAAGCCCAACGAGGTGGTCACGACCTGGGTCTCGATGGGGAGCGGCGCTACCGCGTCGCTACCCGCAACCCTTCCCGCGGTCAGCAGGAACGGCCGGATCGCCGAAGGGCGGCCGGCGGATCCCGAACCGCCGGAGCCCGGGTGGTGCTGACCACCCTCGGACGCCATTCTGGGTCTTTCCTTCCTGCTGCATGTGGTGGCGGACGGTTCACCCGGTGGCCGGGGAACCGACGCTGTTCTTGAGCTCGAGGACCAGCTCGGGGCTGAGGGCCGCGCCCACCCGGTTGGCGAACAGGGTCATCTCGTAGGCGACGTTCCCCAGCTTCGCCTCGTTCGAGGTGACGACGCCGAGCACGGATCCGCTGCCGATCGCGGAGACGAGGAGATGGCCTCCTTCCAGATCAATGATCACCTTGTTGAGGGCGCCGAGGCCGTAGTTGCCCGAAGCGCCGGCGGCCAGGCTGGTGATTCCCGAGACGATCGCCGCGAGACGCTCGGAGTCCGCGTGGTCGCACAGCCGCGAGACCGCTATCAGCAGACCGTCGGAGGAGACGGCGATGGCATCCACCACGCCCGCGGTCTCCGTCGCGAATCGGTTGAGCAGCCAGGTGAAGTCCTCTGCGGCGGCACGCAGGTCAACGGGCTCCACTGGGTTGGATTGAGTTCCACCTGTCGACGTGGTCACTGCCCCACTCCTTCCGGTCCCTTTGGGGATTCTGGTGATGCCGGCATCCGAGTCGGCTGTTGTCCCGGCTGCGCGCTCTCGCGCTCGGCCCGGGCCACCGCCTCCTCGAACTCTTCGATCGAGGAGCGGACCGCCTCCGCGTCGAGCGGCCGGCGCGACGTCGGCGTCGGCCGGCGTGCCGCCGCGGCGTTCTCGAGCGTGGCGCCGCGCACGCGGCGCCGTAGCGGCGGCGCGGCCGGTGCCGGGGTGAGTGCCTCGCCATCCGGGTGTTCCTGCGCCTGCGCTGCGGCCCTTTCGGCGGTGTTCGCGGACCGGGTTTCGGGGGGCGGACCGGCCGTGTGCGCGGTCCGCGGGACACGTCGCGGCAACGGTGCGGGCTCCTTCCCGGTGCTGTCCCGCGGTGCGCCATCCGCGGGGGTTCGCCGCGAGGGCTGGGGATGCTGCTGGGGAACGGCGGATGTGACGGCAGGCCCGGTGAGCGCTGGGGGCTTGGCGGGCCCCACGGGCCGACTCCGGGTGGGAAGGACCGACGAGGAAAAGTCCTCGCCCGCGAACACCGTGGGCACGTGGCTCAACGGCATGAGCAGCGTCGAGGGGATGAAGACCCTGCTGGTGACCCCACCACCCATCGTCGCGGTCAACGTGACCCTGATGCCCCAGCGCCGGGCGATCCGGCCGACCACGAAGAGCCCGAGGACCTTGGTGGGGACAAGGTCGAGCCGCTCGCGGCGCACCAGCCGCTCGTTCTCCTCTTTCAGACGCTCGGCGCTCATGCCGAGCCCGTGGTCGACGACCTCGACCACCGCCGCCTCGCCCTGGGAGCGCACCCGCACCTCGACGGGGCTCTCGGCAGGGGAGAACGCCACCGCGTTCTCCATCAGCTCGGCGAGCATCAGGGTCAGATCGCCGACGATGTCGGGCGCGACGGTGACCTCGTCCAGCACACGCAGGTGGATCCGCTGGTACTCCTCGATCTGGGCGAGCGCGCCCCGTACGACGTTGGTCAGCGCCGTCGGCCGGGCCTCGAGAGCGGTCTCCGCCAGCCCGGCGAGCAGCATCAGACTGTCGGCATTGCGCTGCAGGCGCACCGCCAGGTGGTCGATGTGGTAGAGCTGGTCGAGCAGCGCGGGGTCGGTCTCCTCACGCTCGACCGCATCGATCAGCGCCAGCTGGCGCGCGGTCAGGTTGCCGACGCGCCGCCCGACGTTGCCGAACATCTCCGCCACATTGCGCCGGCTGAGCACCTGGCGCTGCAGCAGGGCGGCGGCCGCCTCCTGTACCTCGTTGAACGCCTCCGCCAGCGTGCCGATCTCGTCGCGTGCCCGCACCGGCACTGCGTTCAGCCTGAGCCGGCCGTCGTCCTCGGCCTCGTCGTCCGCCACCCGCGCGAGCTCCTGCCCGGTCGCCCTGGCCACCTGCTGGGCCGCGGCGGTCAGCATCCGCACGGGCCGCACGACGGAGCGCCGGACCAGGAGGGAGAGCAGCAGCCAGAAGGCGAAGATCAGCACCACCGCGGTCAGCAGCCACCCCACTCGCCACCAAGCCTCGGAAGAGGCCCGGTCGCCGTCGTCCGCGATCTGGTGGATCAGTGACCGGGTGATCTCCAGCCGGGTGGACGCCTGCTTCTCGTACGTCGGATACGCCGCGATGGCCTTGTCGACGGCCGCCCGCACCTCGTCGAGGTCCCTGGCCTCCAGGGAGGAGGGATCGAACTGGAGGGACGCGAACTCGGACCGGATGGCGTTCTGGTGCGCGTTGCGCTCGATCCGGGCCAGCCGGCCGCTCTGGGCCACCGAGGCGATCCGGCTGAAGCGCTGGGCGTGGTGGTTGTAGAGCTGGAGGCTGCCCACCGCGCCGGTGAATTCCGTGAGCGCGCTGGAGTCGCCGGTCTGGGCGGAGAAGACACCGGTCTCGAACGCGGCATGCGCGGCGTCCGCGCGCAGCAGGGTGTCCAGGACGTTCTCGGGCGACGACACCGCACCGCCCGCGGATCCGCCGAGGCCGAGCCCGTCGATGAGGTTGGACACCATGGAGCCATAGGCCGGGTCGATGCTGTCGGCCGGGAGGTAGGCGCCTTCGACCGTCTTGCGCAGCCCGGTCAGCCCGGCGACGCCCCGCAACGCCCTGGTCTCCGCCGCGGGAAGGCGGGATCCGAACGCGGAGCGGACCTCGGCGACCTGGTGGTCGACGGCCCGCTGGGCCCGGCGGTAGTCCCGCGGCGACGGCGCGGGCCCACCGGGCTCCGCGGCCTGGTAGCGCACCGAGAGCAGAATCGCCTGCTGATGCTCCCTCTGCAGGTCGTCAACGAGGGAGGCGACCTGCTCGCTGCTGCGCACGAGGGCCGCAGTGCGCGCCGCTGACTGCGCCTGTGCGACCTGGCCCGCGATGACGTAGGCGAGGATGGCGGCGACCACCGCGGCAGGGATGATCACCAGCACATTGAGCTTGCGCTGGAACGGCCAGCGGTCGAGGAACACGTCGGCCCTTCGCCGAACCCGCGCTCCCCGACGTGCCTGTTCCGCTGCTTCCACCTTGTGCGGGGACACCAAGCCTCCGGAACGATGTCGTACGGGCAAGCTGCTCTGTTGCCTGGGTGAGTTGCCGTGCTGATCTGTATCGCTTGTCCGAACGGGCGGAGACTACAGCCTTTTTGCCCGTGGGGTTCAAGCGTCGTGCAGAGAGAACGGTGACGATGGGCGTGCCGGCCGGTCCGGGGCCGGGCCTTCGAGGAGCCCGGCGCTCGGGCGGCGGTCTTTGCCCTGCCGGGCGGCGCCCGTGCACGGCTTCGGCCCTCAGCCGTCGACGGAGAAGTCGCGGAACCGGTAGTCGGACAAGGGGTGGCTGGGGGTCGGGACCAGTCCGCCGACCCCGGCCGCGTACGCGTCGACCTGGTTCTTGAAGCCCCAGACGATATAGCCGCCGCGCTCGTACTCGATCTTCTGGGCCGCCTTGAGCAGTTCGTTGCGCTTGCCCTCGTCGAACTGGCCGCGGGCCTCGTTGACGAGGGAGACGAACTCCGGGTCCCTCCAGTGCGTTTCGTTGTAAGGGGCGCCCTTGATCGATCCCTGTTCCACCTGCGCCAGGTAGTTCCGCGTGAACCAGTAGTCCATGGCGAACGGCCAGCTCAGGTACTTGTCGCCGTAGAAGGTCGCGGAGTCGGTCTTGCGGACCCGCACCGTCACCCCGGCGCCCCTGGCCTGCTGGGCGAAGAGCTGCGCGGTCTCGACCGCGCCGATGCCGATGCCGTTGGAGGTGACCAGCTCCACGTTGAGCCCCTCGTACCCGGCGGCTTTCAACAGGAATCTGGCCTTGTCGAGGTCCTGGACGCGCTGCGGCAGATCGTGGTTGTACGCCGGATCGAAGGGTGCGTAGAGGTCGTTGCCGATGCGTCCCTGTCCTCTGAGCACCTGGCGGACCATCTGCGGCCGGTCGACGATCAGCCGCATCGCCTGGCGGACCCGCTCGTCGTCGAAGGGGCCGGTATCCAGGCGCATGGTCAGCGGGGTCCAGGCCCCGGGCTCCGAGATCAGGACCTTGCAGCCCTGGGCCTCGACCAACTCCATCTGCTCGAGCGGCAGGTTGTCCATGGCGTCGATCTCCCGGCTGAGCAGCGCGTTGACCCTGGCCGTGTCGTCGGGGAAGTCGATGATGTGCAGTTGGTCGACATGGGCCGGGCGACGCCAGTAGTTGTCGAACCTGGTGAAGACGCTCTCGTCCCCGGGGGTGAACGACTTGTAGACGAACGGGCCGGTGCCGATGGGTTTCCTGAGGTCGAAGTCCGCCGGGACGACAGCCATGACGGTCTGCGCGAGCAGGTCCTCCAGCAGGGCGTACGGAGTCTTCAGCGGGATCCGCACGGTCAGGGAGTCGATCCGCTTGAGGTCCGCGACGTCGACCACGGCGAGGCTGCTGGCCCCGGCGGCGGGCGCCTTGGGGTTCGCGATCCTGCGCAGGGAGGCGATGACGTCGTCGGCGTCCAGGGTCTTGCCGTTGTGGAACTCCACCCCGGAACGGAGCCTCAGCGTCCAGGCCCTGCCGTCCTTGGACGGCTCCATCGAGTCCGCGAGCAGGGGCTTGACGCGGTATCTCTCGTCATGGACGAACAGCCGCTCGAACAGGTTCACCGCCCGTGCGTGGTCGGGCCAGATGACGGGATTGTGAGGGTCGAGGGTGTCCTTTGCGCTGCCGCCGGTGCAGCCGACGCGCAGGACGCCGCCCTTCTTCGGGGTCCTGGCTCCCGAGTCGTCGCCGGACACGGAGCACCCCGGGAGCAGGCCCGCCGCGGCCGTGGCGAGCAGGCCGCCACCACCACGCAGGACGGTTCTTCGCCTCATCGCTCCGCTGGGGTTGTTTCCGTGCTCGGTCATGGGCAGGTGTCGCCTTTACATCGGGGCCGTTCTCATGGCGCGCTGACTGCTCGGATGACGCGCAGCACCTCTGCAACGCGGGCAAAGGCCAGTCGGCCGGGCTTCGCGCACGCCGCAGCCGACCGCCTCGCCAACGCGGTCATCGCCCCATTACGGATCGTCAGGAGGTTAGAACACATGCCCATCGAACACCCATCGAACATCGGGAAATGGTGCAAGAGATCGGGCCGGGGCTGCCGGACGGGGGTGGACCGGACCACGGCCGGGCATCTCAGCAGTTCACCGCGGCGCCGCGCCGGTCACCGAATCGGTCAGCCCCTCCACAAACTGCGGCACCGGCACCAGCGCCGGCCCGGAAGGCGACCAGGCAGGCCGACCGCGCGCGGGGAAGGTGGCTGAAGCCCGGTGCACTGCGAATAGACCCGGTAGCGTCGTCGACTCGGCGCTGCCAGGCTGACGGCCCCCAGAGTCAGCCCTTCAGTAGGCACGCTCATGTGTTCGAGCGTAGCCGCGAGCGCCGACAGCCCGGAATCTACGCGCCCGGAATCTACGCGCCCGGACTCACTCACCCGGTAGGTGCGTTCGACGTCGCTGTGGCGGCAGAGGAACTGGTGAAGCACTACTTCGCTGCGATCGAGAGCTGATGAGAGGTCGCCCGACAGTTCGTCTGGGAGAACTCCTGCTCCCAGGCCGCAGGACCGGACCAGGTCGCGGCACGCCTGTGCCTCGCGTTCGGTGGCGAGCGCAGGCAACAGCGCATGCGACACCACGTCGCGGGCGGCGTACCCGCTGCGTGCTTCCCTGATGCGTCGCATCAGATCCTCAACGAGTCGCCTGGCTCCGGGGTGCTCGGGCCCGACCGCGTCCAGGACCGTGAGGCCGAGCCGAGTATCGAAGACGGTCAGGCCCGGTTCGGCTTCACGGCTGAGGTAGGTGTCCACCAGCTCGGCCCCGATGCCGTCATGGCAGTGGCCTGCGTCGCGGCGAGACAGCACCGTCAGGCACGCGGTGACCGCCTGTTCCCAGGGCTCGCCGGGAGTTGTGTCGGCGAGCAACGCCGCCGCTTGCTCCCTGCCGCCTCCCGTGAGGGCTGCTACGACGGCAACTTGCCGCCCGTCGAGCACCCTTGTGCCCACGCCCCGGTGCTGCTCGATGTGAGCCAAGGCTTCACGCCAGCGGCCCGTCGTGGTCAGCGTGCGTGTGCCGTCACCGAGATCAGCGAGCACCACACGCCACAGCCACGCGTGGACTTCCCTCCGATCCTTGCCGACGGACTCGTACAGGTCGAGAAGCCGCTGGCGCCCGTCGTCGGTCTGGCCGGCACGGATCTGCAAGCGGGCGAGGAGTGGACCGGGATGATGGTCCGCGCGATGGAGTCGCCGGAGTGGATGGAGCTGTTCGTCTCCTGCTCGCTGCGACGTGTGGGGGAAGGCTGCCGCGTTCCGACCGGCGACCGAAGCCCTTGCCCCGGAGCGGGCCGCCACCTTGGTCCCGGCGATACAGAAGCTGATGACTGTTGACACGCGCAGCCTGTGCCGTCCGACCGGCCCACTCGACGGACAGACGGAGGAGAGGACGTCGTCCAGGACGATGCCTTCGCTGCCAGGGCCGGGAAGATGCAGCCGGTAGGCGGCGACTGCTGCGTCCCGGTCGGCCCACGCCTGCATGACGGCCCGTCATCTGCTCACCTACCAGCCCGGTCCCGGACGGCTGGGACGTGTCCGGGCTAGGACTTCGGGGCCGATCCGTCCGACGGCTGGTCGGCCCTGCGCACCGTGGCCACGCAGACCGCAGCTCTGCCCACAATCCGCCGCACACTCAAACCCCCAGAGCGTCAAGCTCAGCTACCTGTCGGTTGGATTGCGTTCGTCAATGGCACCCCGCCTCGGGCGGCCAGATGTGCCGCCCGGCGGCGTTCAGTCGGCCGCCAGGGCTGCCCCCAGCGGTGTGTGCTCGTAGCGGACGGCCCGGCCGGTGCGAGTGCGGGTGACCAGGCCGGCCTCGCGCAGCACCGCCAGATGGTTGCCGACGGTGCCTAGGCTCAGGCCGAGCTGGGCGACCAACTGCGTCGTTGTTGCAGGCACGTCCAGCGCGCGCAGCACGTCCGCGCGGCACGGGCCGACCAGTCGGCTCAGGGCCTCGCCGCCCGGTGCACGCGCCACTGGGCCGAGCAGGTCCGCGATGCCCCGGGCGGGATAGACCAGGGCGTAGGGCCATGGCGGCTCGACATAGCTGATCAGGGTGCCGAACACCGTCGGCATCAGCAGCAGGCCCTTGCCGGCCAGCCGGTGCCGGTCCCATTCGGTACGCGAGCCCGTGCGCATCTCGATGGTCCCGGCCTGCCCCTCGGAGCGCCAGTTCACCCGGGGGTCGAGATCGGACAGCGCTGCCGCCCAGCCGTACATCGCCAGGTACCCGGCGCGGCGGACGAGGTCGCGCTCCAGTACCGCCCGCAGCCGCGGCCAGTCCGGCTCGACCAGCGCCTGCCAGCTCGCCTCGAGCGCATCGGCGAGCTGGGTGACCACGTCCGGCGCGTCGAGGATGCGCTGCACGTAGCGTGGCGGCGTCCGCAGTCCCTCCAGGTTGCGGCTCAGTTCCAGACGTGCGCGGCGCAGGGACGTGGCGCGCACGGCGGCCAGCTCAGCGGCGAAATCGCCACCGGAGCCCGACGGCGGCGGATGGATGAAGTCGGCGTTGTAGGCGCCGCGGCGGAACAGCGCCGTCAGCGCCCCGACTGCGGGCACCTGCCGGCGCAGCTGCTTGTACCGGGGAGCGATGCGCTCGGCCCACGGCCGGAGCGGGCCGGCGGCCTGCACGCCGGCTGCGACGCGCAGCGCCTGCATCGCCTCGCCCAGCGGCGAGATCGCGTAGCGGGTACACGCCACGTCGACGGGTCCCACTTCGATGGCCAGCATGTTTTGCCTCCACGCGAAAGCATAGTCACCGTGGCTGGGCTGCCGTGAAGCTGTCGGCCATGACCACCACGCCCGTCGCGGCACGCTCGGCCACCTGCCGCGAGGTATTCGCTGTGGGCCAGTTCCGCGTGCTGTTCGGCAGCTACACGCTCTTCCTGATCGGCGAGACGGTGCGGATGCTCGCACTGTCCGTGATCGTCTACGCGGCGACCGGGTCGCCGCTGATGTCGGCGCTGGCGTATGCGGCAGGATTCCTGCCCTATGCCCTGGGCGGCACGCTGCTGCTGGCTTTCGCCGACCGCTGGCCCCCGCGCACCGTCATGATCGGCTACGAGGTGCTGCGCACCGCGGTCAGTATCGTGCTCGCCGCCGGTCTACTGCCGGTACCGGCCATGTTGGTACTGGTGTTCGTCACCGGCTTGCCCAGCGCCGTCGCCTCCGCTTCGCGCACCGCCCTTCTGCCCGACCTGCTAGACGGCGACCGCTACGTGCTCGGCCGTGCCGTCTTCTCCATGGCGGCCGGCGGCACGCAGGTGCTCGGCTTCGCCGCCGGCGGCATGCTGATCGCCGCTGTCAGCGCACCAGGCGCGCTCTGGATCACCGCCGCGACCTGCCTAGCCTCGGCAGGCTTGCTGCAACTGCGCCTGTCTCACCACCCACGCCGCCGCACCGGCGCCTCAGTCGGCATCAGCGAGACCTGGCAGGTGAACCGGGCGCTGCTGCGCCGGCCTGCGGTCCGGGCGCTGCTGCTGGCGCAATGGCTCGCACCGGCGCTGATGGTCGGCGCCGAGGGCGTGCTGGTCCCGTACGCCGCCCAGGTCGGCGCGCCTGACGCAGCCGGTCTGCTGTTCGCAGCGGTCGCCGCCGGGATGTTCGCCGGCAACCTGATCGTCGGCCGCCTGGTACGCCCTGCGCGCCGGGAGCGGCTGGCCCGCCCCCTGGCGCTTGCGCTCGGACTGCCGCTGCTGGGGTTCACGCTGCACCCCGCACCGGGATACGCCGCCATCCTGCTGACAGTGTCCGGTTTCGGCGTCGCCTACCAGCTCGCACTGGCCCGCAGGTTCCTCGACGCGGTGCCCGAGACGCAGCGCGGTCAAGCGTTCGGCCTGCTGCTGACCGGAACGATGACGCTGCAGGGCCTGGCCGCCGCAGCCGGAGGCGCGCTGGGCGAAGTCGCGACCCCGGCGCTGGTCGTCACCCTGGCCGGTGCGGCCTCAGCCATCGCCGCCCTGGTGTCCTGGCGAACGCTGTCGCCCACACCCTGAAAGCCCTTCATTACATCGTCGTGGCCGACCGGCCGACGGCATCCGCCAGGCTGCGGGGGCGGGGCACGGCAGCGGCCGGCCCGAGGTCGAGGCGCTTGCTCATGTCCAGTCGGAAGGTGCCGTACGGGTTGACGTTGGACCAGAACAGCGCGGTCAGGCCGCGCCGGTCCTCACCGCTCAGCTTCATCGCCCACGTCGGTTCGGCCAGGACCTGCTGCACCAGCAGGGTATTGACGTGCCCGAGCGCTGACTGGAGCAGGTGCAGCGCGAGCATCGACGTCTCAGCGTGCTCCTTGTCCGGGCCGGTCAAGGAGCCGTCCTTGCCGTAATGCAGCACGCTGTTCGCGCTGTTCCAGTTCTCGACGACCTGGAGGCCGCCGTGGATTTCCCGGCGCAGGCCGGGGCTGGCGAGGTAGTCGCAGGCGAAGATGGTGCGCACCGCGCGGCCGAGTTCTTCCAGGGCCTGGTAGGTGGGGTGCTTGGGGCCGCCGCGGGTGAAGCGCCGCAGTACCTGCTCCGCCTCGGTGGTGCCGAGCCGGAGCGCGGTGGCGTACTTGACCATCTGGTCGTACTGCTGCTCGATCAGCTCCCAGCGGATCGGCCGGGTCAGCGAAGCACCGAGGGCAGGCCAGCCGGGCGGGGTGTCGTCCGGGCGGTACAGGCGGATGCTGCCGATGTTCTTCAGCCTCAGCAGCAGACGGAAATTCAGAAGCTCGGTGAAGGCGAACCCGACGACGCTCGCGCCGTGCGTGTCGACGTAGTTGGACTCGATCTCGGCGTCCGTGCAGTGTCTTGACATCCTCGCCCACCTAAAGGAGGGCGATTCCCGTCTGCCGCACCGTTGTCGGGTGCGGGTCCGGGCGGGTTCCCGCGTCCCTGCACCTGTCCGGTGCCGGCCCATCAGCAGTTCCGCTTGCTGTTCATGACAGTGGCTCATGGGGACCCATCCGAGAGGCCGATCGGATCCCGCCCGGTGACCACTCCGACAGACAGTCAGGCCCGGCGTCCCGAAGCCGGGATGCCGGGCCTTACCGAGGCGCGCGATCAGACGGGGCGGATGTTCTCCGCCTGCGGGCCCTTCTGGCCCTGCGTGACGTCGAACTCGACCTTCTGGCCCTCCTGCAGCTCACGGAAACCCTGGGCGGCGATGTTGGAGTAGTGGGCGAAGACGTCGGGGCCGCCACCCTCCTGCTCGATGAAACCGAATCCCTTCTCGCTGTTGAACCACTTCACAGTGCCCTTGGCCATGACTGTCTCCTTCGAGGGAAACCGTGCGTGCACCCTGCACGCACGGGAGGTGATCGCCCTGGTCCGGAGAGGCGCTGAACAGCAAGAACGCCCGTGATGGCGATCACGGGCGAACGGAACTTCGGAACCACGACTGCTGATCACAACGCTATAACGGCATGGCGGAAGCCGCTAGCGATAACGCGCCAGCAACTGGCTCGGACGAAGGGCTGGATCGCCCGTGAGAAGCGGCGATGGTGATCACGCATTCTTCAGCACCACCGGCGCGGTGCCCGTGCCAGGGCCGCCGACGGTCACTGGCCGGCCCTGCTGGACCTGTTCACCGCAGGCGCTGCCCCCGAAAGGCTTCTTCTGCACAGGGCGGCGAGGCGTTGCCACCCCGCCGCGGACTGCGCACATGGCGGCCTGTGCCACGTGTCCCCGCCGGTTCCGGACTCTCCTTGCCCCTGCGGGCCCGCGTCGCCGCCGCGCTCGTTCTCCTCTATGCGCAACCCGTCAGCCGCATCGTTCGCCTCACCATCGACGACGTCATCGGCGACGAGACCGTCGTCACCGTCCGGCTGGGAGACCCGCCGTCCCCGCCGCCGGAGCCCGTCGCCGGCCTGATGCGGGCCTACCTGCAGTCCCGCCAGCATCTGCCCTACGCCAGCAGCAGGAGCTCACAGTGGCTCTTCCCCGGCCGTCAGCCCGGACAGCCGATGAACCTGGTCAGCCTGCAAGTCCATCTGCGTGAGATCGGCGTCCCGCCGCAGCGCGGCCCGGTGATCACGGTAGGGGCTCTGCCGCAGTAAATCCGGCATTTACTGTGGCAGGCCAGTTGATTGTGCCGCGCTCAGCCGGTGCGGGTTCGTCCTTGCTTGCGGTATCCATCCAAAACGTCCTGGCGGAGCAGGAGACCGAAGCCGGCAGACTCCAGGCGCAGCCCCAGCTGAGCCTCATTGATGCCAAGATCGGCTGCGGTGTTCGCCAGGTGCCAGTCGTTGGCGGCAAGCCTGCTGAGAAGGTGACCGCGACGGACCTGGGTCTCCGACAGACGAAACGTCTTGAGGTAGGCGATCCTGCCCCTGTCGTCGGTGATGGCCTCACCGATGTGGTTCTCCTGCTTAGGACGGAACGGCGGCAGGAAGCGGGAGAGCGTGAAGCGCCCCATCTGGTAGACCGACTGCCAGGTATACGCGTGCTCCAGCAGGCCGGACGCCATAGTTGTGTCGTGAAAATATGTCCAGGCATGTTCCTGCTCGGCAACTGCCGTGCGCAGGTGGGCTAGGGAGCGGATCTGCGAGTCAGAGATGCGGGCCCGGAAATCCTGTACTGGTGGCATCAGCGTGGCGTAGTGGTGGATCAGTTCGCCGTACAGGTCCTGCAGGAGTGCTGGGTGGAGGGCACGGTAGTCGTCGGGATGCGGGACCGCGAAGGCGGACGCGAGTGCGTCGGCGACGTAGACCATCACACCGCATTGATTGGGGTGGATCTCGAAGATGCGCAGTGCGTCGGCGAGTCCGCGTACTTCGGCACCCACATAGGCTTCCTCGACGCGCGGGGAGAGCCCTTGGCGGATTGCACGCTGCGACCACTCCTCCCAGGCGAGGGAGGGGCCGCCGAAGTGCAGTGCCAGGTAGCCTTCCAGTGCCAGGTGCATGGGGAGGAACCGCAGCCGGTCTTTGGCCCGGCGACGGGCCATTCTGCGGTGGAAGTGCAGGCCCATTGTGGCGGCGGGCACCGCGTTGCCGTCGGTGGAAAGCTGGGTGCCGTAGACGGCTGCCGGCGTGCCATCGTCAGTCCATGTAGCGACGAATCCATGTGGGATGTAGGAGATATAGGCATCGCGTGGGCCGACCTCGACCAGACCGGCCGCATCGCCGTAGAGCTGACAGCGCAGGCGGAGATCGGCGACAGGTTCGTCACGTACGAGCGGCACCAGACGGACGGCACCCCAGACCTGTGAGGGGCGGGCGGCCAGGCCGGTCAGGCCCAGTGTGGTCATCGCGCCTGCTCCTGCTGGTGTCCGCTCAGCATTCGAGCGGCACGGGTGTTCATGTACGTGACCAGTTCGGCCAGGCCAGTCCGGCCTTCCGCGAACTGGGCGAGTTCCACCAGGGCAGGAAGGTCCTCGGCGTCACGGATACCCGCGGTGGGCACCGTCGAGGACAGCCGACGTACATCGAAATCGGCCGCGTCGTAGACGGGGTTGAGATGGACGATGCTGGTGCGACGCTTGGGGTCGAGCCGAGTGCGCCAGATGCGCAGCACCTCGGCGGCCAGGCCGGGAGGTGCGTTGTCCCATCCGTCGGAAACGATCACCAGCCTGGACGGTGTGGTGTCCAGCGCGTCGAGGATCCGCCGGCCCAACGGCGTCGGCCCGTACGGGTGGGTCAGCAGTGCGTCAGTCCGCCCAGACGTCCACAGCCCGGTGTAGTTGCTGGCAAGGGCCGCGAGCAGATAGTGGCAGGCCAGTGCCACGGCCAGCGGTCGACGACGCTTGTGAGCCGAACCGAAAGCGGAAAAGCTGTCGTCCAGGACGGCGGTGACCTTGCCCCAGCTCCCCCGGTGGGAGCCGGCCACCCGGTCGGCGGCCGATTCCAGGGCGTGGGTCAGCTCGGCACGTCGGCGCAGGCGGTCCTCGACCGACAGCGAAAGCACATGGATTGCCAACCGGGTCAGCGGCATCCCGGACAGGTCTGCCTGTACTCCTGTGATCCCGATCTTGTGCGCGGACTCCTGCAACCGCAAGGTCTCCAGGCGGGTCATCCGCGGGGCTATGCGCTCCAGGAAAACATCCCGGGGGATGTTGTGCTTGGCGGCGAAGCCCTCGGCAGCCGTATAGGGCAGCTCATACAGGGCGGCCTGCTCGTAGTGCGCGCGGCGCCACGTCTCCAAGAGAGGTGTCGCGTAGTGCTTGCGGGTCAGCGGCGCAAATACAAACGCCCCTAGCTCTTCGGTGGCAGGGGCCAGGTGTGCGTGGCGAAGGGCTCGCTTGAGGCCGCCGCGGTACTTCACGGCATCGAACGCCAGGTCCGGGCGGGCGGACAGCCAGTCACGCATGATCGCGCGAGTGCGACGATTGTTCACCCCGGCCCGGCGTAGGGCATCGAACAGCCCGTACACGCGTTGTGGCGGCAGCGTCGCCAGACGGCACGCGATCAGTCGGCCCTCGCTGCGACGCTGGTCGGCAGTGGCCTCACCGGTGGTCTCCATCAACTGTCTGATGATGAGGACTGCGTTGTAGTCGTTGATGTCGAGCGCAAGTACTCCGGCGTACAGGTCACGGTAGTTGCCCAGCATGTATGCATGGAGGAAGTCCAAGGACAGCCGCTGCTCGCCCGCGTCGCTGTGGAATTCACGCTGGCCGGTGGAAGTGATCGCCGCGTTGACGAAGAGCAGTACATCATCGGCTGCGACGAGGTCCCCGTACGAATCCATCCCATTCTTTCCTCAAGGGTGCGGATGCCGGCCGGGGAATGGGGGCACGAGCTGCGAATCATTGCTTCAGAGGCAGGTTCCGGAAGTCGCACCGGAGTCCCGCGGCCGGCCACAGGACCGTAACAGAGCAGGCCACAGGCCCTCCACTGTTTTCCTTCACTCGCCTGCATGCGGCGATCTCCGGAGGCCGACGATGTGCGAGGGCGGAGGACACGCCGACAGGGCGGTCAACGGGTCGGTGGACGGCCTTGCCCGAGTACGAAAGCTGGACGCGAACAGGTAGCAGGTCACCAGTTCGCCGGCAAGTATCACCGTGACATCTTCGCCTCGGCACCGGGCCTGTGGGACGCGCACCTCGCTGATGAGCTGGGCCCTTCGGCACAAGGAATCCACAAGAAGCGCTGTTACTCTCGCTGGCCCACCGACCGGCAGACTAGTGGGAGTTGAGAGTGCATGCACGGATCGTCACCAGGTAGGAGTGCGGCAGGGCACGTCCTGCTGTGGGTTGCCGTGGCCGCCGCGCTGCTCGTCGGGTGCTCGGCAGCGCCCGGCAAGAGCGCGGCGGTCGGGGCGTCCGCACCCTCGTTGGCGGGGAGTTCTGAACAGGGCCGCAAGCCCAACATCATTTATGTACTCACCGACGACCTCTCCTGGAATCTCGTGCGGTATATGCCGCACGTTCAGCAGATGAGCAAGCAGGGGACGACGTTCTCGAACTACTTCGTCACCGACTCGCTCTGCTGCCCCTCGCGTTCCTCGATACTCACGGGGCAGTACCCCCACAACACCGGGGTCTTCACCAACAACGGGGACGACGGAGGCTACGGCGCCTTCATGAAGAACGGCGACGAGAAGAAGTGCTACGCGCCGGCTCTTCAGAAGGCCGGCTACCGCACCGGCTTCATGGGCAAGTACCTCAACGGCTACCAGCCGAAGGACGCCAGCGGCACCAATCACCCGTACGTGCCTCCGGGCTGGAACGAATGGGACGTGGCCGGCAACGGGTATCCAGAGTTCAACTACGACCTCAACGAGAACGGCAAGGTCGTCCACTACGGCCATGACCCGCAGGACTACCTGACCGACGTGGTGTCCGCCAAGGCGGGCTCCTTCATCGGTTCCTCGGCGGCGGACAGCAAGCCGTTCATGCTGGAACTCGCCACCTTCGCGCCGCACGGGCCCTCCACGCCCGCGCCCCGCGACGCCAACAGCTACCCGGGGCTCAAGGCACCGAGGAGCGCCGCCTACGACCGGCTGCCCGCGCGGGCGCCGAAGTGGCAGGCCGATCTCAAGCCCCTGAGCAACAAGGAGAAGACGCAGATCGACCGCAAGTTCGCCAAGCGGGTCCGCTCGGTTCAGGCCGTCGACCGGTTGATCGGCCACCTGGAGGACGTGCTGAAGGAGAAGGGGCTCGCGGACGACACGTATCTGGTCTTCGGCTCGGACAACGGCTTCCACATGGGTGAGCACCGGCTGCGGCCGGGCAAGCAGACCGCTTTCGACACCGATATCCGCGTCCCCATGATGGTGACAGGACCGGATGTGCCGGCGGGGCGGACCGCCTCCCAGCTGGTGCAGAACACCGATCTCAATCCGACGTTCCAGCAGCTCGCGGGGCTGATGCCGCCCTCGGCCGTCGACGGTCTCAGCCTTGTCGACCTCTTCCACGGATCGTCGCCGAAGGACTGGCGTGAGTCCGTTCTGGTCGAGCATCACCATCCCGGAACGTCCAAGGGCGATCCCGACGCGGCTCCGAAGGAGAGCGGCAATCCGCCGACGTACGAGGCGCTTCGGACCGCGGACAGTCTCTGGGTCGAGTACGCGGACGGGGAACGCGAATACTACGACACGCAGGCCGATCCCGCTGAGCTTAAGAATCTCGCAGGCAGTCCGAGTGACGGGAAAGAGAAAGCGCTGCACGAGACCTTGACCGCGCTCGCCCGTTGTTCGGGCGCCAAGTCCTGCCGAGACGCGTCGCGGCTGCACCATTGACGTCCTCTCCCCGCTGAAGGGGGGAGATTCCCGCCTACCGCGCCGTTGAAGGCTGCGGTGTCGGGTGGGTTCCTGCTTCGCTGCGCGGTGCCGGGACGGGTCCCGGTCTTACCCCCGCTCCACAGGCTGTCACGGCCAGTCCGGCCGCCTTGGCGACGTTGACCGCCGCGTTGATGTCCCGGTCCAGGACGGCCCCGCATGCCCTGCACGTCCACACGCGCACGTGTAGGGGCTTGGGGCCGTCCTGGACGCCGCACCGCGAGCACACCTGGGAGGTCGGCTCGAACCGGCCGATCTTCACGAAGGTACGCCCGTACCGGGCGGCCTTGTACTCCAGCATGGTCACGAACGCCGCCCATCCGGCGTCGTGGACGGACTTGGCCAGGCACGTGCGGGCGAGTCCCTTCACCGCCAAGTCCTCCACCGCGACCGCTTGGTTCTCGACGATCAGCTTCGTGGAGAGCTGGTGGTGGAACTCGCGGCGCGCGTCCGCGACACGGGCGTGCGCGCGGGCGACGCGGGTCCTGGCCTTCTCCAGAAATTTCGACAGCACCCCGGCGCGCTTCTTGTTCGATAGAGGCCAGGCCCGAGCCCCGACTTCTGGCCGCGGCAGCAGCCGACGCCGAGCGGTGGCTCCGGGCGACCGGGTCAGGATGTCCAGCAGGTGTAGGTGAACCAGGTCTGGACCTCGTCGGCGGACAGCACACGAGTCAGCTCGGCCGTCCCTGGGAGCATCGGGAAGAACCGGTCGGCATTCCAACTGCGCGGGTACATCGGCTCGTCCAGCACGAGTAGGCGACGTCCCTCCACAACGGGGATGTCGTCGGGCAGCCCCTCGTTCCAGATCCGCTCCCCGTCCGGGGCGAGGAGTTCGAAGGCCCCGGTCGCGACGGCCCCGGTGCGCCCCTGGGCGGGCTCGGGGTCCGTGGCCAGGCGGACGCTCTCCGCCGACGGTGCGGTGCCGGGCACGTGGCCGCCGCCGACCAGGACGTGGGCGAGCAGCGTGTGCAACTGGAAGTTGTCCCCGATGCCGCCGATGCGCACTTCGAACCCGGTCCCGGTGAGCCGGTGCAACACCACCAGGGGCTCGTCGTCCAGGATCGCCAGCGCGTAGGCCAAGCACTTGAGGTCGTGCCGCTCCAGGGCCGCCAGGTCGCGGCAGGCGGGGAGGAGCGCGAATGCGTGCCGACGGCGCACCTCGGCGCTGCGGCACAGCACGGCCAGCGCGGGCGGCTGCCACTGCTCGACCGAGCACCAGGCCAGCGCCAGCCGCAACGCCTCGTGCGCCTCGCCACCCAGCCGGGCCATCAGCGCGTCGTTGATGATCTTCTCGTCGGCGTCTGGCAGTTCGTCCCCGGCATCGCCGGCGGCGGCCCAGCGGCGGGCGAACTCCAGGGCATCGAGCAGGTCCCGGTGGGTGCCGTCGAGGACCGGCTCCGCACACGCCGCCGGATCGGCACCACGTTCCACGCAGAAGCCGGCCATCGTCGCCAGCATCGGGCGCGGACCGGTGGGCGGAAAGGCAGGGAGTAGCGCGGCCAACCGGGCCTGGACGACCGCTGGAACGAGGGCTTCACCAACGCGTGGAAGCTGTGGGAGGAGATCGTGCCTCTGGGGCTACAAAGGTAGCTACCAGCGCGTCCGCGCCTACCTGCACAAGAAGCGCACCTCACCGCGGCCGGTGACCGCCCGGCCGCCGTCGCCCCGAACGGTCTCCGGATGGATCCTCAGCCGCCCGGAAGCCCTCACCGAGCCCGAACAACTCCAGCTCAATACCGTCCGCGCCCAGTGCCCCGAACTCGACGCCCTCGCCCGACACGTCCGGTCCTTCGCGACCATGCTCACCGACCGCCGGGGCCAGCTGCTCCCGGTCTGGCTCGACGCCGTCCGACAGGACGACCTGCCCAGCCTCCATACCCTCGCCGCCGGCATCGACCGCGACATCGACGCTGTCACCGCAGGGCTGACCCTTCCCTGGAGCTCTGGCGTGGTCGAAGGCCATGTCAACCGGATCAAGATGCTCAAGCGCCAGATGTACGGCCGGGCAGGCTTCGGCCTGTTGCGGAAGCGAGTCCTGCTGGCCTGACCACAGCTTTGTTGCTCAACGAGTGGGTCCGTTCAGCTGATCGCGAGGGTCACGGGATCCAGGCCCAACTTGCTCCGGCATGAGCCGACGGCCCGGGTGACCCAGGCAGTCACAGCGTCGCGATCTGGCGCGATCGCGTGAAGCTCACGTGCCTTCTCCTGAGCCTGGACCATCCACGGGGCCAGCGGGTCCTCTCGAAGGACTCGTTCGAAGTGATCGCGGGCCGTGACCGGGTCTCCGGTCAGAGCGGCTGCGATCCCGGCGTCGAAGCTGTCCCATAGGAATCCCCGTCGCACCGGCCTGGAAGTCAGGTACCGGGCTACGTCCGGCAGGGCCAGGAAATTCTCCCTCAGCGCGGTCACGTTCGCAGCCGCCTGCCGGCTGAGTTCGAGTGCCAGCGGCGTGAACTGGTCCTCGGTGCGAAACGGCTCGGGGCCGGTCCGGACTGCGGCTGCATGGAAGGCCAGGTGGTCCACGTCGTGCCACAGCCACATCGCACCGACGTGCAGACCGCTGCCGGCGGTCCGTGGCGGAGTGAATTCCACAACCCCGAGCCACCACTCGTGATCATCGATCCACAGCCGCGACCGCCCGCGCTGGGCCAGGCCGAGCGGCTTCAGGGACTCCCGCGCTGCCGAGGTGATGATCCGGAGGACCGGACTGCGATCTGCCATGACCGGCATTATTGACCGTCCCATCGACGCCCCCTGTCGGGCGTGGTGGCACACCACCATGCACAGCAGCCTTCAGCAACACCGAGCGTCACCGCTCCACAAAAGTTGTCAGAGCCGGTTCTCGTGAACAGAGCCAGCACGGCATTCGTGCGCCCCTGCTCACGTCACGGACCGAACGGGTGATCATCACGTCCGCCGAGGCCGTAAAGCGATGGACAGCCCTGCGGTGCTGGGGCGAACATCTCCGCGATGAATCACGAACCTCTCTCCATCTCCAAACGCGTCCGTTTCGTCGAGCTCAGCGCGAAGGCTCTGCGGGCGCTTGCCGACGGTGACCTCGCCGGCGGCAGCGCCGAGGCCGGGGTCGCCCTTGACGAATACTTCGTCTGCGACCGGGCCCGCTGGATCTTCGGCTATCGCGCTGACCAGCTCGCCAAGGACCCGTCTGCCGCGCCCTGGATCACGCGGGCAGCGGTGTCCGAGCCGGACGGGGCCGTTGTCGGCGACGCCGGGTTCCACGGGCCACCGGACCAGGCCGGCATGGTCGAGGTCGGCTACACCGTCGTGCCCGGATATCGCCGCCAGGGCTATGCCCGCGCCATGCTGAGGGCGCTGCTCGTCAGGGCCGCCGCCGAACCCGGTGTCAGGACCGTGCGGGCCAGGATCGGCTCCGACAACACCGCCTCCCTGGCCACCATCGCGGGCTTCGGTTTCACGCGCGTCGGCGAGCAGGGGAACGAGCGCGACGGGCTCGCGATCGTCTTCGAGGTCCCGGCAGACGCGATCCAGGCCAAGCGGCGTACGGCCTCGGCGGACATGGCGGGTGACCCGGTCGGCCCGTGACATGAAAAGGGCCCCACGGGTTGGTGATTGTGAAGCTGACCTGGGCCCGTGCGGCCTGTTCCCATCCTGCCCTGTCCGGTGTCTCACGCGCGCATTTCGGTGAGTTGTTGGCCGAGCTCGCCAGTGCCTGGGAGGCCGCACGGCAGTCCGCGCTCCGCGAGGCCCGGGGCGGGGAGCGTCGGCGGGCGGAGGGTGCCAGCCGAAAGCCCGCGACCTCGCCGCAGGCACGGAGACACGTGTGCCCACGGCCGACGGCACGGACGTGGCCTGGCAGCCGCTCCGGAAGAACGCGATCTCCCGGGTCTACGGCGCCGACACCTACGGCACCAACATCGCGTCGTCCAAGTGGACCTGGAACACCCTCGGCAAGAGCGTGCCCGGCCTGATGAACGCGAGCGCGGCCGTCCTGATCAGCAAGTCGGACTCCGCGTACGCCACCACCGCGACCTCGCTGGCCGGCAAGAAGCACGGACCGGTGCTGATGACCTCCCGCACGGGCCTGGACACCTCCGTCCAGACCGAGCTGAAGCGCATGCTTCCCAAGGGCAAGACCGTCTACCTGGTCGGCGGCACCAGCATCCTCAACAGCTCGGTGGCGTCCAAAGTGACCTCGCTCGGATACGTCGCCAAGCGGCTGTCCGACGTCTCGCGCTACTCCACCTCGGTGGCCGTGGCCAAGACGATCACCAGTGCGCCGAAGTACGTGTTCCTGGCGACCGGCACCGACTACCACAACGCCCTCGCGGCCAGCTCCGCCGCCGGCGCCATGGGCACCTCGGGCACCGCAGTCGTACTGCTGACCCAGGGCTCGACCATGACCGCGTCCGCGTACGGCTACCTGAACAAGTACAGCCCGAGCACGACGAAGATCATCACGGTGGGGGTCGACGCCGAGTCGGCGCTGGCGAAGGCGTACAACGCCGGCAAGCTGCCGCACTGGCCCGGCAAGTACAGCTACTACCGCTTCGGCGGCAGTCCGGCGCCGGTCGCCGCGAGGCTCGCCGACGTCGGTTGCTGCTTGGACTCGGCGCCATTCGGCGCGGGCGTCGCGGAGGGCGCCGAGGGTGGTGGAGTAGCGGCGGGACTTGGTGGAGAAGTGGCCGCGGAATCCGAGCATGTGAGCCCACGCCCGCAGGCGGAGGTGTTCGAGGTCCTTGCGGGCGCCGAGGGTCCAGGCGGTGCGGATGAGGCGGCGGGCGTGGTCGCTGATGTCGAGCTGGGCGAGTTCGGCAGCGAACTTGAGCGGGCGGTCGAGAGCTCCCGTGGCGGTCTCGGCACCCTTGATGGCGTACTTGGCGACGTAGGCGGCGACGGCCCGCTCGGTCAGTTCCTGGCCGCCGTCGAAGTCGGCGGAACGGATTGTGCGGACGTCGAGCTGTCGGCCGAAGGTGAACGCATGGGCCCGGCCGTCGATGACCGGGCCGTCCACCCGAGCGGCGGCAGCGGCGGCCGGACGGTCAGCAGCTCGGCGGTGGCCCAGGCCGGCGGCGGACTGTCGCCCCTCAGGGCCGTCGATGCGGATGACGGTGTGGAAGTGGACAGCCCCGCGCTTCTGGTACTCGGCGACCTTGGCGAAGGACACCCGAGCGTGCTCGCGGAAGGCCCGTTGCGTGAGGCCGGCGGGCTTGGCGATCTCGCGGCGCAGGTAGGTCGAGAAGCGGTGCCAGCGGAAACGCAACATCAAGGCAGTCATCCCGGAGAGGAAGGACCAGGCCGCCAACCAGAGGAAGAAGGGCAGCCGAGGCGGCCGCCCCACACCACGACACCGATCTCCACGAAGGACGGAGCACCGTCGAGCGCCCGATCGACAAACTGAAGGCCTGGCGGGGCATCGCCACCCGCTACGACAAGACACCCGAGAGCTACCTCGCCGGCCTCCACCTCCGCGCCTCGGGATCTGGATCAACGACCTCCTGAAGGCAACTGGTTGATCACAACATCAGGCAGGCCCTAAGGTGGAGCAGGTTGATCAGCAGGCCACTTAAAGCCGCCAACCCGAATCAGGTCAAAGGCGATCAGGCGACTGAGGTGCGGCCCGACGGCGAGGAGCCGTACAGCCCACCCCCGCCAGCCCACGTCACAGCTCACCGACCTCCCGAGCCGCCTCCGCAGCGGCGAGTTCCCGTACCTGTTCGGCCAGGCCCGCAAGGGTGGGGTTTTCGGCCACCGTGAGGACCGTCAGGGGGACACCGCACTCCTCAGCGACCGCTGTTGCCATCCGCATGGCCAGCAGTGAGGAGGCGCCCAGGGCGAAGAAGTTGTCGGAGTCCTCGATGCGCATGTCCGGCTCGGCGAAGAGGTCGCGCCAGATGTCGGCGATGCGTGCGCGCAGTTCCGCCAGCTCCGTTGGCTCCGCCGGCTCCGTCTTCTCCGTTGGCATCGTTTTCTCCGTTGGCTTCGTGAGGTCCTGGGCAGCAGAGGGTGTCATCGGGCGGGCCTTTCCGTGCGGGGCATGGTGGGGGTGTCGAGCTTGTCCGTGTTGTGGGTGTGCAGGAGGTCAGCCATCCGTGCCGAGTGATCGGCGGGGCGGCTGCGGAAGGCCGCGATCTGCGCGGCGAGGTCCTCCGCCGTCTTGTTCTGGCCGTACTTGAAGATGCCGTCCATGTGCGCGATCGGCAGCTCGAAGGCGACGATCGCGGCCCGGAACTGTTCGACCAGCTCGCTCGGCGCCCGGTCCAGCGTCCACGGGCGCTTGGGCAGCCGTCGGGCCTCCTCGGCCGCGATCAGGTCGTCGAGCTGGACGCGCTGGGCGTCGTCGTCCAGCATCCGCGGGCGGCCGTACACATGCACGGCCGAGTAGTTCCAGGTGGGAAAGTGCGGCTCGGTGGCGTAGTCGTCGGGGCAGATGTAGGAGTGCGGGCCGAGGAAGGCGACCATCACCTCGTCGCCCCTGGTCAGGGCTGAGACCAGCGGGTTGGTCCTGGCCAGGTGGGCGCGCAGGCGCCCGCGGTCGCCGTGTTCGGGGCCGCGTTCGAGCACGAACGGGATGTGCGTGCCGTGGATCCGGCCGTCGACCAGGGCGGTGATCAGCCCGAAGGGGTTGGCCTCGATGAGGTCGTGCTGCTGGGCGACGTCCTCGGAGCGGTACAGCGGAGGAGCGTACATCGGAGGTCTCTCAGTTAGGGGCAGGTGAGGGCCGGGCAGGGGCCCGGTGGCGCCGGTTCAGGGACAGCAGAGCCAGCGGGCCAGGGTGCCCGCGCCGTATCCAGTGGCGCCCGCGTTGTAGTAGCCGTCGATACGCGGGGACCAGGCCGGTTCGGTGATCTCCAGGTGGGCCCACGCCCCCTGCGGGGCGAAACGGCGCAAGAACGTGGCCGCCGTGGCGCCGTCGCCGCCGGCCGGGCCCGCGGACCGCAGGTTGGCGAACGGGGCCCACAGTTCGTCCTCGTACTCGTCGACCAGCGGCAGTCGCCACAGGAGTTCGCCCGCCTCATGGCCCGCGGCGGTGAGGTCCGCCGCGAGGTCGTCGTCGGTGCTCCACAGCGCCGCGGCCTTGGGGCCGAGCGCCGCGGCGACCGGCAGGCCGAGCGCCGAGACACCGACCGTGCGCTCGGCGCCCAGCCGGGCGGCCAGGTGCAGGGCGTCCGCCATCATGAGCCTGCCGTGTGCGTCCGGGTGGTTCACCTCGACGGTGAGCCCGGATGCGGTGGTCACCAGGTCGCCCAGGTGCAGGGCGTTGGGGCCGGCGGTCTTGGCCACCGCGGGGATCAGCAGGTGGGCCTCTCGCGTGCCGCCCAGAGTGGCCAGGGCGGTGGCGGCGCCGAGCAGGGCGCCGGCTCCCGCCATGTACTTCTTCGCCCCTTCGACGGCCCCGCCGGAGCGGGCGACGCCACGGTCGTCGTAGGTCAGGCCCAGGCCGATCACGGCGACGGGGGGACCGGACGGAGTGGCGGGCCGGTGGCTGAGCCGGATGAACCGTGCCGGGGCGGCGCTGCCGGCGGCCGCCGCGCAGATTCCCGTCAGCCCCTGTGCACGGCACTGTTCCTCGTCCCACACCTCGACGTCGAAGCGGTCGTGGGCGGCGGCGAGCGCGGTCGCCTCGCGGGCGAGCCGGTCGGGGGTGATCAGGTTGGCGGGCGCGGCCACCAGCTCACGGGCCAGCACCAGGGCGTCGGTGAACGCCTCGGCCCGCGTCAGCGGCTCCGCGCTCGCGGCGCCGAGCAGCTCCACCGTCTCCGGCTCCCTGGGCAGATCGGCGCCGTAGTCCGCGCGGAAGCGGTCGGGCAGGACGTTCCAGCGTCCGCAGTGGACGGCGAGGCTCAGGCCCTCCGTGAGGTGTTCGGTGAGGTCGGTGCCGTCGACGTGCCAGCTCTCCAGGGCCAGCGCCACCCGTCGGTTGGGGCCGCTGGTCAGGGTCCGGGCCAGGGCGGCGCCGGCCCGCCTGGCCGTGTGAGGGGTGACGGCGTCGGGCCGGCCGAGGCCGATCAGCACCAGGCGTTCGCAGCGTGCCGGGACTCCGGGTCCGGTGACCAGTTCGTCGCGGGCACCGCTGAAGGAGTCGTACGCCAGCAGCCGGGACACGGCAC
The DNA here is from genome assembly GCF_040704065.1 of Streptomyces sp. NPDC047869. Classification (NCBI taxonomy): domain Bacteria; kingdom Bacillati; phylum Actinomycetota; class Actinomycetes; order Kitasatosporales; family Streptomycetaceae; genus Streptomyces; species Streptomyces sp. NPDC047869. The sequence goes on from NZ_JBEYRK010000017.1 coordinate 27,895, forward strand.
CGTCGAGCGCGGCGTCGACGGCGGCCAGCCAGGGGCCGTCGAGCGGGTTCTGGTCGGCCGGGCCCTGCGGCACGGCGAGGGCGAGCACCTCTCCGCGCCACTGGGCGGGCGTGTCTGCGCACGTGGTGAGTTTCATGGGGGGAGTTCCTCGTCAGGCTTCAGGCGCGGGTGATCCGCAGTCCGGACAGGTAGAGCACGTCGAGTTCGGTCTTGAGGTAGAGGTCCAGGGCCTCCTCGGGCCGTTCGACGATCGGTTCGCCGGGGCCGTTGAGGGACGTGTTCATCACGACGGGCACCCCGGTACGGTCGTGGAAGGCGGAGATCACCGCGTGGTAGCCGCCCGCCGAGGCGTCCACGGTCTGGATCCGCGCGGTGCCGTCCACATGCGTGACGGCCGGGATGTCGGCGCGCCGTACGACCGCGTTGAAGAGCATGTACGGCGACGGCAGCGGAACGTCGCGGAACCAGTCGGCGGCGTGCTCGGCGAGCACGGCCGGGGCGAACGGGCGCCAGCTCTCCCGGGTCTTGATGCGGTTCACGCGCGGCCAGTTCGACGCGTCGCGCGGATCGGCCAGGATGGAGCGGTGCCCGAGGGCGCGCGGCCCGGCCTCGCTGCCGCCGTCGAACCAGGCCACCACGCGGTTCGCGACCAGATCGTCCGCCGCCCGCCGGGCCGGTCCCTCGTCGCGCAGGTCCTCCACTCGGATCCGGTCGCCGACGGCGGCCACGGCCCGCTCGACGGCGTCGTCGTCGGGGGCCGCGCCGAGGTACGGGGACGGGAAGCGCGGCTCGTCGGACGGCTCCCGCAGCGGCCGGTCGAGGATCGAGTGGTGGACGGCGAGTGCCGCGCCGACCGCGATGCCCCCGTCGTCGCAGGCGGGCTCCACGAAGACCTGGGGGAACGGTCCGTCCTGGGCGATCCGGCTGTTGGAGGGGCAGTTGAGCGCGGTCCCGCCGGACAGGCACAGCGCCCCCGTCGTCAGCCCGGCCGCGCCCAGCGCGGCGTGCAGGGCCCGGACCGCCTCCATCCGCGTCTCCTCGAAGAGCTTCTGGGTGCTGGCGGCGATGTCGGCGTTGACCGGGGCCGTGGCCTGCTCGGGATCGCCGTACGGGGTGAGGTCGTACCCCATCCGCTCCGCCTCGCGGCGGCAGTGCCGCAGCCATGCGCTGGCGACGTCCACGGGGAAGCGCTCGCGCAGGTCGGCGTGGTTGCCGAGGAACCGCGACGAGGAGAAGCGGGGGCGGCCGTAGGCGGCCAGGCCCATCAGCTTGCCCGCGGGGCCGACGACACCGAGGCCCAGTGCCGCGCCCACCCGGTCGTACAAGCCGCCCAGGCCCAGGTGGTGCGGGGACAGCGGGTACAGCGCGTTTCCGCGGCCCAGGTAGTACATGCCGCTGTGGTAGCTCTCGCCCTCGGCGTAGCCGTCATGGGTGAGTACGGCGGCCTCGGCGAGGCCCGAGGCGTAGTACACGCTGCCGGCGTGGGCCAGGTGGTGGTGGACCGCGTAGCCAGGGACGGTGACCCCGTCCAGCGTCACCTCGACGGGCAGGTGGAAGCCGTACCGCAGGCGCTCGTCGGGGGCGAGCGGCGTGGCCGCGAGGTCCGCGAGGCCGCGGGCCGCGTCCCATTCAGGGGTGGTGACGAAGTCGTCGATCCAGGGCGTGGCCGGGACGTCCGCGCGGTCCAGGGAGGTGTGCTCGGGGTACAGACGGGCGTAGGAGCGGCCGAGCCAGGTGGCGGCGAGGTCGGGGTCGTAGAGGAATTCGAGCAGGGTGCCGGTGCCGCGCCGCTCGGCGGCGTCCGGCTCCTGCTGGAGCAGCGAGCAGGGCCGGCCGAAGGGGTCGGTCCGGGGGTACCTCACGGACAGCGCCGCGGGGTCGTCGACGATCAGCTCCACGTTCTGGGTGGAGCAGACGGCGACCGCGTCGAGTTCGCCGGGCTGTACGCCCGCCACGGCGAGCGCCCGGCGGACCGTGGCCACGTCGAGACTCGCGGCATGCTTGACGCGGGTGTGCCGTTCGCGCAGTACGTACGAGACGACGGCCCCGTCGCGCACGACGGTCGCGGCCGCATCATGGCCGAAGTGAAGGCCGAGGACGATCATCGGTTCTCCTGACGCTGCGCCCGTGGTGGCGCGTCGATGGGGCTTCGAGAAAGGACGGAGAGGGGGGCGGGGCGTGCGGTGTCACGCCAGCGTGAGCGGGCCGCCGGCGAGCCAGGAGTCGAGCCGTTCGCGCATCGAGATCTCGGACGGCGGGTGGAAGGCCAGCGCGCGGCTGGCGGCCAGCAGGTCGACGTTGCGGGTGCCGGTCACGAACGGGATGCCGCCGCCGAGTTCCAGTGCGCGGTCGGTGGCCTCCGCGATGGCCCGCTGCGTCGTGTACCGGACGAGCAGGGTGCGGCCGAGGAGGTGCTCGTCGCGGTGGCCGTCGTCCACCGCGCGGGCGAGCGACTCCAGCGCCGCGCACTGCGACTCCAGCGGTGCCAGGGCCGCCGCGCGGTCGCCGGCGGTGCCCCGCTTCTCGACGAAGAGCTGCTCCACCAGGCCGGTGGCGATACCGAGGTAGGAGGCGGTGATGAGGATCTGGAACCACAGCAGGTTCGAGGTGAAGGGCTCCGGGGTGAGCGCCGGGTCGCCCAGGCTGATGGCCATGGCGTCCGGCACGAACACCTCCTCCAGGATGACGGCGTCGCTCTCCGTGGCGCGCAGCACCGGGTTGCGCCAGAACGGCTGCCGGTGCACGCCGGGGGTGTCCGCGGGGATCATCAGGATCAGCAGCCTGCCTTCGTGGGGGCTGCCCGCCGGGGCAGTCGCCGACAGGGACAGCAGTCCCATGGAGCGGGCCAGCGAGCAGGGGCGCTTGGTGCCGGACACGAACAGTCCGCCGGGCGCCGTGGACACCTCGATGCCGGGGGTGAACAGGTTCCTGCCCACCTGTCCCTCCGCGCCGCACGAGGCGACGAGGTGGCGCCGGGCGGTGATGTCCCTGAGTACCGGGGCCGCCTCGGTGCCGAGGGCGTCGGCGAGCCAGGCCACCTTGTAGTGGTGCATGGTCGACGCCACGGCGAGCGAGGGCGCCCGGCTGCCGACGGCTCGTTGCAGCAGGACGCCGTCGTGACAGCTGAGGCCTGCGCCACCCATGGCCTCGGGGATGAGCAGATTGCCGCCGTCTGCCGCACGGAACGCCTCCAGCACGCCGCTGTCCGGGTCCTCGACGGCGGCTCCCCACTCGACGAGTCGGTCGTCGAATCCGGGCAGGGCGCGTTCCAGCAGCGCGCGTTCGGCTCTGAGAAGGTTCATCCCCGGGCTCCTTCGGGCAGTTCGGCGGCGTGGGCGGCCGCCGTGACCCGGCGGATCCGGTCGGCGAGCCGCAGGGCGGACTGTCCCCGTACGACGGAGTAGTGGTCTTCCGGGACGGTGAGCGTCTGCCGTGTCCGGCCCAGCACCTCGTCGAGCGGCAGCAGTCCGGGGAAGGCGTCACGTCGGGTGTGCTCGGCCCGGATCGACAGCCAGGCGGGGGACGGTGCGTCCGGCCGCGGCTCCGGCTGCCAGGGAGTCGGTGTGTGGCGTTCGAGGATCTCGGAGTTGTTGCGGTACACGGTGAACAGCCGGGCCAGCTCTGCCGGTTCCACGGGACGTTCCAGGACGTCGGCGGCCAGCAGGGCGTCGTGGGCCGCCCGCAGCCGTTCGCTGTCGGGGGCGTCCGGCCGGGCGGCGGGCAGGTGGGCGGTGATGTCTCCGCGTCCGGTCAGGTCGCCGAAGAACCCGGCCAGCCGGGTGTCCAGGGCCTGGGTGCAGCCGTCGGGGCGGCCGACGAAGGCGTCGACCGTCGTCAGCGAGGTCACCGGTCGGCCCTCCTGCTCCAGCAGCACCGCCGTGTGCAGGGCGACGGTGCCGCCCATCGACCAGCCGACGAGGTGCAGCGGTCCCTCGGGCAGCCGCTCCAGCAGGGTGCGGGCGTAGTGCTTCGCCATGGTGGCGAGGCCGCCGGCGAGTTCCTCGCCCTGGTGCAGTCCGGCGGCCCGCAGGCCGTGCAGCGAGACGCGGGCCGTGGTGTCGGGGCAGGCCTCGACGGCCGCGAGGACCTCCCGGTAGCACAGGACGTCGCCGCCGACCGGGTGGACCAGCACCACGTGTTGCGCACCGCTGCCGCCGAAGCCGACCAGCGGCCCGGTGTCGTCGCCCGGTGTCCGCGCGTCCGCGATGCCGCCGGTGGTGAGCAGCGCGGCCTGGGCGCGTACGGTCCGGTTGCGGAACAGCGACGCCAGCGGCAGTCTGCGCCCGAAGTCGGTCTCGATGCTGCGGAAGAGCCGTACGGCTGTCAGCGAGTTGCCGCCGCACGCGAAGAAGTCGTCCTGCACACCGCGTACGGACTCACCGAGCAGTTCCCGCCACAGCCGCAGCAGCCGGGACTCCTGCTCGGTCGCGGGCGGTTCGGCGCTCGGCGCGGTCGCCGTGCCGGCGCCGCCGGTGCCCGCGGGCGCCTGCCGTGCCGTGTCGGCGAGCAGGGCGAGCAGGGCTTTGCGGTCCACCTTGCCGTTGCCGCTCAGCGGCAGTTCGGGGATGTCCAGTACGGCCGCCGGGACCATGTACGCGGGCAGGACCCGGGAGAGTTCCGTGCGCAATGCCTCCTCGTCGTGGGCCCGTACGGCGCCGGGCGCCGTGCCGGGCTCGGGGTCCGCGGCCGCGGACCCGCGGGTCACGAACGCGGCGAGAAACGGCTCACCCGCGGCGGTGTCGACCAGGGCGACCGCCGTGCGGATGCCCGGAAGTTTGGCCAACACGGCCTCGATCTCGCCCAGTTCGACCCGATAACCGTTGATCTTGACCTGGTGGTCGGCCCGGCCGAGGAATTCCAGGATCCCGCCGGGCCGATATCGGGCGCGGTCCCCGGTGCGGTACAGCCGCTCCCCCGTCCCGGGGTGGTGGACGAACGAGGCGGCGGTGCGTTCCGGGTCGTTGAGGTACGCGGTGGCCAGGCCGGCCCCGCCGATGTAGAGATCGCCCGGCACCCAGGTGGGCACGTCGGCCATGGCCGCGTCGAGGACGTGCATCGTCTGGTTGGCGAGCGGGGTGCCGTAGGGCACGCTCTGCCAGTCGGCGGGCAACTCTGCGGCGGGGAACCAGTTCGACCAGATCGACGCCTCCGTGGCGCCGCCCATCGCGATGACCTCGGCGCCAGGGCAGACATCGGCGAGGCGTTCGACGAGCGCCGGGGGCACCCAGTCGCCGCTGAGCATGATCAGGCGCAGGGAGGCGAGGAGTTCGCGGGCCTGCTCGCCGAAGTACTCCAGGGTGAGCGCCAGCAGGGCGGGCACCGAGTTCCACACGGTGACGCCGTGCCGGTGCACGGTCTCGGCCCATGCCTGCGGGTCGGGGTGCGCGCTGTCCGGCGGGCAGACCACGGTGCCGCCGCAGCCGAGCAGCGCGAACTGGTCGAACACCGACAGGTCGAAGGCCAGCGAGGAGACGGCGAGCACCTTGTCACGGGGCGTCAGACGGAATCGTTCGGTGAGATCGCGCAGGGTGTTGACGGCCGCGCGGTGGGCGATGACGACGCCCTTGGGGGTGCCGGTGGAGCCCGAGGTGTAGATGACGTAGGCGGTACGGCCGAGCGGGCCGCCGATGCCGTCGGGGGACCCGGCGTCGTCGGGACCGAGGGGGCTGCCGACGTCGTCGGGGGCCGCGACAGGGAGGAGGTGCACGCCGTCGGGCAGGGCGGCGTCGCTCTGCGGCCACGGGTCGCCGATGAGCGCGTGGGCGCCGCTGTGCTCCAGCACGGTGCGGACGCGGGCCGCCGGCCAGGACGGGTCGACGGGAACGTACGCGCCTCCCGCGCGCAGCACGGCCAGTACGGCGATCGACTGGGCGCGCCCACGGGGCACCCGGACCGCGACGAGGTCCGGCCGCCCGGGGTCCCGGCCCACGCCCAGGTCGCGCAACCGGTGCGCGAGGGCCGCCGAGGCGGCGTCGAGCGCGGCCCGGTCGAGGGTGCCCTCGGCGTCCTGGACGGCGGGGCTGTCGGGGGCCGTGCGGCAGGACCGCAGGACGAAGTCGTGCAGTTCGCCGGTGGGCAGTTCGGTGACGGTGTCGTTGGCCTGCCGGCGCGGGGCGAGCCGGTCGGCGGGGAGTGGGGCGGCGCCCGGGCGGGTCCAGTTCTCGGGGGCCGCAGCCAGGGCGGCCAGCCGCTCGGCGTGCCAGGCGGCGAGGTCCTCGATCATGCGGGGTGGATAGGCGCTGTCGGCGTAGTCGAAGTTGCACACGAGCTCGCCGTTCTCCTCGTAGACCTGGTGGTCGAGGAGGATCTGCGGGGTGCTGATGGAACTGTGCGCCAGCTCGGCTCCCGGCAGCGGCAGCAGGAAGCCACCGGGGGCGCCGTCGACGAGGTCGAGGCCGCTGGTGAAGACCACGGGGGCCGGGCTGCCGGTGCCGGAAGTGCGGCCCCGCAGGAGCCGGCTCGCCTCGACGCCGGACACCTCCAGGGCGGCCAGGTCGGCGTACAGGCCGCCCTGCAGCGCCCGGCAGCGGTCGGCGAACGCCTGCTCGGGCCGGGCAGGTCCGTAGCCGACCAGCACGGTTGTGCTGGCGTTGCCCCAGACGTGGGGCATCTCGGGGTGGCTGCCGGGGCGGTGTGCGGCGAGCACCGTGAGCAGGCCCGCGGCACCGTCAGACCAGCGGTGCAGACAGTCGACGAAGAGGCCGAACAGGGCGGTGCCGGTGGGGAGTCCGGCGGCCGCGGAGTGAGCGCGCAGACGGGCCCAGGTGGCCGCGTCCAGGCGGTTGGAGAGACGGCGCAGGGGGGCGCCGGCAGCGTCCGGGGCGGCCGGGGCCGGCTGCTCGGCGGCCTCGGTGGCGTCGGACGCCGGCTGCGGGGCGGGGGCCGGGGTGCGCAGGGGCAGCGGCGGGGCCGGGGGCAGTTCGCCGGTGCGGCGCTCCCAGTAGCGGCGGGCCGCGTGGTGGGCCTCCGTGGTGCGGCGTTCCTCGAGGCCGGCGACGTAGTCGCGGAAGGAGAGCGAGAGGGTGCGCGGCAGATAGTCGGGGTCGGCGCAACATCGGGCCAGCTCCGTGAAGAAGAGCTGGGTGGTGACGCCGTCGAAGGCGATCAGCCGCAGCGCGATCTGGAGCCGGACGGTGCCGTCGGGCAGCGTGATGTGCCGGAGCAGGAACGGACGCCCGGCGGTGTACGGGGGCAGGTCCGCGGCGAGTCTCGCACGCAGCGCGAGGAGTTCGGCCTCGGCCGCCGCCTGGGACAGGGCACTCAGATCGCGGCGGTCGACCAGCGCGGTGCCTGTGTCCTGCGCGTCCGCCGTGTCCGCCGCGTCCGCCGTGTCTTCCTCGGCCGCCGTGTCTTCCTCGGCCGGCAGTATCCGCTGGGTGCCGTCGGGGAACACGGCCAGCCGCAGCGCGCCATGGGCGCGGCGCAGCAGCCCGAGGGCCGCGTCGAGGGCGTCCGGGTCCGGGGGCGCGTCGGCCGGGAACAGGTACTCGTGGACGAACACGGCGGGTGCCGGGTGGTCGTAGAAGTCCTGTTCACCGACGAGATACGCCTGCTGCAGGTCGGTCAGCGGGAAGGGCCTGCCGGCCGCGTCCGCGTCGGCCGTGAAGGCCCAGGTGTCCTCGCCCTGCCCGTCGCTCCGCTCGGCCTCCGCGCGCAGCAGTTCGACAAGTTCGTCGCGGCAGGCTCGTACGTCCCGGCGCAGTTCCTCGGTGAGCGCCCCGGGCGGTGCCGAGTAGCGCAGCGCGCCGTCCTCCAGAAAGAGCACGAATCCCGCGGAGTGCAGCCGGTCACGGACGTCGGCTGCTGCGGAGAGTGAGCCTGGCATATTTCTGCTCCATGACCGTCGAGGAAAAACAAGGGAATTCTGCCGACCCGGCGGCGGTTTCGTACAGGGCTCTTCACTGGCCGCCAGCGGACACGGCCGCACACGGAACCACCCCGGACCGCCCGGGGCTCGGCCGGAGTAAGCCTGCGTGTTAGCATCCGGCTCATGTCAGAAATTGAATTCAGGGACATGCGAATCCGTTCGCCGCACGCCGACGACCAGGCGCGGGTGCTGCGTGTACTCGACGACTGGTGGGGGGAGTTCGAGGGCAGCGCGGGGAGTGTGCAGCGCGCACTGCTGTTGCCTCGCCTTTTCTTTCAGCACTTCACCACGAGCAGCTTCATCGCCGAGCGGGACGCCACCATGACCGGATTCCTCATCGGATTCCTGTCGCAGTCGACGCCCGAGGAAAGCTATATCCATTTCGTGGGTGTGGCCCCGGGAGAACAGGGAAGCGGCCTCGGTCGATTCCTTTACGAGCGGTTCTTCGAATACAGCAGGGCGCACGGGCGCAGCGTGGTGCGGGCCATCACGTCCGCCGGGAATTCCGGGTCGTACGCATTCCACACCCGAATGGGATTCACCGCGGAACCGGGTCCGGCCGAGTTCGAGGGCCGTCCGGTCCAGCCCGACTACGACGGCCCCGGCCTGGACCGGGTCAGCTTCGTCCGGCGCATCTGAGGCAGTGGGGTCGGTCGAGTCAGTCCCGCAGTCCGGGGTGGACCATGCCGAGGATCGCGGTGTCGTGGCGGACGCCCTTGACGTCCTCGTAGGCGCGCAGCACGCCCTCGTGGACGAACCCGGCGGCCTGCATGGCCCGCCGGCCCACGGTGTTGCCGCTCAGGCACAGCGCCGCGATCCGCAGCAGGCCGAGCTCGCGAAAGCCCCAGTCGGTGAGCAGGGAGATGGCGCGTCGCCCGACACCGCGCCCGCGGGAGGCGGCGGCCAGCCAGATGCCGAGTTCGGCCCGGCGCTGCGTGAGGTCGGCGTCGTGCAGGCCGACCCACCCGAGCACTTCGGAGTCGTCGTCCCGGTCGGTGACGACCAGGTCGATCGTGCCGGCCCGCTCCTGCCCCTCGATCCAGGCCCGGGCGTCCGCCTCGGTGAACGGCGCCGGGAACGGCGTCCAGCGCGCCACCTCCGGATCGTCACCGGCCCGGGCCACGGCCGCGGCGTCGGCCGGGCGCATCGGCCGGAGCAGGACGACCCCGTCGGTCAGCGGTGGGACGCCGAGCGGTGCGCGGGACACGCCGGGCGCGGCGCGTATGACAGGCGGTGCATCGGGGGGCTGAGCGGCCATCGGTTCCCTCGTCGTCGGCGGTGGGGCATGCGGCGGCCCGCGGTCAGGGAGGGACGCGGACAGCGCCGTCAATCCAACGGCACCGACCTCCCGAAGTCCACGCCCGACGCTGTCCGGCAACGGCCAGCGCCGGAAGCGGCCAGCGCCGGGAGCGGTCAGCGCCGGGAGCGGTCAGCGCCGGCACCCGCCCCGGCCCCCTCGGGCGCCTCGCAGGGCGCACGGGCGCGGGGCACCGCGTCGTCGGTCACGCCGACCACGAGCAGCGCAGGACGGTCGACGCCCCGGAACAGTCACCCACCCCGCACGCCCACACCCGCTCCGGACCCCTCGGGCGCCTCGCAGGGCTGCGTCTCGATCAGCGACAGCGTCGCTGCCCGGACACCGGCCTCGAAGCGGCTGCGGGCGCCGATCTTCTCGAGGATGACCGTGGTCATGCGGCGGAGCGTGCGTGGGGAGACGCCGAGGGCGCGGGCCACCGCGTCGTCGGTCGCGCCGACCGCGAGCAGGCGCAGTACCGTGCGCTCCCGCTCGGACAGTTCCACCTCCTGGCCGGTGTTCTTGGGCTCGGAGAGGGGTTTGGCGTTGAGCCAGCAGTGGTCGAAGGCCTGCCGGAGCAGCCAGCACACCTCCTCCCCCGTCACCTCCAGGGCCGTCATCACCGAGCCCCGAGCGGGCCGGGAGACATAGGCACGCACCCCGTCGACGAGGATCATCCGGAACGGCAGGACCGGCGTCATGCGCACCTGACAGCCGGATTCCTTCAGGGCCTGGAGGTGGGCCTGGGCGTAGGGCATCCGCGTCATGGACTCCAGGTGGATCGAGCGCATGGCGACGCCCCGGTCGAGCACCGCTCGGTTGGGTTCACGGCTGGCTTCCAGTGCCTCCCTGGGCAGCGGGGATCCGGCGTGCATGCTCAGGATCTCCTTGCCCGCGCTGACCGACACGCCGTCGAGCGCCTTGGCGATGCGCTCCTGCCCGGTCAGCACCTCGATCCGGGTGTCGCTGCTGGCGCGCGCCTGCAGCAGGGGCAGGTTCGAGGCCAGGGTGGACAGGGTCGAACGCCGTTCCCGCAGCTCGGAGCTGCGGCTGCGGGAGCTCTCCTCCTCCATCGCCAGCAACCGGGCGACGGCCGCCTCGGGCGCGACCGGCGCGAAGCCGCCCCCTCCCGCGGTCACCTGCAGCAGACCGGCCTCCACCAGCGTGTGCGTGGCCAGCTGGAAGTCGATCTCGGAGAGCTCTAGTCGCTGTCTTGCCCGCTCCGGTGTCCAGTCCGGGTCACTGATCATGTATCGGAACAGCTCCTGCGCACGAGCATGGGCGTCTCGCACCTGGATCCTCCCCCCACGACGGTTCCCCAGGCTTCCCTGGCTTGACTGCGCACTCATACATGTGCACGTTGCACCATCTTCACGCCAGTGAACCAGAGGCTGTCCGGTTCGGGCCACGACATGGGCTGGCCACAGATATCCCATGTCCCGGGCCGTCGCGGCGTGGCACTGTGAACACGGCCCGGTCGACCCCGGCCCCCGAGGCGCGATGACCGGCGGCAGCGACGATGCTCCGCCCGCACGGCCGCTTCTCGTCTCTCTCTTCCCCCCCGCCCGGCTCCACCGCCACCGCGCCCGACGCCCCGTCACAGCGTTGCCGTTCCACCAACTGCCTCCCGGCGGCCCCGGCCACCGGGAAAGAGGAGTGCCCAGTGCCCGAGGTTCAGCAATTCGCCATGCCGATGACCTCATCTGCGGACCTCACGGTGGACGGCGGCCGGACTGCGGGCGTGAGCGATCCGCTCACCGTCACCGTGGCCGGGGACAAGTCGGTCAGCCACCGGGCCCTGCTCGCCGCCCTGCTGCCCGGCGCCCCCGAACTGCTCACCGTGCACCGGGCCAACCTCGGCGGCGCGGTCCGCGCCCTGCTCCCGGCGATGCGGGCGCTCGGCGTGGCGGTCGACGTCCGCGGCGACACCCTCGTCGTACGCCGTGGCGCCGACCCCGTACCCCAGCCGGTGCGGCCGCACTCCGGTGTCGTCGCCTGGCCCGAGGACGCCCCTTACCTGCAGACGGAGGGCTCCAGTGCCGCCGCCCGGCTGCTGCTGGGCATCCTCGCGGGCACCGGGGTGCGGGCCGTGGTCGACGGCGACGAGGTGCTGCGGCACCGGCCGATGGACTGGCTGGTGGACCCGCTGCGCGTGCTCGGCGCGGACATCGCATACCTGGGCGAGCCGGGCCGGCTGCCGGTGCTGGTCGCCGGGCCCGTCCACCGCCCCGGGACGGTGGATCTCGCCGTGGGCAGCGCCCAGGCCCGCTCGGGGGTGCTGCTGGCGGCGGTGGCGGCCGGGCTGCCGGTGGCGCTGCGCCATCCGGTGCGCTCCCGCGACCACACCGAGCGGATGCTGGCCGCGTTCGGGGCACGGCTGACCGAGTCCGAGGGCGAGGTCGCCCACGAGGGCGGCGACTGCGTCGTACCGCCCGTGGTCGACGTGCCCGCGGACCCCTCGCTGGCCGTGTACCCGGTCGCCGCCCACCTTCTGTGGGGCCACGGCGGTGAGCTGCGCGTCCCGGACGTCTGCCTCAACCCGACCCGGCTGGGCTTCTTCGACGTGCTGCGGACCGCCGGAGCGGACATCTCCTACGAGGGGCGCGGCACCACCACCGGGGGTGAGCCGGTCGGCACCCTGGTGGCCCGCGGTGGACTCGGGCGCGTCCGGCGCGTACGGGTCGACGAACCCGCCGTGCTGCACGCCCTGATCGACGAGGTGCCGCTGCTCGCGGCGGTCGCGGCCACCCTGCCCGGCGAGTCGTGGATCGGCTGCGCCGAGGAGCTGCGGTTCAAGGAGACCGACCGGATCGCCACCACCGCCGGGATGCTCGAGGCCTTCGGCGCCGATGTGGCGGCGGTCGACGACGGGCTGCTGATCCGCGGCGGCGCACCGCTGCGCACCGGTGAGGTGCCCGCCTTCGAGGACCACCGGATTGCCATGGCCGCCGCCACGCTCGCGATGAGCCTGCCCGGCCGCACGACCGTCTCCGGCGGCGCCTGCCATCGAACCTCTTTTCCGGACTTCGCCGACGTGCAGCGTGCCGTCGGCGCCAGGATCTGCGAGGACACCACCTCATGACCGAAGTGAAGGCCGCCTCGCCCGAGGCCCGCTCCACCGGCACCGTGCTGGGACCGGAGTTCGTCCAGGGCGCCGGGCCGTGGCTGTACGCCGAGGACGGCACCGCCTGGTTCGACGGGACCGCGGGCAGTGGCGCGGTGACCCTGGGCCACCAGCACCCCGCCGTCACGGCGGCGGCCGTGGCGCAGCTGGGCCGACTCACGGCGACCGGCTGCAAGCTCGGCTCCGACGCCCGCCGGCGGATGACGGCGCGGCTGGCGCGGCTCAGCCCGTACCGCGACCCCGCGGTGCTGCCCACCGCGACCGGCGCCGAGGCGGTGGAGTCCGCGCTGAAGATCGCCCGCGCGGCCACCGGCCACCGTGGCGTGGTCGCCTTCCGGCACGGGTACCACGGCAAGACCGCCGGGGCGCTGGCGCTGACCTGGCGCCCGGAGTTCAAGCCGTACAGCGCGCTGCCGGACGGCGAGGTCGGCACCGCCGAACTCCCCGACCCACGCCACCCGCGCCCGGACGACGGCGAGCGCCTGCGCGCCTCACTGACGGCCGCGCTGGACGCCTCGGACGCACGGGGCGGTACGGCGGCCGTGGTGCTGGAACCCGTCCAGGTGACCGAGGGGGTGCTGGCCGTGGCACCCGCGGTGCTCGACGAGATAGCCCTGCAGGCGCACGCCCGCGGCGCGCTGCTCGTGCTGGACGAGATCTACACCGGGCTCGGCCGGGCCGGACGGCTGTTCACGGCCGAGCTGATGGCCGAGCGGCCCGATCTGACGCTGGTCGGCAAGACGCTGGGCAACGGCTTCCCGGTCGCCGCGGTCGTGGGCGAGCGGGAGATCGTCGACGCGCTGCCGCCCGGCGTGCAGACGTCCACCTTCTCGGGGCAGCCGGTGTCCTGCGCGGCCGCGGCCGCCGTACTGGAGACCGTCGAGGCCGAGGACCTGCCGGCCAGGGCGCGGGCGCTGGGTGCCCGGCTCGCCGACGACCTGGCGGCGCTGTCCCTGCGCCACTCGTGGATGGCGTCCGTCCGCACCGTCGGCGCGCTGGCCGCCTTCGACTGCGTACGGGACTCGGCGCCCGACCCCGCACTGGCGCGGGCCGTGACCGGTGCCGCCCTGCGCGGCCGGCTGCTGCTGTTCGGCGGCGGCCCGGAGGGGGCGACCGTGAAGATCGTGCCGCCCGCGCTGCTGACCGAGGACGACTACCGGTATCTGGTGGACGGGCTGGCCGCCGCGCTCGACACCGCCGGGCGGGGGGAGCCGGCATGACGTACCGACAGCTGGCCAAGGACGTACTCGAACAGGGCCTGTGCACCGCGTGCGGGGCCTGTGAACTGGCCTGCCCGCCAGGGGTGATCGGGTTCGACGGGCTCGACCCGGTGCTCACCGTCGCCTCCTGGACCGAGACCGACTGCGGTGCCTGCGGCGACTGCCTCGACGTCTGCCCCGGCAGCGACCCGGCGACTCCCGACGCGGAGCTGCGGCTATTCGGGCGCACCCGGACCCCCGAGGAACGCTGGACCGGCATCTTCACCGAGGTCGTCGCGGGCCACTCGCTCGACCCGGCCGTCTTCGAGGCGTCCGCGAGCGGCGGCACCCTGACCGCGCTGCTGCAGACGGCGCTGACGGCCCTCGACGTGGACGTGGTGCTCTCCATGGGGCGCGACGCGGACGAGCCGTGGCGGGCGGCACCCGCGCTGATCAGGGATCCGGCGCGGCTGACCGAGACCGCCCAGTCGACGTACCAACTGGCGCCGTATCTCGGCATGTTGCGCCAGGTCATGCTCGACGAGCCGGAGGCCCGGGTCGCCATGACCGGCGTGGCCTGCCACATCCAGGCGCTGCGCAAGCTGCAGGCGATGGACACCCCGGCCGGCCGCTGGGCCGGGGAGCGGGTGGTGCTGGCGATCGAGCCCGCCTGTTCCTCCAGCACCCGGCCGGAGGGCACGGCGGCGGTGATCCGCGAGCGTGCCCAGGTGCCGCTGGAGTCGGTGGTCCGGCTGCGCTACCGCGAGGGCGACTACCCGGGCGACATCAGTGTCCGCACCGCCGACGGGGCCGAGCACCGGGTGGCGTTCTGGCAGGCCGTACGGGACTTCGCCGCCAACAAGACCTACCGTTGTCTGTCCTGCGGCGACTGGATGTCCGGCCTCGCCGACGTCAGCGTCAGCGACGGCGACCCGAACATCTTCTCCGCGAGCGTCGAGGGCGGCCGGGACCTCAAGCACGGCCGGGTCTTCATCCGCACCGAGGCCGGCGCGCGGGCGGTCGCCGAGGGCCGGGCGAACGAGCTGCTCACCCACAGCCCCGTGGAGCTGGCCGGCCTCAACCTGGGCCTGGAGCGCAAACGCAACCGCCGTGCCACGTACGAGCGTTCGGGCGGCCCCACCCCGGCCGGGCCGATCCCCGGTTTCCGTGAAGAGCTGGAGATCATCCCGGACGACCGCTGGATCGCGGCGCCCGGCACGGAGGGGGGCCGGTGATGGCGACCGCCCACGACACGGTTCACGACTCGGCCGCCGAGGTCCTGACCACCCGCAGGCTGGTCGCGGCCGGATCGCCCCTCCCCCTCACCGAGGAGGTGGCCTGTCCGCCACCCGGCCGGGGCGAGCTGCGGATCCGGGCCCGCTGGAGCCTGGTCAGCCCGGGCACCGAGCTGCACTATCTGGACCGTTCCGCGCGCACCGGTGAGCGCTTCCCACTCGGCTACTGCTCGGTGGGGACCGTGGAGGCCGTCGGCACGGACGTACCCGGTTTCGCGGCCGGGGACCTCGTCATCGCCATGGGCTGGGGCGAGGCCGTGCACGCCGGGGTGGTCACCGTGCCGTACCGGCTGTGCCGCCGGGTGCCGCAGGGGGTGGACGCCGCCGACGCGGTGGTCGCCAACCTCGGCGCCACCGCCGTGCACGCCGTGGACCGGGCGGGGCTGAAGTCCGAGGACGAGGTGGCCGTCGTAGGGGCCGGGATGGTCGGGCAGCTGGTCGCGCAGACCGTCGCCGCCCGGGGCAACCGGGTCACCCTGCTCGACCTCAGGCCGGACCGGCTGCACGCGGCGGCCGAACTCGGCCTCGCGGTCGCCGAGGGCCCGTCGTTCCTCGCTCGCACCGAGGCGGCCGCGGGGAGGGGCGGCCGCTGTGTGCTGCTGTGCGGTACCGGGGACGCCGACGACACGGTCGCCGCG
Source organism: Streptomyces sp. NPDC047869 (assembly GCF_040704065.1). NCBI lineage: Bacteria > Bacillati > Actinomycetota > Actinomycetes > Kitasatosporales > Streptomycetaceae > Streptomyces > Streptomyces sp. NPDC047869. Next base: position 43,312 of record NZ_JBEYRK010000017.1, read on the forward strand.
GCGGCCCGCTGGACGAGCCGGGCGCCAGGACGTCCGCGGCTGGTCGGCGTGGGCCGCTTCTCGGCCCGCATCGACTTCAGCGTCGAACTGGGCAACCTCGACATCCGGTACGCGGCACGCTGCGGCGCCGGCTACCGGGACGCCTCGTACGCCCGCGGCCTGAGCGAGGTCACCCCACCGGCGGGCGAGTACACGGTCACCGAGAACCTCCAGCGGGCCCTGGACCTGATCGTCTCCGGCCGGATCCGCCCGGCCGCGATGCGGCTGCCCCGCGTCCCCTTCGACGAGGCCACCGACGCCTACGCCGAACTGCGCACACGCCCGGCCCACCCGACCACGCTCCTCGCCCACGCCGGCACCCCGTGCGACGCACCGAAGGAGCAGCCCGCACCGTGATCGGACGCAAGGACCCCGCATCCATCCCGCACGACGACCCGACCGCCGCGTGGCTGCACAGGCCGCCCGTCCGGCCGGCCCACCCGACCGTGCTCCTCTCCCGCGGCGCCACGGCTTGCGACGCACCGAAGGAACAGCCCGCGCCATGACTGACACAGCAATCCCCGTCCACGACCCGTACGAGGACCCGGCCGCCACCGGTCATGTGCCGTTCCCCGAGGCCGAACGGGCCGGGACGCTTGTGCACCGGTTCCTTCAGGTCGCCGCGGAGCACGCCGAGCGCGAGGCCGTCGTGACCCCCGAGGTCCGGTGGACGTACCGGGAGACCGCGGAGCTGTCCGCGCGGGTCGCCGGCGGGCTCGTGGCGGCGGGGCTGCGGCCCGGTGACCGGGTGGCGCTGTTGTTCTCGCACGGCGCGGAGATGATCGCCGCGCTGCTCGGTGCGTTGCGCGCGGGGCTGTCCTACGTCCCGTTGGACGCCGCCTATCCCGAGCGGCGGCTGGCGCACATGGCCGCCGACTCGGGCGCCTGCGCGGTGGTCACGGGCCGCGGAGGTGCGGGCCCGGTGGCCGAGGCCCTGGCCGCCGGGCGCCCGGTGCTGGCGTACGAGGATCTGGTGCGGCACGACCCCGACGACGGGGCGGCGCGCGCCGAGCCCGGGGCGGAGGCGTACGTGCTGTACACCTCCGGCTCCACCGGGCTGCCCCAGCCCGTCGCGCAGGTCCACCGCAACGTGCTGCACCACACCCGGGCCTGGACGGACGGGTTGCGCGTGGGGCCGTACGACCGGCTGACCCTGCAGTCCGCCTACAGCTGGGACTCGGCGGTCCAGGACACCTTCGCCGCGCTGCTGAACGGCGCCGCCCTGTACCCGGTCGACCTCAAGGCTCTCGGCGTCACGGGGCTGCTGGAGTGGATGGAGCGCGAGAGCCTCACCGTGTACCACTCGACGCTGCCCGTGTTCCGTTCGCTGGTGCGGGCCATGGAGGCGCGCGGCACCCGGCTGCCCGCGATGCGGATGCTGGCGCTGGGCGGGGACACGCTGCACCTGGCCGATCTCGCCGCGTGCCGCCGCGCGTTCGAGCCGCACTGCCGGGTCGCGGGCGCCTACGGCTCCACCGAGTGCTCGTGCGCGCTGCTGCGCGTCGCCGACCGGGACTACCGGCCGCCCACCGGGGTCTTCCCGCTGGGCTTCCCGGTGGCCGGGACCGCCGTCCGGCTGAGGGACGCCGACGGCCGCACCGTCGAGGGGCCGGGCGAGGGCGAGATCGTCGTGGAGAGCGCGTACCTGTCGCCGTCGGCCGTGGCGCCGGGCGCCGTGTACCGCACCGGTGACCTGGCCCGGCGGCTCGACGACGGCACGCTGGTGCTGATCGGACGCCGTGACTTCCAGGTGAAGATCTCCGGTATCCGGGTCGAGACCGGCGAGGTGGAGAGCGCGCTCAAGGAGTTGCCGCACCTGCGCGAGGCGGTCGTGATGCCGTTCACCGACCGGCTCGGCGAGCGGCAACTGGCCGCCCATGTGGTGGCCGAGCCCGGCCACCGGCCCCGGCCGGTGGAACTGCGGGCGGCACTGCGCGCGGTGCTGCCCGACCACGCCGTCCCCACCGCGTACGTCTTCCTGGACGAACTCCCGCTGACCGCCAACCACAAGATCGACCGGGCGGCGCTGCCGGACCCGGCGGCCGTCCGCCCGTCCGGCGCCGCGCTCGGAGGCGACACGCTGGAGGGCTCCGTCGCCGAGGTCTGGCGCGAGGTGCTGGACGGCGCCGACCCGGGCCCGGACGACAACTTCTTCGACCTGGGCGGTACGTCGCTGCGCATGGCGGCCGTCCACGAGCGGCTGACCCGCGCCCTCGCACCGCGGCTGCGGATGACCGACCTGTACCGGGCGCCGACCGTGCGCGCCCTGGCCCGGCTCATCCGGCAGACCACCACCGAGGGCCCCGACACCGTCGACCCCGACGCCGGCCACGACGCCGCCGCGGCCCGCGGTGCGCGGCGCCGCGCCGCCCGCCGGCGCCCACGCCGCACAGCCGCACCGCCCGCATCCACCCCGCAGCCCCTCCCGCCGCCGAGCGGGAGCCGAACCACCGCCCCTGGAGGGACTCGTGACTGACCGCCCGTACGACGAGACAGCCCACGAAGGCCGTATCGCCGTCGTCGGCATGGACTGCCGGCTGCCGGGGGCCCGGAACCACGCCGAGTTCTGGCGCGACCTGCTCGCCGGGACCGACCGGATCGCCGACGTGGACGAGGAGGCGCTGCTCGCCGCCGGAGTGCCCCGCGAACAGCTGGCCGACCCCCGCTATGTGCGCCGCGCCTCGGTGGTCGAGGACGCCGACCTGTTCGACGCGTCGTTCTTCTACCTCAGCGCGCGCGAGGCGGAGCGCATGGACCCGCAGCTGCGGCTGTTCCTGCAGTCCTCTTGGGGCGCGCTGGAGCACAGCGGACACGACTCCGAGCAGTACGCCGGCCGCATCGGCGTCTTCGCCGGCTCGCTGAGCAGCACCTACCTGCTCCACAACGTCCTGACCGGTGAGAATGGCTTCGGCGGATCCGTCCAGCGGCTGCGCCAGGACCTGCCGACGCTGATGGGCAACGACCCCAACTACCTGGCCACCCGCGTCTCCTACCACCTCAATCTCACCGGCCCGAGCATCTCGGTGCAGACGGCCTGCTCCACCTCGCTGGTCGCGGTGCACACCGCGGTGCAGAGCCTGCTGGGCGAGGAGTGCGACGTCGCACTCGCGGGCGGGGTGGCGCTGCGCTTCCCGCAGCAGGCCGGGTACGTCCATGAGACCGACGGCATCGCCTCGGCCTCGGGCACGGTCCGCCCGTTCGACGCGGGCGCCGACGGCACGGTGTTCGGCAACGGCGTCGGCGTCGTCGTACTCAAGCGGCTGTCCGACGCGCTCGCCGACGGCGACACCGTGTGGGCGGTGATCCGCGGCTCGGCGGTCGGCAACGACGGCGCCGACCGTGCCGGTTACTCCGCCCCGGGTGTGCGCGGTCAGGCCGCCGTCCTCGCCGAGGCCCTCGCGGTGGCCGGCGTGGACCCGGCCGAGGTCGGCTACCTGGAGGCGCACGGCACCGGCACCGCCATGGGCGACCCGATCGAGCTGACCGCCACGGCCCAGGTCTACGACACCGAGGGCGCTCCGCCGCTCACCATCGGCTCGGTGAAGGCCAACCTCGGTCATCTCAGCACCGCCGCCGGTGTGGTGGGCCTCATCAAGTGCGTGCTGATGCTGCACCACCGCACGCTCGTGCCGACCCCGCACTTCACCGAGTGGAACCCCGAGTGCCCGGTGGAGGGCACCCGGTTCCGGGTCGGCACCGCCGTCGAGCCCTGGCAGGACGAGCGGGGGCCCCTGCGCGCGGCCGTCACCTCCACCGGCATGGGCGGCACCACCGCACACGTGGTGTTGGAAGAGGCCCCCGTGGAGCCCACCGAGGAGCGGGTGCCCGCCGCGCCGGTCATGGTGCTGCCGGTCTCCGCGAAGTCACCGGCCGCGCTGGAGACGGCACGGGCCGCGCTCGCCGACCACCTGGAGGCGACCGCGCCGGAGGCGGACGGCCCGCTCGGCGACATCGCTCTGGAGGACGTCGCCCACACCCTGGCCACCGGCCGCCGTACCTTCAACTACCGGACCGTCATCACCGCTCCCGACCGGGCCACGGCCGTGCGGGCGCTGCGCAGCGGTGACCCGCGCCACGCCCACCAGGACTCCGGCCAGCCCGCCGAGCGCCCCGTCGTGCTGCTGTTCCCCGGCCAGGGCGCCCAGCACCCCGGGATGGGCCGGGGCTGGTACGAGCATCTGCCGGTCTACCGCGCCGCGTTCGACGAGTGCGCCGAGCTGCTGCTTCCGCAGCTGGGCCTGGACCTGCGGGAGGTGCTGTACGGGCAGGCCCCCGGCGGGCACGACCTGAACCGCACCCGGCTCACCCAGCCGGCCCTGTTCGCCGTCGAGTACTCCCTGGCTCGCCAATGGGAGTCCTGGGGCGTGCGCCCGTCGGCCCTCCTCGGCCACAGCGTCGGCGAGTACGTCGCCGCGACCCTCGCCGGGGTGTTCCGACTGCCGGACGCGCTGTGGGTGATCGCCGAGCGCGGCCGGCTGATGGACGAGCTGCCCGCGGGGGCGATGGCCGCCGTGATGCTGTCCCCCGAGGAGCTGGCCGGGCGGCTCGGCGACGAGGTGTCGCTGGCCGCCGTGAACGAGCCCGCCGTGTGCACCGTCGCCGGCCCGCGCGAGGCGGTCCGTAACCTGCTCGCCCGGCTCACCGCCGACGGTGTGGCCCACCGCAAGGTCGTCACCTCGCACGCCTTCCACTCCGCGATGATGGAGCCGGCCGTCGCCCCGTTCACCGAGCTGCTCCGCGGCATCGAACTGCGCCGCCCGCGCATCCCGTTCGTGTCCAACCGCACCGGTACCTGGATCCGCGACGAGGAGGCGACCGACCCGGCGTACTGGGCCGGCCAGCTGCGCGACACCGTCCGCTTCGCCGACGGTGTGAGCACCCTGCTGGCCCAGGGCGAGCAGCTCTTCCTGGAGGCCGGGCCGGGCCAGACCCTGGCCACGTTCACCCGCCGCCACCCCGGGCGGGAGACCGGCGTCCCGGTGATCGCCTCGGCGGCCCGCACCCGCGACCCCGAGGCCGATCTCACCGCCGTGCACGCCGCGCTGGGCCGGCTGTGGGCGGCCGGGCAGCCGGTGGACTGGCCGGGGCTGTACGCCGGGCGCGCCCGACGCCGGGTGCCGCTGCCGACGTACCCCTTCGAGGGCGTCCGCTACTGGGTGGAACCGGGCACCGCGGCGACCACGGGCACAGGTCCGGCCGCGAGCGGAAGTGTGCCCAAACTGCCGCTTGACGACTGGATGTCGGCGCCGGTGTGGCGGCCCGCCGTCGGCACCCCCGACACCTCGGCCGGACCGGTCGAGGAGCCGGTGCTGCTGTTCGCCGACCCCGACGGCACCGCCGGGCGCCTCGCCGGACACGCCTTCTCCGGCGAGGTGATCACCGTGCTGGCCGGGGACGGGTACCGGCGCGAAGGGGACGTGTGGACGGTGCGCCCGGCCTCCGAGGAGGACCACGCACGGCTCGTCGCCGAGCTGCTGGCCGCCGGCCGGCTGCCGCGGCGCGTCGTGCACGCCTGGTCGGTGGGCCCGTTGCCCGCCGAGCGCGGCATCGAGCGGTTCGAACAGGCCCAGCACCACGGCCTGTACAGCCTGATCGCCCTGGTGAAGGCGTTCAGCGAGCACGGGGTGACCGAGCCCGTGCAGCTGGACCTGGTCAGTGCGGGCGCGTACGCGGTCACGCCCGAGGAGCCGGAGCCGGCCGCCGAGCTGGTCACCCTGGCGGTGGCCGCCCGGGTCATCGGCCAGGAGCACGGCAACCTCGGCTCCCGCCACTTCGACCTGCCGGGCCGCCCCGACGAGCGGTCGCTGCACACGCTCGCCGCCGAACTGGCCGGCCACCGGAAGCCCGAGGTGGCCGTCGCGCTGCGCGGCGGCACCCGCTGGATCGCCGAGATGGCCCGCATCCGGGCCGACTGGGCGGCCGGCGGCACCTCCCGGCTGCGGCAGGAGGGCGTCTATCTGATCACCGGTGGTCTCGGGGAGATCGGCTCGACGATCGCGCGCTGGCTGCACCGCGAGTGCGGGGCCCGCCTGGCGCTGCTGACCCGGGACGCGCTGCCCGCCCGCGAGGCGTGGGACGACTGGCTCGCCGGCCACCCGGACGACGACGAGACCGCGCTGCGGATCGTGCGGCTGCGGGCGCTGGAGGCCGACGGCGCGGCTCCGTTCCTGGTCAACGCCGACGTCGCGGACGAGGGCGCGCTGCGGGCCGCGGTGGAGAAGGTCGAAGCCCAGTTCGGCCGGCTGGACGGTGTGGTGCACGCGGCGGGTCTGCCGAGCGAGCAGTGGGACCGGGCCATCACGGCCGCGAGCGTCGAGCAGTGCGGCTGGCACTTCGTCGCCAAGGCGCACGGCCAGATCGCCCTGGAGAAGGTGCTCGCCGACCACCCGGTCGACTTCTGTCTGATGCTGTCGTCGCTGGCCGGTGTGCTGGGCGGGCTACGGCTGCTCGGCTACGGCGCCGCCAACCACTTCATGGACGCTGCCGCCGAACGCGCCAACCGGGGCCTGGGGCACACCGTGTGGATCAGCGCCGCCTGGGACGTCTGGCAGCACCACCAGGACGAGAAGCGGGCGATCTCGGCAATCGGCCGCAGCATGGACGACAAGGCCATCCAGCCCGAGGAGGGCCTGGAGGTCATCCGCCGGCTGCTGACCCTGCGTGATGTCTCCCATGTCGCCGTCTCCACCTGGGACATCGACTACCGCCTCGACCAGTGGGTGCGCGACGAGCGCGTCTCACGGCCCACGGCGGGCGCCACGTCGTCGCCGCAGGCGGAGAGCGCCGGCGACCTGGACGACCAGGTCGCCCGGCTGGTGCGCGATCTGCTGGGCGAGGCGGACATGCCGCTGGACGGCGACATCTTCGAGTACGGCGGTGACTCGCTGCTGATCGTCCGGCTGCTGTCGGACATCCGTACGCACCTGTCGGTCGAGGTGCCGCTGGCCGATGTGCTCGGTGAGCCGACTCCGCGCGCGCTGGCCGCCCTCGTCCAGGAGCGCCTGGACGCGCGGGCGCAGGGCGACGACGGAGGGGAGCGGGGCCGGGACGCGGCCGAGCAGGACGCCGAAGTCGCAGCCCTCGCCGACGAGTTGACCGGCCTCGACGCCGCGGAACTGGAACGCCTGCTGGCGGCCGCCGAGACGGACCCGACGGCCGCGAACGACCCCGCCCAGGAAACGGAGCGCTGACGGTGGACTTCAGCCTGATCTTCTTCTCGGGCGACGAGAAGAACAAGTACCGATTCGTCCTCGACGCGGCCAAGTACGCCGACGAGAACGGCTTCACCGCGATCTGGACACCGGAGCGGCACTTCCACCGCTTCGGTGGCCTGTACCCCAACCCGTCGGTGCTGGGCGCGGGCCTTGCCATGGCCACCCAGCGCCTGCAGATCCGGGCCGGCAGCGTCATCCTGCCGCTGCACAGCCCGATCCGGGTCGCCGAGGAGTGGTCGGTCGTCGACAACCTCTCCCGGGGACGGGCGGGCCTCGCCCTGGCCACCGGTTTCAGCCCTCTCGACTTCGCCATCAACCCGGACGGCTGGGCGGACCGCAGACAGCGCACCTTCGACGCCGTCACCACGCTGCGCGAGCTGTGGGAGGGCGCCCCCGTCTACGTCCAGGACGGTCTGGGCAACCACGTCGAGATCGAGCTGCATCCCCAGCCGGTGCAGCCGGAGCTGCCGCTCTGGCTCACCTGCACCAAGAGCCCCGACACCTTCGAGACGGCGGGCCGCCTGGGCTGCAACGTGCTGACCGCCCTGATCGACATGACGAACGAGGAGCTGGAGGAGAAGCTCGCCCTCTACTTCAAGACCCTCGAGGCGCACGGCCACGACCCGGAGAGCGTGACGGTCACGCTCATGCTGCACACCTTCATCGGCACCGACCGGGACGAGGTCCGCGAGACGGTGTGGCCACCGTTCAGCGACTACCTGCGCTCATTCTTCACCGTCATCGACTCGCAGAAGAAGAGCCTCGCGCCGGGTGCCGGTGTCCGTGACATCTCGCAGAGAGACCAGGACGAGCTCATCCGCTTCGCCTTCGACAAGTACTTCGAAAAGGGCGCGCTGCTGGGCACCCCGGACTCCTGCGGCGCCGTCGTGGAACGCTTCCAGGGCATGGGCGTCACCGAGATCGCCTGCCTGATCGACTTCGGCGTGGACGAGAAGCTGGTCGTGGACAGCCTGGAGCACCTGAACGAGCTGCGGAGGCGGTACGCGTGAGCGACGCCCTCGCCCCCCGCCTCGCCGCCCTCAGCCCCGAGCAGCGGGCCCGGCTGCGCGCCACGCTGGCCCGGCGCACGGAGGCCACCCATGAACTGACGCCGGGCCAGCTGAGGTTGTGGCGGGCCCACCACGCCGTCGACGGCCGCCCCGTGGACGTGGTGTGCCAGGCGGTACGGCTGTCCGGGGCCCGCCCTGACCTGGACGCGCTGACCGAGCGGGTGCGCGGTTTCGCGGCCGCCCACGAGGCGCTGCGCACCACGTTCGAGGCGGGCCCCGACGGCAGGGAGGTACGCCGTGTGGTGCACGCCGAGCTGCCGCCCGCGCTGACCCGGGCCGGACGCACCGACGAGGCGGGGGCGCACGCCCTGGCCCGGCAACTGGCCCGGGAACCGTTCGACCTGGCCGCGGGCCCGCTGTTGCGGGTCGCGCTGGCCGAGGGCGCGACGGACGACGAGGCCTGGCTGCTGGTGGTCGCGCACAACCTCGTCTTCGACGCCTGGTCCTTCGAACTGCTGCTGGACGAGCTGGACCGGGAGCCGGAGACGGCCGTCGCGGCGGCGCCGGGCTTCGGCGACTTCGTCCGGGACCAACGGGAGTGGCGGCAGGGCCCGGAGGGCAGGGCGGCGGCCGCGTACTGGGCGGCCGAGGCCGCCGACGCGCCCGCGCCGCTGCCCACCGACCGACCGCGCGGCAAGGGCACCGCGCGGACCGGGCGCCGGGTGGACTTCACCCTCCCGGCACCGGTGGCCAACGCGATCGCCGCGTCGGCCCGGCGGGCGGGTGCCACCGCCTACGCGGGGTGGCTCGCCGTCGCCTGGCGCACGCTGGCCGAGTACGCCGGCACCGAGGACGTCCTGCTCGGCACCTTCACCACCGGCCGCAACCGGCCGGGCACCGAGGAGGTCGTCGGCTATCTGCTCAACGTACTGCCGGTGCGGCTGCGCGAACCGGGGGCCGGCACGCACGCGGACCGGGTGCGCGCGGTGCGGGACGTCACCCGGGCCAGCCTGCGGCACGCCTCCTACCCCGGCGAGCTGATCGGCGGCCGCCGGGTACCGGGCACGCATCCGCTGCTGGACGCCGTGTTCGTCTTCGACAACCTGGGTGCCGAGCAGCGACTGCTGCACCGCGCCCTGGTGACCACCGCCGACCTCGACAAGGGCACGGCACGCTACGACCTCACGATCGCCGTCTACCCGGGGCCTTCCGGTGCGACCGGCTGGCTGGAGTACGACACCGGCCTGTACGACGAGGCCACCGCCCGGCGGCTCACCGACCGGTTCCAGGCACTGGCCCGTGCCGCCGCCGCGGAGGGGGAAGTGTGATCGCCGCCCGACTGTGCGCCCCCGCGTACGAACTCGGCGAGTACGCCGAGCCCGTGGCGGCGCTGGACGAACTCCAGGCCGATCCGCAGACGGCGGCCGAACTCACCGCGCCCGCGGCCGGTTTCCAGACCTACCGCTGGTCGGAGGCCGGTGTCACCGAGCTGATGGCCCCGGCCGTGCAACGCACCCTCGCCGAGGCGGGCGTCGCGGGCGACGAGATCGACATGGTGCTGCTGGCCACCGACTCGCTGCCGCGCGACCGCTCCGCCCACCGCGATGTCGCCGAGCTCCTCGCGACGACCGGCCTCGCCCGGGCCACGGCTGTGACGACCGGCCTGATGGACTGCGCCACGGCCATGGTCGCGGTGGGCACCGCGGCCTCGCTGGTGCGCGACGGCACGGCCCGGCAGGTGCTGGTGGTCTCCGGCGACGTGGCCGACCGGGCGACCGGCGGGCACCGGATCGTGGCGGGCGGCGCGGCGATCGCCAGCGACGCGGCCGCCTCGGTCCTGGTGTCGGCGACGGCACCGGGCCTGGAGGTGCTGGGCACGGCCCACCACTCGGCGCCCGAGCTGAACGCCGGCGGCGGACCGCAGCAGCAGTTGCTGGCCCGGATCCGCGCACACCGCGAGCTGTTCACCCGGCTCGCGGCGGCCCGCGGCGGCGCGCCCGGTTCCGGCGGCCGGGACGGCCTCGGCTGGGTGCGCGGCGTACTGCCGAGCAACTTCGCCCGCAACGTGCTGCGGCTGTATCTGGCCGAGGTGGGCATCGGCGGGGACGAACTGCGGCTCGGCAACGTGGGCCGCATCGCGCACTGCCTGGGCAGCGACCCGCTGATCAACCTCGCCGACCAGCTGGCGGGCGGCTTGACCGAGGGGGCCGCCGGGACTTCGGACGACGGCACGCTGGTGCTGTTCGGCGCGGGCGTCTCGCACCTCGGGGCGGTCCTCCTCGGCGCGCGGCCGCTGCCCGCGGTCCCCGGGGGAGGTGCCTGATGAGCGCAGCCTTCGGGGCCGCCGGCACCGAACTGCCCGTCATGGTCGACCCGGCCGAACTGCGCACCGTGGCCCGTCGGTTGCCCACGGGGGTCACGGTCGTCACCGCCGGGCGGGGCGCGGCGGTGCACGGCATGACGGTGAACTCGTTCACCACGGTCTCGCTCGCGCCGGCCCTGGTGTCGTTCTCCGTCCGGGCCGGGGCCCGCGTCCTCGGACTCGTCGGGGACGGCGGCGGGTTCGTGGTCAATCTGCTGAGCGCCGAACAGGCAGGGCTGGCCCGCCGGTTCTCCGACCCCGACCGGCTGACGGGCGCGGCGGGCTTCGCGGGCGTCGACCTGCTGGACGAGGCGACCGCAGGCGGTGTCGCGCTGGCCGGCGCCGTCGGCTACTTCGTCTGCGACACCGAGCGGTTCGTCCGGGCGGGCGACCACGTCGTCGTGCTCGGCTCGGTACTCCGGTGCGCAACGCTCCGGGACACGCCGCCCCTGGTGTTCGAGGGCGGCGGGTTCCACGCGCTGGGAGCCGCCGTGCCGGGATGACCCACGCCCCGCCTCCTCCCCCCTCCAGGAATCCCCTTCCCCTCGCTAGGAATCTCCCTTGACTCAGCACACCCAGAGCGACGCCGTCGCGGACCTGCCCGTCGACGGCACACCAAAGCCCGACGCACCGCGGGCGGACATATCGTCGTCGGACATACCGCAGTCGGACATATCAGAGACGGACGCGTCACCGTCAGCACGTGGCAGGACCCGGCTGATCCTCTTCGTCCTGTGCGCCGCGCAGTTCATGATCGCGCTGGACTTCTCGGTCCTGAACGTGGCGCTGCCCGAACTCGGCTCCGGTCTGGGGATGAGCCAGGCGGCGCTGCAGTGGGCGGTCACCGCGTTCGCCCTGCCCTCGGGCGGCTTCCTGCTGCTGTTCGGGCGGATGGGCGATCTGTACGGGCGCCGCAGGCTGTTCCTGTCCGGGCTGGTGCTGTTCGGCGCGGCCTCGCTGCTGGCCACGTTCGCCTGGGACCCGGCCTCGTTCCTGGCCGGCCGGGCGCTGCAGGGCGTGGGTGCCGCGGCCATCGTGCCGACGGCGATGTCACTGCTGACGACCACCTTCCCGGAGGGCCCGCAGCGGGACCGGGCCCTGGGCATCAGCGGCACCCTGCTCTCGCTGGGCTTCACCGTCGGCATGGTGGCCGGCGGCATCCTGACCGATCTGCTCGGCTGGCGCTCCACGATGGGGCTGCTCGCCCTGTTCTCCCTGGTCGTGCTGCCGCTGGCGCCGACCGTGCTCACCGAGTCGCGGCAGGCCGAGCGGCCCCGCCTGGACGTGCCGGGCGCACTGACCGTCACCGGTGGTCTGCTGTCGTTGATCTACGCCCTGTCGACCGCGGCCGACCGCGGCTTCGGCGGCATAGATGTACAGGTCACCCTGGTCCTGGCCGTGTTGCTGCTGGTCGCCTTCGTGATGGTGGAGTCGCGTACCGCCGATCCGCTGGTCTCGCTGCGCATCATGCGTCGGCCCACGGTGACCTGGGGCAACATCGGGGGCCTGGTCACCTTCTCGATGATGAGCACGGTCGTGTTCGTCATGACTCTGTACCTCCAGGAGGTGCTGGACCTCACAGCGTTCCAGACCGGCCTCGTATTCGGTGTGCAGGGCACGGCCGCGGCGGTCTCGGGTGGGTTCGTCCCGAAGGTCATCGGCCGGTTCGGGGCCCCGCGCACACTGGTCGGCGGTCTGCTGCTGCAGGGGCTGTTCGTGGCGGCGCTGCTCGGCGCGGGCCGGGCGGGCTGGAGCGTCTGGCTGGTCGTGGTGGCCATCTCGCTGGCCTGTGTGTGCCATCTGACCGCGATCATCTCCTACGGCCTGACCGTCACCTCGGGCCTGCCCAGCGAGGAGCAGGGCCTGGCCACCGGTCTGGTGACCTCCACCCAGCAGGTCGGCATCACCATCGGCATCCCGCTGCTCGGCGTGCTCGCGACGACCGCGTCGGACCGGTTGGCGGGGGTGCGCACGGTGCTGGCGATCGACGCGGCGATCGTCGTGGCCACCGCGGTCCTGGCGGCCGTGGGACTGCGCACGGCGCGCCGCACCTGATCATCCACCACGGTATATTTATGCACTAACCCATCCCGGTTCTCACGACATCGAGGGCCGGGATGGACTATGTTTACGCTTGCCGGCATGTTCATGCAGCTGAAGGGATGAAGCCTATGCCCGCCGTGACCCCGAAGGGTTTCCGCAGCATCACCAGGAACATGGGCGTGAAGGACACGGCCGACGACTTCGCGGTCGTGGTCTCGGAGGTTCCCGCCCGTTCGGCCGCGGTCTTCACCCGCTCGCGCTTCTCGGGTCCCAGCGTCACGCTCAGCCGTGCGGACGCCGCCGGGCACCGCAGCCGCGGCATGGTCGTGATCTCCGGCAACGCCAATGTGGCGACCGGGCGGACCGGAACGGACAACGCCGTTGAGGTGCGCCGCAGGGTCGCCGAGATCGTCGGCATCGAGCCTGAGGAACTCGTCATCGGCTCGACAGGCGTGATCGGCCGCCCGTACCCGATGGACCGCGTCCGGGTCGGCCTGTCCGCGCTGTCGTGGCCCTTCCCGGAGGCCGACTACGCCGCGGCGGCCGGGGCGATCATGACGACCGACACCCGCGCCAAGCATGTCTCGGTGCGCGTCGGCGACGCCGTGCTCACCGGCATCGCCAAGGGCGTGGGCATGATCGAGCCCGACATGGCCACGCTGCTGACGTTCTTCTTCACCGACGCCGAGATCCCGGCCGGCGAACTGGACGCCTTGTTCCGGCGCGTGATGGACCGCACCTTCAACGCGCTGAGCATCGACACCGACACCTCGACCAGCGACACCGCGGCGATCTTCGCCAACGGTCTGGCGGGCGAGGTGGACCCGGCGGACTTCGAGCAGGCACTGTACGAGGTCGCGCTGGCCCTCGTCCGCGACATCGCCTCGGACGGCGAGGGCGCGAGCAAGCTCATCGAGGTCCGGGTCACCGGGGCGCGTGACGACGCCCAGGCCAAGCGGGTCGGCAAGAGCGTGGTCAACTCCCCTCTGGTCAAGACCGCCGTGCACGGCGCCGACCCCAACTGGGGCCGGGTCGTGATGGCCGTGGGCAAGCTCCGCGAGGAGACGGACATCGACCCGGACCGGGTCCGCGTCCGGTTCGGCGACCTCGTCATGTACCCCGCCGAGCCGGACGCCGCTCTCCTGGAAAAGGGCGCCCAGTACCTCACTTCGGCCGAGGTCGTCATCGGCGTCGACCTAGGCATCGGCGACGGGGCCTTCACGGTGTACGGCTGCGACCTCACCGAAGGCTATGTGAAGATCAACGCCGACTACACGACCTGAAAATTCCCGGAGAAAAGTGCGCTTGACGAGCTTGCGCGAAGAAGGGGATGTCCCGGGACACCGCGACCGGCGGCATTCCGGGAAATCCCCTTCCCTTTTCGCCCTCACCTGCTCTTCTTCTCCGCCCGGCGTCGACATCCGACCGACCCTGGCCGGGTCCGGTCGTGGCCCGCAAAGGCCAGCCCCGATCGCCGCCCCACGCCCTCTCGAGCGGTGAGACTACCCGGGTGGACGAGGGACGAGGAAAGGTGCGCGACACCATGCACAGTCAGCGCGAGGGCGAGGCCAAGGTGCTCGCGATCGTGGAGACCGGGCTGCACCGCTTCGGCGCGGTGGCCTTCCACGCCGCCCGGGAGATGGGCCTCGAAACGGTGTTCCTCACCCGGGACATGGAGCTGTACGCCCACGCCCCCGCCGTCCTGGACGCGGTGCGCGACGCCCGCGCGACCGTGTTCACCGACACCTCCGACCCCGACCGGGTCATCGCAGAACTGCGCCGCCTCCAGGCGAGCGTCGACCTGCGGGGCGTGTACTCCTCGACGGACTACAGCATGGCCGTCGCGGCCGCCGCGGCCCGTGCCCTGGGTCTGCCCGGCCTCGACCCGCAGGCCGCCCTGAACGCCCGCAACAAGCGCCGCACCCGTGAGCTGTGCGCCAAGGCGTGCGTGCCGGTGCCCCGCTGGACCGTCGCCCTGACCGAGCGCGAAGCGGTGGCCGCGGCACGGGAGTTCGGTCTGCCCTGCGTCGTGAAGCCGATGACCGAGGCCGGCAGCCTGGGCGTACGGCTGTGCCGCGACGAGGCCGCCCTGCTGACCGCCTTCCACGCCATCGCCGACGTGCCCACCGACTTCCGGGGGCAGCCGCGTGAACCCGGGGCCCTGGTGGAGGAGTACCTGGTCGGCCCCGAGGTCAGCATCGAGTCGCTCACCTGGGGCGGGCGGACGGTCGTCCTCGGTGTGACAGACAAGGTGCTGGGACCGCACCCGTACTTCGTCGAACTCGGCGAGACCTTCCCCTCGTTGCTGCCGCCGGCACTGGCCGAGGAGTGCGCGGCGGTGGGCGTGGCGGCGCTGGACGCGCTCGGCCACGACTTCGGCGCCGCCCACGTCGAGGTGCGGCTCACCGCCGACGGGCCGCGCCTGATCGAGGTCAACGCCCGTATGGGCGGGGCCCAGATCACCCGGCTGGTCCGGGAGAGCACGGGCCTGGACATGCCGCGCGAGATCATCCGGATGCACACCGGGGACACTCCGCAGTTGTCGTTCCGCACCACCGCCGCGGCGGTGTCCCGTTATGTGACGGCGCCGGCCGCCGGGCGGGTCGAGGCCGTGCACGGGCTTGACCTGGCCCGCCGGGTCCCCGGGGTCCTGGACGTCGCCGTCGACGCGGCACCCGGCGACGAGGCACGCGTGCCCACGGACAACGTCGATGTGGTGGGCCACGTCGTCACCCGGGCCGCCACCTCCGGCGAGGCGGTGCGCATGGCGGACGCCGCACTGGGCCAGATCGCCCTGCAGATCGGCACGTCGGGCGCCTGACCACGGCCACCCCATGTGACAACGGACCGTCAGAAGGTCTCCTTGCGGACATCCAGCCAGCCACGGGCCGCGGCATGCGCACCGGCCTGGAAACGGGAGTCGGCGTCCAGCTTGCGCATGACCTCGGTCATCATGCGGCGCAGGGTGCGGGAGGAGATGCCCAGCGAGCGGGCGATGGCATCGTCCTTCATGCCCCGGCCGAGCATGCGCACCAGGGACAGTTCGCGGCTGTCGAGTTCCTCCCCCACCTCGTCGACGCCCGGGACGTCGTCCCCCAGCGCGGCCGAGCCGTGCATCCAGCAGAACTCGAAGACCGCCCGGAACAACGCGATCATGCTCGGGTCGCGGATCTCCAGTGCCGTCATCTCCGGCACCTCGGCACCGGGGCCCTCGTCCTGCGGTTCCTCGGGTACGTAGGCCACCACGCGGTCGACCATGACCAGCCGGAACGGCAGCACCGAGGTGACCCTGACCTCGGCGCCGGCGTCCCGGAGCCCCTCCAGGTGGGCGCGGCCGTGGGGCACCTTGAGCATCGAACTCAGGTGCATGCAGCGCATGGTGGCGCCGCGGTCGATGACCTCGCGGTTGCGTTTCATGCTGTCCTTGAGCATGGCCTGCGGCAGCGGCGACCCCGGGTGCATGCTCAGCACCTCTTCACGGGCCTGCGCGGCGACGCCTTCGAGTGCGCCGGATATCTCGCGCCCGCCGACCAGCCGCCGGGTCTGCGGAACCGATCCCCCTTCCGCGCGCAGCCGCATCAGCGAGGCGCTGAGGACACCGAGCGTCGCGTCCATGCGCTCCAGGGCGGCGAGGCGCGCCCGGGTCGCCTCCTGTTGCAGGGCCACGAGCTGGGCGAACACGGCGTCGGGGGTGAGGGTCACCAGCTCACCGCGGCCCTCCAGCCGGCGTACCAGGCCGGCCCGGGCGAGCTCGTCCAGCCCTAAGGCCAGTTCCTCCTCGGTCAGGCCGAGCGACCGCGCGGCGTCCCTGAGGGTGATGGACGGGTCCGCCAGGGTCGTTTGAAGCAGCCGGTGGGCCAGGTCAGTCAGCGCGTACACGAACGATCCGCTCTTCTATGGTCATGCATTGCTCCGCAAGTTTAATCATGCGGTCTCCATGACCCTGCCACTTCGGCAGCCCCCCACCCGCCGACGGACAACGCCAACGGGCCGCCGCCCGGTGCGTGTTACCCGCACCGTGCGACGGCCCGTTCGACAGCCGATGCTGTGATCCGTCAGCCCCAGGCCAGGTCGTCCTGTCGGTCGGTACCGATGACCTGCCCCGTCGCCGCGACCTGCGCCGACCGGGCGGTGCCGTCGGCCAGGAGCAGGAGTGCCGCGACTCCCATAAGGACCGCCATCAGGCCGTCTCGGTAGATCTGGACGCCCTGTGTCTGCATTGCTTCCCCCTTGTGACTTATATCACCGGAACTCCGGCCCCGGCAAAAACGATTCTTCCGTCTCAATCAGCCCGGGAAAAGCGGCAATCGCGTCCGAGAGGTGCCATGACACATTTCGGCCACGTAACAAAAGGTAACTGAATTTCAAATACTCCGGGATGGTTGTGGAAATGATGCAGCCGACATGGATGGCGCAGGAAATTTTGCATTCCGGGCGCCGGGGAGACCGGGAATCTTGCACTCCGGACACGGGGCCGCCGGTCATTTGGCCCGGAACCCGACGACGTCCCCCGGTTCGGCGGGACCCGTCAGCTGTCCGGGCGTTCGGATGTACATGCGGTGCAGCCAACGGTCCCGGCCGTCCCAGCGCGGGGTGAACGCCGTACGGGCGTGGGTGCTGCGGAAGTTGTCCACGACGAGGAGGTCGCCCGGGCGCAGGTACACGGCCTCGGTGACCTCGTCCAGCGCACCGGACAGCGCGGCGAGGGCCTCCTTGGCCCGCGGGGTGTCCGGCGCGAGCAGTTCGCGGTCGTAGCCCAGGCAGGGGTCGCCGGGATCGCCGTACAGCACCGGCACCCGTGCGCTCGGGCCCGGGTCCGCCGCCTCGCCGCGGAAGGAGATGTCGACCTGGCAGGGCACGGGGCGGGCGAGGAGTTCCGCGCGGTCGGCGTCCGGGAGCAGCGCGATTGCCCGGCGCACCGAGCCGACGAGGGTGGCGGCCCTTCCCGCGTGATCGGCGCGGGAGCAGGCGAGGAGCACATGGTGCGGCTGGTCGCGGTGGTAGGCCATCTCCGTGTGGAAGTCCAGCAGAACCTTGGAACTCTCGGAGGAGAGGTCGTGCGCGCCCGGCGTCGGATACACGTCGTGGTAGACGGCCCCCGCGCGCAGCTCCCGGTAGCCGGTGGGCAGCCCGAGCCGGCGGCCGACCAGCGCCAACCAGGCCTCCATGGCGAGCAGTTCACGCTCGGAGGGCGGCGGGCTCGAGGTCGGTGTGGCGGGGAGCTCCGCCTCGTCGTGGGGCAGTCCGCGCAGCAGCAGGTAGCCGTGCTCGTTGCCGTCCTCTCGGAAGGTGTCGAGCACGGCCGCGAGCTCCTCGGGGAGTTGCCCGGCGGCTTCACCGGCCGCCGCGAAGAACGCGGGCAGGTCGGCTCGCGGCGCCTTGGGCAGTGTGCCGCGCAGTGCGGTCAGCGCGTCGGCCCACTGGTCGCAGGCGACGATCGGTTCAACGGCCGGAGCGGGCACCGGATTTCCTTCCGTACGGAGCCGGTCGCGGTCGGCAGCTCGCTCAGTGCTGCGGGCACCGGAGGCGGCCCGGCGGGAGCGGGCGTACTGGTGGAGCAGTTCGGCGCCGATCTCGGTGGCGAGCAGGGAGGTGATCCCGCCGTGGTCGAAGGGCGGGCTGACCTCCATGACGTCGAAGCCGACCGGGTCGAGGTCGCCGACCGTGCGCAGCAGGGCGAGCACCTCACGCGAGGTGGGCCCGCCCGGGGCCGGCGTTCCGGTCCCCGGCGCGAAGGCCGGGTCGACGACGTCGACGTCGACGGACACGTACAGCGGCAGCCCCGCGGTCCGCTCCCGCACCAGCGCGGCGGTGGCGGCCGGGCCCCGCTCGGCGAAGTCGTCAGCGGTGACGACCGTGACCCCCTGCCCGCGCGCGTAGTCCAGCGAGTCGGGTGCCGGGTTGTGGCCGCGAATGCCGATCTGGACGAAGGCGGCCGGATCGATCAGCCCCTCCTCCAGCGCGTGCCGGAACGGGGTGCCGTGGTGGTACGTACCGCCGTAAACCGGTGGGAAGGTGTCGCTGTGCGCGTCGAGGTGGAGAACCGCCACCCGGCCGTGGTTGGCGTGCACCGCGCGCAGCCCGGCGAGTGACAGCGAATGGTCGCCTCCCAGCATCAGCAACGCCCCGTTGTCCCGCAGGAGCGCGGTGAGCGCGGCGGTCGCCGTCTCCATGGCGAGTTCCATGGAGAACGGCGACAGGTCGATGTCACCGGCGTCGACGACGTCGATCAGGTCGAAGGTCCCGGGGCCCCGGTCGATGCCGGTTCCGTGGATCAGCCCGGACTCGGCGCGGATGGCCCGCGGGCCGAACCGGGCGCCGGGTCGGTAGCTGGTGCCGCCGTCGTAGGGGGCGCCGATGACGACGACGTCCCGACCAACCGGGTCCGGCACATGAGGCAGCCGCATGAAGGTGGCGAGCTGCGCGTACCGGGGCGAGCGGGTGGTCCGGACGCGCTCACCGGGAGCGTGCGCACCGGTCATCGGGTCTCCTTCGTGGATAGCGCCGTCTTCGTCTCGTGGGCGAGGTCGATCTCGTCCGGGTGGGCGGCGCCGGCCACCACCGCGTCGTACAGCCGACGCACCACCGCGCCCTTGGCGGCGGCGATCCGCGCGTCCGGGACGCCGTGCTCGCGCAGCAGGAGCGTGAAGGAGCTGGTCGTGCCGGAGCCCTCGTGCACGCCGAGCTTGGGGCGCCGTACCGTCTCGGCCGGCAGCAGGTCGGCGACCGCCTCGCGCAGCACCCACTTGTCGCGGCCGTGCCGGCGTTTCATCCCCGCTTCCAGGGTGACCAGGGACTCGAGCAGGTCGCGGTCCCAGTAGGGGTGCGTGGTCCAGTGGCCGGCCGCACCGGACAGCACCGGGGACATCTCGTTGAGGCCGTCGAAGGTGTCCATGTCGTGCGCCACCGCGTCGTCCAGCGCGGCCGGCCGGTCCACCTCGCGGTGCATGCCGCCGAGCGGGATGTCCGCGCCGTAGCCGGTGAGGATCCGCAGCGGGCGGCTCGTCGGCAGCCGTCGGTACAGCGCGGCCAGCGGCAGCAGGTACTCGACGACCTCCGGGTCCGTGCACTCGGACGCCCATACCGTCCACGGGAGTTCGGCCAGCAACTCGGCGGTGCCGATCCTGATCTCGGTGTGGCGGGGGCCGGGCGGGCCCGGCCGGGTACGGGCCAGGTGGTCCGCGACGAGCCGGGCCTCACGGAACTCGTCGCGCAGGTCGGTTCCCATCGACACGGTGTGCAGCGCGCCGTCCGCCGAGGCCGCGAGGGCGGCCACCGCACTGGAGTCGATGCCGCCGGACAGCACGGCGGTGTGCCCCGGCCCGTCCCGCAGCCTGCGGTGCACGGCCCGTTCCAGCGCCTGCCGCACCTCCCGCAGCGCCTGACGCTCCGGCAGGTGCCGGCGGTGCAGCGGCGGCGTCCAGGTGCGCACCAGCCGGGTCCGCGGGCGGCCGGCGGCGGCCTCGGCGACCGCCGCGCCGCCCGCCGGGACTTGGCGCACCCCGTCGGATCCGCGGACGGGACGCAGCCCGGCCACCGAGTGCCCGCCCGCGCCGACGTCCGCCACCGCCAGGAGGGCCTTGGCCTCGGTGGCCACGGACACCCGCCCGTCCGCCACGGCGGTCAGGTACAGCGGTACGCCGCCGCAGTGGTCCGTGGCCGCCACCAGGGCGCCTCCGTCCGTGGCCAGCGCCGCGAACCGGCCGTTGAACAGCCGGAAGGCGTGCGGGCCATAGCGCTTCAGACAGGCGAGCAGCAGCTGTGCGTCGCCCGCTTCCGCCAGTCCCGGGTCGCCCAGTGCCCCGGCCAACTCGTCCTGGTTGTAGAGCTCTCCGGCGA
This sequence comes from Streptomyces sp. NPDC047869, assembly GCF_040704065.1. Lineage (NCBI taxonomy): Bacteria > Bacillati > Actinomycetota > Actinomycetes > Kitasatosporales > Streptomycetaceae > Streptomyces > Streptomyces sp. NPDC047869. Next base: position 63,819 of record NZ_JBEYRK010000017.1, read on the forward strand.
GCAGGACTGCGGTGGATCCGTCAACGGCAAGCGAGTGAAGGGCACTTGAGGTGTCCGGGCCGACCACGGACCCGGTCCACCACCAGTCCCCCGCCCGCACCTCGACGTCCGCGACCTGACCTACCGTGGCGAACCGGGGGATGCGCCGCTTCCCGGCCGGGGGGTCGGCCCGCCGCCCGGCCGGGGTCGCCGTCAGCGTGAACCCCGTCGAGCCGGGGATGCAGCCGCGCATGATCAGATGCTCAGGGCGTCGAAGCCGCCCGGCTGGAAGTCGTACGCGATCTTCGTCTCGATGAGGAACGGCCTGCCCAGCCCGGCCCCCTTGCGCAGCGCGGCCAGCAGCGCGTCCCGGTCGTCGGCCCGGACCGCATCCACCCCGTTGGCCTGCGCGAGCTGCACGAAGTCCACGGAGCCGAAGCGGATCGCCGGGTCGTGGGAGCGGTGGTGGCCGAGGTTCTGGTACAACTCGATCAGGCCGTTGGTGTCGTTGTTGACGACCACGGTCACGATCGGCAGGTTCAGCCGGGCCATGGTCTCCAGGTCGGCGCTGTTGGAGTGGAAGCCGCCGTCACCCGCGATCAGGAAGACCGGCTCGTCGGGCCGGGCCAGCTGGGCGCCCATCGCGGCGGGCAGCCCGTAGCCGAAGCTGCTGCACCCCGCCGACGTCAGGAAGCCGTACGGCTGGTCGGCGCGGGCGAACAGGACGCCGTAGTGGCGGAAGAAGCCGATGTCGCTGACGATCGTGCCGCGGCCCGCTCCTGCGGCCTCGGCCATGACGGTGTTCATGGAGTCCATCACCTGGTGGACGCGCATGCCGTCCTCGTACTCGCGCGGATCGGCGAGGAACTCGGCCACCCGCGCCCGCAGCGCGGAGACGTCGTGCGGGGTCTTCGGCGCGAGCTCGGCGGTGGCGGCGTCCAAGGCCTCGACGAAGGCCAGCACGTCGGCGACCACATCGACGTCGGGGCGGAACACCCGCGGCACGGGGTTGGTGGTCGGGGCGACCCGCACGACCTTCTTCTCCCGGCCGTGCGCCCACATGGAGGGCCGCAGGTCCTCGGCGTAGTCGTAGCCGAGGCAGAGCACCAGGTCGCTGGGCCCGAACAGGGTCTGCAGCGCCGGGAAGCCGAGGATGCCGTCCATGTAGCCGGTGACCGCCCCGTAGGCGAGCGGGTGCCCGTGCGGCAGCGCGCCCTTGGCGACGTAGGTGGTGATGACCGGGATGCTCAGCCGCTCCACCAGGGCACGCAGGGCGTCGACGGCGCCGGAGCGGATCGCCGACGCGCCGACCACGAGCACCGGGTGCTCGGCCTTGGCCAGCAGGTCGGCGACCTCCGCCAGCCGCTCGGGCCAGTCGGCGTCCACCGAGGCCACCGGCTTGCGGGGCCGGCGGGCGGGCGGCGCCGGGGTGTCGTCGGCCTCCGGCACGCCCGCGCCCAGCAGATCCACGGGCAGGCTGATGAAGCTGGGCCCGACCGGCTCGGCGGTGCTCGCGGTGACCGCCGAGTCGACCAGGTCGGTGATGTCGGCCGGACGCGCCAGCTCGGTGGCGTACTTCGTCATCGGCCGCATGACCGAGACGCTGTCGAGGCACTGGTGGGTGTCCACCGGGAAGACGTCGTACGACTCCGACTGCGCGGCCAGCGCGATGACGGGGCTGCGGTCCAGGGCCGAGGTGGCCACGCCGGTGGACAGGTTGGTCATGCCGGGGCCGAGCGTGGCGAAGCACGCCTGCGGCCGGCCGGTGATCCGGGCCAGTACGTCCGCCATGACCCCGGCGGTGAACTCGTGCCGGGTCAGCACGAAGTCGAGCCCGTCCACCTCGTCGAACAGGACCGACGCGGCTTCCCGGCCGACGACACCGAAGACTTTCTCCACGCCGTGGGCGCGCAGCCGCTGGAGCAGGAGCGCGGCCGCGGTGGTGTGATCCGACGGACCGGTCGACACACGGGACATGAAAACCTCTTTCCTCGAACTTCCTCGAAGGGCTTGTCCGCAAGGGGGCGTTCAGATCGGGGCTTAAGGGCGCACGACGGCACGAGCGCACGAGCGCCGGGGAACGGTAAACGAGCTCCCGTGCAGAGGAGTTGGGGGCGCGGAACGGCCCGTACATCGACTCAATCCGCCGCGGCGGATCACGTCCACCGCGCCCCGGTGACCGCCTGGGGACGCGTCCCCTCCCGGTCACCGCCCCCGCGGGGACGCCCGTGTCCGATGCCGGACACGGCAGGTCACGGCCACCACGGTGCGGTGGACACCCGCCGCCGGGCCCGTCGAGGATCGAGACCAGCCGTCGGCAGGCGAGGCCGTGCGAGCGAGGAGCCCGTCGATTCCCCGGGTTCCCGGCACGTGCCCCCGAACGGCCGGACTCTCCCTTCCCCGATCGAAGGATCAAACGTGACTGACAAGTTGTGGGGCGGCCGGTTCGACGAGGACATCACGTCCGACGTCCTCGACTACACGCTCACCACGGACATCGACGTGCGGCTGGTCTTCGCCGACCTGTGGCAGGACATCGCCCATGTGCTGATGCTGGGCCGCCAGGGCATTGTGTCCGCCGACAACGCCCGGGCGATCCTCGGTTCGCTGCTCGCGCTGTGGGAGCGGCACGAATGTGGGGAACTGGTACTGCGCCCCGAGCTGGAGGACGTCCACTTCAACATCGAGCAGATGGTGATCGAGGACCTCGGCCGCGAGGTCGGCGGGCACATGCACACCGCCCGCTCCCGCAACGACCAGGTCTCCACGGACACCCGGATGTACCTGCGCCGGGTCCAGCTCGACGCGGTCGCGGCGAACCTGACGCTGATCGACGTACTGCTGTCGTTCCCGGACGAGGAACTCCTCGCGATCCTGCCGGGGTACACGCACAGCCAGGCGGCGCAGCCGGTGTCGGTGGGCTTCTGGAAGACCGCGCACGCGAGCATGCTGCTGCGCGATGTGCGCCGGCTGCGCGGCGCCTTCGACCGCACCGACGAATCGGCCCTGGGCGCCTGTGCGTTGGCCGGTACGTCTTTCCCGCTGGACCGGCGGCTGACCGCGCGGCTGCTGGGCTTCGGCGGGGTGCTCGGCCACGCCCTGGACGCCACCAGCGCCCGTGACTACCTCATCGAGACCGCCTCGGCGTTCGCGATCGGCGGCAACAACCTGTCCCGCATGGCCGAGGAGATCGTCATGTGGAGCGGGCACGAGTACAGCCTGGTGGAGGTCGCGGACGCGTACGCCACCGGCAGTTCGATCATGCCGCAGAAGAAGAACCCGGTGGTGGCCGAGCTGACCCGGGGCCGGGCGGGGCGCACCGCGGGCACCCTCGTGCAGCTGCTCACCATGGCCAAGGGCGTGACCCTCGGCTACAGCTGCGACCTGCAGGACGACAAGCCGTACCTGTGGAACGCCATCGACACCTACCTCTCCACGGTGCGCATCGTGGCCGGCCAGACCAAGGGGCTGCGTTTCAACACCGAGCGCGGCGAGGACCTGTGCTGGGACAACTTCTCCACGGCCACCGAGCTCGCCAACTACCTGGTGGCCGAGCACGGGCTGCCCTTCCGGGAGACCCACCACATCACCGGCTCGCTGGTCGGTGCCTTGCTCAAGCGTGGTGCGACGCTGCGTGACACCCGGGCCTGCGCCGAGATCCTGGCCGAACTCGGCCACCCCGTCGAGGAGTCGATGCTGGCCCACATCTTCGCCCCGCGCACCGCGGTGGCCAGCTACACCAGCCCCGGCGGCACCTCGCCGCAGAGCGTCCAGGCCCTCCGTACGGAGCTGCGCGCGGCGCTGGAAGGCCACCGGCGGTGGCTGGAGGAGACCCGCGGGCGGCTGGAGAACGCACAGGCCGCCACCTTCCGGGCGGCCCATGAGATCGCCGCCGGCGCCGACTTCACCAAGGTCCTCGACACCGTCACAGCGGACCTGCCCGCCCTCGCCCAGCACTGAACGCCGCGCCGTCGCACAGCACCCCCGGTCGGGCCGACCCGCGCCCGGCCGCTCACCCCGGAACCCGCCGGAGACCCCATGAAGATCGTGCTCGCCTACTCCGGAGGCCTGGACACCTCCGTGGCACTGCACTGGCTCAAGGAACGCTACGACGCCGAGATCATCGCCTTCTGCGCGGACATCGGCCAGCTCGAATCCCTCGACACCGTCAAGGAGCGCGCGCTGCGCACCGGCGCGTCGAAGGTGTACGTCGAGCCGCTGGCCGACCGGTTCCTGGCCGACTTCGCGCTGCCCGCCCTCCAGGCCCATGCCCGCTACGAGAACAAGTACCTGGTCGCCGCCCCGCTGTCGCGGCCCCTGATCGCCCAGCGCATGGTGGAGATCGCGCACGCCGAGGGCGCGGACGCGGTGGCGCACGGAGCCACCGGCAAGGGCAACGACCAGGTGCGGTTCCACACCAGCGTCACCGCGCTCGACCCCCACCTGAAGGTGCTCGCCCCGGTGATCGACTGGGAGCTGACCACGCGCGAGAGCGAGCTGGCGTACGCCCGCGAGCACGGCATCGAGGTGTCGGTCAGTAAGGAGAACCCGTACAGCATCGACACCAACATCTGGGGCACCAGCATCGAGTGCGGTGAGCTCGACGACATCACCCAGCCGCCGCCGGCCCACGCCTGGCAGCTCACCGCGGACCCCAAGTCCGCTCCGGAGAACGCCGAGCAGGTCACCATCGGCTTCGAGGGCGGCGTCCCGGTTGCCCTGGACGGCGAGAAGCTCGGCCTGACCGAACTGGTGTCGCGGCTCGGCTCGCTGGCCGCCCGGCACGGCGTCGGCCGGATCGACATCGTCGAGAGCCGCGTCGTGGGCTTCAAGACGCGCGGTATCTACGAGGCGCCCGCCGCGACGGTGCTGATGGCCGCGCACGAGGAGCTGGAGGCGATCGTCCTCGACCGCGAGACCCTCCACCACAAGCAGCAACTGGCCCTGCGCTACGCCGAACTCGCCTACTACGGCTACTGGTTCTCCGACCTTCGCCGGGCCCTGGACGGCTTCGTCGCCACGCTCCAGCCGCAGGTGACCGGCGAGATCACCATGGAGCTCCACAAGGGATCCTGCACCGTGGTCAGCCGTCGTTCGCCCAACTCCCGATACAGCGGTGCCCTGGCCACCTACGAGGCCGGCGACACCTTCGACCACAAGGCGGGCGCGGGGTTCGCCTACGTATGGTCGCTGCCGCTGACCCGGCCGTGACCGGAAAGGAACCGGTGAAACACATGCGCATCGTCTTCATGGGCTACCAGACCTGGGGACACCGGGTCCTCGAGGCCCTGCTGAACTCCGAGCACGAGGTACCGCTCGTCATCACCCACCCGACGAGCGACCACGTCTACGAGACCATCTGGAACGACTCGGTCGTCGACCTGGCGCGTGAGCACGGCGTCCCCGTGCTGGAACGCAAGTACGCCAACGACGACGAGGTGGCCGACCGCCTCCGCGAGCTCGCGCCCGACCTGCTGGTCTCCTCAGACTGGCGCTCCTGGGTCGCGCCCCGCATCTACGACCTGGCCAGGTACGGGGCGATCAACGTGCACGACGCGCTGCTGCCCCGTTACGGCGGCTTCGCCCCGCTCAACTGGGCGCTGGTCAACGGCGAGTCGGAGGTCGGCGTCACCGCCCACTTCATGAACGAGGACTTCGACCTCGGCGACATCGTGGTGCAGAAGCGGGTCGCCGTGGAGGACAAGGACACCGTCACGGACCTGTTCCACAAGACGGTGGAGCTCTTCGTCCCCGTGACGCTGGAGGCGATCGACCTCATCGCATCGGGCCGCACCGAGTGGACCAAGCAGGATCCCAGCGAGGCGACCTTCTTCCACAAGCGTTCGGTCGAGGACAGCAGGATCGACTGGACCTGGTCCGCCCAGGACATCAGCAACCTGGTCCGCGCCCAAGTCGACCCGTACCCCAACGCGTTCGCCTACTTCAAGGGGCAGCGGGTGCGGATTCTGTCCGCCTCGGTCTCCCGGGCCCGGCTGGGCGGCACCGTCGGCCGGGTGTTCCGGCCCGAGGGCGAGGGCGTGGCCGTGGTGTGCGGGCCCGACGCGCGGCGGGGGACGGAGCGGGGTCTGGTCATCGAGCGGCTCCGGACGGACGACGGCACGGAATACCGCGGGATCGATTTCTTCCGCACCATGGGGGGGTACCTGACGCGTCATCCGTAAGGGACGGATGGCTCTCGTCTCCCCTTCGGGCGGCTCCCCCGCGGAGCCGCCCTCCCGTCGTCCCTGTCCTGCCCCCACAAGGAGTTGTTCCCGGTGCATCTGTTCCTGGCCCTCGCCTCGGCGATGGTGCTCGGCTCCGCCGACTTCGTCGGCGGTCTGGCGACCAAGCGCGCCAGCGCCTTTGTGATCGTCCTCTGGTCGAACACCGCCGGACTGCTGACGGCACTCGCGTTCGCCGGCGCCCTCTCACGCGGTGGCACCAGTTGGTCGGAGGCGGCCTGGGGCGGGCTGGCCGGACTGTGCGGCAGCCTCGGCGCCATGCTGCTGTACCACGCGCTGGCCAACGGCGTGATGAGCCTGGTCGCGCCCACCACAGCCGCCGCGGCGGCCGCGCTCCCGGTGATCGCCGGGGTGCTGCTGGGCGACCGGCTCACCGCCCTGGCCGTGGTGGGCGTGGTGTGCGCGCTGGCCTCGGTGCTGCTGGTGTCCCTGAACGGCGAGAGCTCCGCCGAGTCCGCCGACCGCCGCAAGGCGCTGCGCACGCTGGGCATCGCGCTGCTGGCCGGCGCGGGCTTCGGTCTGTTCTTCGTCTTCCTGGCCCGCACGCCGAGCGATTCCAGCCTGTGGCCGCTGGTGTGGGCCCGCTGTGCCTCGCTGACCCTGCTGCTGGGCCTCGGCCTGGCCCGGCGCACCCCGCTGCGGCTGTCCGGGCGGTCGCGGCAGCTCGCCCTGCTGTCCGGGGCGCTCGACATGGGGTCGAGCATCCTCTACCTCGTGGCCGTCCGGGACGGCAGCCTCGCCGTCGTCGGGCTGCTCGCGTCGCTCTACCCCATCAGCACGGTGCTGCTGGCCCGCTTCGTGCTGGGGGAACGCATCCGCGGTATCCAGCACGTCGGGGTGCTCCTGGCGGTGGGCAGCGTCCTGCTGCTCGCCTGGAGCTGATCCGCCTACGGTCCGTCCCGACCCGACTCGACCCGCGACCTCCTCCGTCACTCTCTGGAGCCCGTATGCCTGCCACCGATCCGATAGCCCCGCGGACGAGCACCGTGTACACGCCCGCCACCGTGCCTCGTCCGCTCACGGCGGTGGCCGACGACGGCACCGTGTCGTTGGACGAACGCGCACGCCAGTACGCCAGGTCGCTGCCGGGCCCGTTCCGCTACAAACTCAAGGGCCTGACCTTCGCGTTGCCGTCCCCGTACGCCCTGTCGCTCACACAGTGGGGGCGGTTCCACGACGGCGCGGACGCTCTCGCGGCCTTCCAGGCCGTGCTGGGCGAGCCGAAGGTCCGGGAGATGACCGCCGCCGGCTTCACGCTCGGCGACCTGGCGGTGATCGTGGAGGACTGGGAGTACCGCAGCGGTGTCCGGCGCTGACCCCTCCCCGAGACCCCGTGCCTCGCACGGAACCTTCGTCTGCGAGCGCGCCGGACCGACGGCGGTCGTGATGTTCGCGGACCGGCATCACGGGAACGCCATGAGCAGTCGGCGTATGCGTGAACTACGGGAACTGCTACGCGAGTTAGCGCAGGACGACTCCGTCCGAGCGGTGGTGCTGCGCGCGCAGGAGGGCAAGTCCTTCGCGGTGGGCGGCGACTTCCGCGAGATGATCGGCCTCACGGCGGGTGAGGAGACCGACGCCTGGACGGATGCCACCGCCGATCTGTGTGTCGCCTGCCTTGAGATGCCCAAACCGACCGTCGCCGCACTCGACGGCCATGTCATCGGCATCGGCCTGCTGATCGCCCTCGCCTGTGACTACCGCCTCGGATCGGAGAGCTGCTCGCTGCGGATGCCGCACTTCGCACTGGGCCTCGCGTGCACCTTCGGCGGCTACCTCCTGGAACGCTCCGTCGGGCGCCACGTGATGCAGGACATGTTGATGTCCGGCGAGCCCTGGTCGCCCGAGTCGTCCCTGGCCGACGGGCTGCTGCACGAGATCGTGCCGGACCGCGACCTCGCCCGTACGGCGCTGAAACGCGCGCTGCGCTTCGCCGCGTACGACCTCCCGGCGTTCGCCGCCACCAAGCACACCCTGAGCCTGCCGCACACCCAGCAACTGCGCGCCATGCAGCACAGCACCCGGCTGCGCAATCGCGCCGACTTCGCCACCGGCCTGCCACGGCAGCGCATGCGCCGGATCCTCGGCCGCGAGTGACACCGCACCCCACCGGACCACGCCCGCCCAGCGCCCAGCACACCCCACGAGGAGCCCCGATGCCCACCCGAGCCCAGGACCCGGACCGCCGCCTGCCGGCGGGTGTCCGGGCGGTCGATCGCGCCGCGGACCTGCCCCGACGGGGCTGGGATGCCCTGGCCGGCCCCGGCGACCTCTTCCTGACCTGCCGCTGGCTCGATGTGGCGGAGGCGACCGCGGGCGTGCCCATGCGGTACCTGTGGACCGAACGGGACGGACAGCCGGTCGCGGCGCTGGCGACCGCCCTGGCCACTGCGTCGGCGCCCTGGATGCTGGGCCGCCCGGACGCCGTCCTGCGGGGCAGCGCGGATGCCGGCCTGCCGGGGGCGGCGGAGTTCCTGACGGACCTCGTGGACGATCCGACGTCCGAGCTGCTGCCCGCCCTGCTCGCCGGTGGCCGCCACATCGGCAACACCCGGATCCTCTGCGGCCCTTCCGCCACCGAGCACGATCTGGCGGCGCTCGTCGAGGCCGCGGAGTCACAGGCGTACGGCACGGGAGCGGCCGGGCCGTGCTTCCTGTACCTGGGCGAGGCGGCGGACCCCGACCGGCGGTTGGGCGCGCTGCTGGCCGCGCGCGGATACGAGAGCTTCGTCTCGGGCCACTACAGCGTGCTGCGGGTGCCCAAGGACGGATATGAGGGCTATCTCGCCACGCTGCCCCGCAAGCGCCGGGTGTCCGTGGCCGCGGAACGCCGCCGGGTCCGGGCCGCCGACGTCCGTACGGTCCTGGAGCCCCTGGCCGACGCGGACCTCGTCCGCTTCGCCGCCCTGGAGGCCGAACTCCTCGAGAAGTACGGCATCGACTGGGCGCCGGACCAATCGATGCCGGTGCTGCGCCAGGCCCGCGACGTCTTCGGCGACGACGCGTTCGCGGCGGTGGCCCGCGCGGACGGGGACATCCGCGGCTTCGCCCTGATCCTGCGCCACGGCGACCACTGGTACGCCCGCCAGACCGGATACGACTACGCCTACCAGCGGCGTACGGGACTGCCGTTGTACTTCGAGCTGCTGTACTACCGGCTCGTCGAGGAGGCCACCGCGGCCGGTGTGTCGGTCATCCACTACGGCCTGGGCAGCACGGACACCAAGCTGTCCCGGGGGTGCACGGCGACCGAGCAGCGCTGCCATGTCCTGCGCCCGGGCTCTCGCGCATGACCCCGCCCGCCGCCCCGGTACAGGGCGTGGACGCGCCCGCCGGGTTCCTGCCGCGTGGGCGCGGCGTGGTGTGGTTCGGCGCGTCCGGGTTCGTCAACGCGCTGGGCACCGGTTTCTTCTATCCCTTCTCCCTGCTGTTCTTCACCTCGGTGTCCGGCCGGTCCCTGAGCACGGTGGGCGTGGCCCTGACCGTCACGACGCTCCTGGCGCTGCCGGGGCTGTTCATGGTCGGCCGGCTCACCGACCGATGCGGCCCCCGGACCGTCCTCGTCGCGGCCTCCGCCGTCCGGGCCCTGGCCTTCGTCGCGTTCGTCTCCGTACCGGGGCTGTGGCCCCTCGTCCTGGGCGGTACGGCCCTCGCCCTCGGCAACCGCGCCGAGCAGGTGGCCACTCCACTGCTCGCGGTCCGGCTGGCCCCCGAGGAGCAGCGCAGCCGGTGGCTCGCCCTGTCGCGGGTGACGTTCAACGCGGGCATGGGGGCCGGGGCGGTGCTCGCCGCGGTGCTCGTCGTGGACACCTCCTCCGGATTCGTGGTGCTGGGCCTGACGAACGCGGCGAGCTTCGTGCTGACCGCCGTCCTGTGCCTGGGCCTGCCCGCCACGCCGCCCGTCGCCCCAGCCGAAGGCGCACGGCCCGCGCACGCCCGGGTCCAGCCCTGGAAGCACCGTGCCTTCGTGCGGGTCGCCTCCGCGAACGCCCTGCTGTGGGCAGCCGCGCTGGCCCTGGAAAGCGCGCTGCCCGTGTTCGTCCTGCGGGAACTGGCGCTGCCGTCCTGGACGGTGGGCGTGCTGTTCGCCGTCAACACCGCGCTTCTCACCGCGCTGTCTCTGCCGCTCAGCCGCCTGCTGGACCGGTTCCGCCCCGGTCACGTCCTTGCCGTCGGCGGGCTGTGTTACGTCGTGCTCTTCGCCACCGCGGCCCTGGCGAGGACCGTCTCCCCGAGCATGGCCCTCGCCGCCCTCACCGCGGGCATGACGGTGTACACGATCGGGGAGCTGGCGGTGTCGCAGGCGTCCCTGGTCCTGCTGACCGGCCTGCCGCCGGACGAAGAGCGCGGCACCTACCTGGCTTCCAACCAGGTCCTCGTCGGAGTCGCTTCCGCGCTCGCCCCGCTGCTGGCGACAAGCCTGCCGGGTGTGCGGTCGGCGGCCCTGTGGTGGGCGTTGGGGGGCCTGAGCGTGGCCGCGGGCCTGCTCGCCCGCGGCACCGACCTGCCGCGGTCCGGGCCCACGCCACCGACGAAGTAGCTCCAGAAGCGGGCCGGCCGAGTGCGGTGGCCCCCGCTCAGGACCAGGGCGGCGCGCCGACATGGGGCGGCAGAGCACGGCTGACCAGCAAGGCACAGCGCGCCGGCGGGCCGTTCCGCCACAACTGCTCCGGCACCCGCGCGACCCGGTGGTACATGTGCGCGTACAAACCCCGTCGACCCGGAGTCGGAGCAGCAGTTCGATCTTTCTGCGCTCCAACTCCAGGTCGCCGCCGGTGTTCAGGGCCCGTTACGGATGCGTGGTCAACGGATCGAGGAACGTCAGTACGGAGGCGTCCTCCTCGATCAGCGGGGTGAGGGCGGCGTTGAACGGGGCACCGTCGTAGCCGGCGTCCAGGTGCACGGTGATGTCGTCGGGTAACGGCCCCAGGTCGTCCAGACGGTCCAGGGTCGGGGCGAGCAACGGGGAGTCGTGGCGGTTGGCGCCGGCCAGTACACGACCCAGTGGAATGCCGTACCCGTCCGTCATGCCCGAGCGGTTCAGGCCCTGTTTGTCGCGGTCGACCGGTGAGCGACCGGCCACCTCGCCGCCTCCGGGCGCCTTGGTGATCGCGGCAGGTGGGCACCCGGCTCGCCGAATTCGCGATGCTCGGACTGGGCGTGCTCGGCTTCCGCGGCCGCATCGGACGCTGAGCCGGCAGGGACGGGGCAGCCCCCCGTCGGGGCAGGTTCTCCGGGAGCCGGTAGGGACGCCGAGCGCTTGTGAAGCGTGTGCCCAGGTCTGGGCCCCGGCCAGGCGGGCCAGGGCGAGGGAGACGATGTGCCTGCCGGTCGGAGCCGACGACCTCGCCGAGGTCGCCGACGGGAAACAGCGCGTTCGAAACTCGTTCGGCGGGGCTCCCGGAAACGCGGGGAAGGGCGCCTACATACTGCTCAGCGACCGCGCGTAGTTGATCTGCCCCATGATCGCCGGGAACGCGCCGGGACCCTGCGCCGGGACCATCGTGGAGTGGTGCCGGCCCGCACTGGTCACGCTGACCTGGATGTAGCCGGTGGTCCGCTTCTCCTTCATCAGCAGGAAGAGCAGGCCCAGCAGGCAGAAGAGGAAGAAGACGACGGCGAGCACGACGGCGTGCGTTGGGATCCGCTCCTCGGTGTGCGACAAGTCGGTGGCGTTCCACACCGCGCCGCGCAGCGGCAGCTGTCCGGCCGGAGTGATGATCTGGTCGCCGGTCACCATGATGTCGCCGATCGCCAGCAGCACGCCGCCGCCCACGGGCCCCGGAGCCGCGAACGCCCCCGGAGCCGCCTGCTGCTGCGGGAACCCGTACCCCTGCGGCCCGGGCACCGGGTAGCCGTAGCCGGGCGCGCCCGCGGGCTGGGCCGGGTAGCCGTAGCCGGGGCCCGCCTGGGGCTGCGCGGGGATGCCCGAGGGCTGCGCGGGAGCCACCGGAGGGTGCCCAGGTCCCCACTGGTCGCTCGCGCCGGTCTGCGGATACGGCTCGGTCATGCATGGTCTCCTTGATCCAGCGAGCCCCGCCGCTGCGGGGTGCGCGGCGAGGCCCGGGGGTGTGGTCGGCGTCGTGCGACGTCAGCGATCAGAAGTCAGTTCGGGACGCTTTGGTGGTCTTGCACTCGAGCTTCTTGGCGTCCTTGATCTCGTCCGCGGTCACCAGCGCACCAGCGTGCTTGTCGGTGAACTTCTGGCCGGGGGCGAGGTTCTCGGCGGTTGACATGAAGTCGTCGACCTTCTTGCCGTCGGCCAGAACCTCGCCCTCAACCAAGTACGAGTATCGCCGGTCGCCGTTGTTGGCGTAGTCGACGTGGATGACCATGTCCTTGATACCGAAGTCGCCGGTGACCACGTCGCACTTAGTGACCTTGAAGTCCTTCATGACCTCGGACTTCTTGGCGCCGCCGGTCTTGGACTTACCGTCGCCGACGGTGGTGGAGTCGTACGATTTGTCCAGCTCCTCGCTGGCCTTGTCGACGGCGGAGAAGAACAGGGCGTTCATGGCGAAGAACATGATGATCGCTACGGCCGACGTGACGAGGCCGGTGATGCCGGCGCCCTTGCCCTTGCGGACCTTGCCCGCCTTGGAGAGGCCGATGGCGCCGAAGATGATGCCAAGGATCGCGAGCGGCCAGACGACAACGTTGAGGACAGGGATGAAGCTGACTACGACGGCGATGATGCCGAGGACGAGTGCGGTGGTGGCCAGGCCGTTGCTGCCGGGCTGCTGGGGCTCGCCGTAGCCGGGCTGCTGGGGCTGGGGCGGGTACTGCTGGCTCATGGTCTTCCTTGGGGCTTGCGTTGTGACTTGCGAGTGTGTGACTTGTGGAGCTGCTGTGTGGTTGCCTCGACCTGGTGTTATTCACCTGATCGTTACGAACTGCCGGGGGCTGCGAGGCCGGGCCCCGCTGCCTGTCAGTGAGTGAGCCTGCGGTGGGCGTCAGAGAGGCCGTTTCCGAGGGCACTTAAACGTCCCTACGACGGCTATCCCGTGGTGCGCCGGGAGAGCGTCGAGCGTGCCCTGGAGCGGAGCGCGGAGGAGCTCGCCGAGGCTCAGTGACCCGCCATTGGGCAGTGGCAGTGACTTTCCACATCGATTGACGTCCTCCCCCTCGTGAACGAGGGAGATTCCCCTATGAGGGGGTTCGGCCGGTCGCCCGGCTTACAGGTTCCTGCTTCACAGACCGCCTGGCGGCGAGGTCTCCACAGGCTGACACGGGCTGCCCGCCCGCGTGTTTGATGTTGATGGCCGCATTGACGTCGGCGTGCGCGGTGTATCCGCAGCCTGCGGCTCTGCATCGGAAGGCCGCTTGGCTTTCACGGTTTCCTTCCGAGACGAAGCCGCACGCGGAGCACCTTTGCGACGTGTACGCGGGATGGACTTTCACCACGGTTGTGCCCGTGTACCGGGCCGCGCCTGTGAGGGCGAGTTCGAGGCGGTGCCACCCCTTGTCGAGGATGGCCCGGTTCAAGCCCCGTTTCTGGGCCACGCGGGTGCCGGGGGCTTGAAGGGTTCCGGATGCCGAGGCGGACATGTTCTTGATCCGCAGGTCTTCCAGCACGACGAGGGCGTTCTTCGCGACGATCCGCAAGGCGGTCTGCGCGCAGAAGTCGCCGCGCCGGCCCGTGACCCGGCCCATGATGGCGTTCAGTGCGGTGATTGTTCTACGGCGGTTGGCGCTTGCCCGCTTGGAGCGGGCCAGGCGTTGCTGAAGCCGACGGTAGCGTGCGGATTCGCCGGCAGTAATGAACTGCCGGTCGTGGAAGTCGCCGTCAGAGGTGACCGCGGCCGTCTTCACGCCCCGGTCGATCCCGACGACCGTGCCCGGCATCGCATGCCGCTCGGGCATGACGGCCTGGTCGTCCACCAGGAACGACACGAACCAGTGGGCGCCCTTGCGGGACACAGTGGCCGAGCGGACCTCGCCGCCCAGCGGGCGCGACCACCGGAAGCGGACCCATCCCAGCTTCGGCAGCTTCACCCGGCCCCACGTGCGGCCCAGGCGCTCCACCTGGATTCGTTTGGAGTCAGGGAACCTGAACGAGGGCGACCAACGGGCTTTGGACCGCCACCGCACCCTGAACGTTCCATGCTCCCGGCACGCCCGGTCCAGATCCTTCAGGGTCTGCTGAAGCGCGTGCGACGGGGCGGCCCTCAACCACGGATGATCGGGTTTGGCGGCGGCCAGCTCGGCGCACTGCGGCGCGTAGTTCATCCACGCACCGCGCCGCCGGTACTCGCGGCGCTGGTGAAGACCGGTGTTCCACACCGCCCGGCAGACGCTTCCGAACTCCTCACACATCTGCGCCTGTTCGGCCGTCAAACCAAGCCGGTACTTGCGGCCCGACAGCATGGATACACCCCCTCCAGTTGATGTGATCACCGTACCGGCGGCCACTGACAACACAGCGAACTCCGCCGCTGCGCGGCTCGCACCGAGGATGAGCCAACCCCTCCCTGAAGGGAGGGGCCTGCGCTCAAGAACTCCGGTCACTGCCCGGCATGGGCCCCATCCTCGGAGCCGAGTTCGTCGTCGCCGCGGGCGACATGACCGCCTAAACCGACGCCGGCCACCTCGCCTCAGCCGCCGGACTGGTCCCCGTCCCACGCGACTCCGGCCGCCGCACCGGCAACCTGCACCGGCCCAAGCGATACAGCCGCCGCCAGCGCAGAGTCTTCTACCTCTCCGCGCAGACCAGCATCATCCGCGACGGCCCCAACCGGGACTACTACCTCAAGAAACGCAGTGAGGGGCTACAAAAACGTGCAGGCCGTCATCGCCCTCGCACGACGCCGCACGCAGCGATTACGCAGTGGTGTTCTTCTTCAGCGTCTGCGTCACGCTCGTCAGGCACGCCTTCATGAACTCGCCCCGGTCGATCGCGATCGAGGTGTACTGGTTGCTCAACGACGTGTAGAAGTCGGAGCACGTCGAATCGTTCGGGGTGAACACCTCGTTGCCCGCGCTGTCGTACGTGCCCTGCTGGATCGCACCCGACGCGAAAATCCCCATCAGCGTGGACTTCCCGAACGTCGGCACCTTCTTGGTCACCGTCTTCGTGACCGTCTTCGGCGGCTGGTTCTTCAGCGCCTTCGCCTCGGCCTGCGCCTTGTTTTCTCCCTTGCGCGCGGCGTCGACCTGGCTCTGTCCGTACATCCCCACGGTCACCGCAGCAGCGATGGCCAGGACAGCGACCCCCGCCGCACCCGCCGCGAGGAACTTCAGCTTGCCCCCGCCTCGCTTCTCCTCGATCTCCGGCACCTCCGCCACCAGTCCCTCGACCGGCAGCTCATCCGTCTCGCTCACTTGCTCAATCCTCCCCAGTGCGACAGCTTCTCGGTGCCTCCCCTAGGCCACGCCGCCGCGGGTGAATCTTCACGGTTCAACTACCTCACGTCAAGTGATCGTCCCGCGGGCTCGCTGCGTCAGGGCGGGGTCGGCGGGGTTGTACGGCGTGCGGGGCTCGCCCGGCTCCGGTGTGAGGGCATCGCCGGAGCGGTAGCCCGTCACGGACTCCAGCAGATTTCCTGGCGCCTTCATCCAGTCCCTCCAGCACACCGGCCGGCCGGAGCCAACTCCGACCCGTTCTCCCTCCAGCGTCCGGGACGGAGGTTCCACGCTGGCGCGGAAGCTGTCGTCCGCGAGGAGGACGGTGAGCATGATGGTCTGCATCCGGCCGGTCTGGGAGCGCAGCCGCACGGTGAGGCCGTCCAGGCCCGCCAACTGGTGCACCTCGTTCTCGAACTCGACCCAGTCGGTGGTGGAGAGACGGTGACTGCTTATGCCTTACCCCTCACGGCAGGCGGCGCGTACCAGCGTGTGGTCGCGCAGCGGCGGGTGGGATCGAAGACGAGCTCGTGGTGCCACAGCAGGTGATAGACCACCGACCGGGCCAGTTCGGGGACCGGCTGGAAGCAGTCCGCACCGCTCACCGCATCGCTCTGGATCCGGACAGGGGCGCCCTCCGCGACGGCCAGCACTCGGCGCTGGAGATCCGCCCACGCCGCCGGGACGGCCGGAGCAGGAATGTCGGCCAGCACCTGGCGGCACAGGCCCGCACGGCCCTTCGGGCCGCGCGGTGGCCGGTTGGCGCACTCTCCCACCGCCGGGAGCGGCTCACGGGTCAGCAATCCGCGCGGGACCCGCTCGCTCCCGCGCAGCAGCACACCACACCGCGGACACACATCGACCAGCAGACACCGATGCACCGGGCAGACCGCGGCGATACCCGGCCGCCACCACAGCGGCCACACCCCGTCCCGCCTGAGACAAGGCGGACAGGCCCTGCTCCAGGTCGGCATCATCCACTCCCGCGCGGCCACCGCCGATGGTCGTCGCCGTCATCGCGTCGGCTCGGATCCGGGCCTTCTCCGCGGCGGTGGCGTCCTCGGGGAAAGAGGGGACGATCCGAATGGGCCGCTGGTTGAGCAGGGCACGGACGATCTGGACCGCGTTCATCGCCTCGGTGCCCCACACCGCGGTCGTCATCACGTTCTGCTCGATGTTGCAGTCGACCGTCCACGTGGACCCGGCGGCCCGCTCCACCTTGATCGACTCATCGCGCAGCAGCCCGCGCAGGAACTCCTGCACGTAGGAGGCATCCACCCAGGGGGCACCGAGTTTGACTCGAATCTCCCCCGGCGGCACGTCTTCCGGCTGCACCTCGGTGAGCGCCGCGACGTTCGCGACAAACCGCTGATCGACGGCGGCGGTGTCCTGGGCCTGCGAGAGCTTGAGGCGGACGTTGCCCGACAGGTACTCGGCGGCCGGCACCAGGCGCCCGGTGTGGGGCTCCTCGAGCACCACCCCGATCAGCGCGTCCCGCGCAGCCTGCTCCCCGTCCAGATCCAGCAGCCCGGCGACGACGTCGAGGCGTATCTGTCCGTGCAGGTCGAGGGTGATCGCGACAGCCTCTTCCGGCCCCTCCGCCCGCTCGGGCAGCGTGCGCGGGGAGGCGACACGCTGGGTGAAGATCTCAGACTTGCGAGCAGTGGCCGTTTCCTCGTCGTAGTCCTCGAGCGCATACACCAGCGGGGCATGCGGGTCATCGGCGAAACCGCCCTGCGGCGGCGGGACCCGCGCCCAGACCTTGAGCTTTCCAGCGTCGCGCAGCTCCTTGTGCACCGCCTGCACGTCGGCCAGCGCCTCGCGGAGCGCGGGCGGGGCCTTGGTGGCGTCCCAGCCGAGGAAGGCCTTGAGGTCGGCTTCGGTCATCACGCCGTCGCCGAGGTTGTCGATCGCGGCCTGCTGCTTCGAGCCGACCCGGCCCGTCACCTCCAAGGCCGCGTCCATGAGCTGCTCGGACAGCTCCTCAGGCACGTCGTCCCAGGTGAGCTTGCGGGTGCGTTCCTGTCGGGTGAACCGGCTCACCGGCCCGTACTTCTCGACGTACGCGTCGTAGTGCGCGTTGAGGGTCGAGCGCAGAAAGGTCAGCCAGGCCTCGTCGGCCTCCAAAGACGTCTCGGCGTCCAAGACCTCGGAGACCGCGTCGCGTATCAGCAACAGCGCCCTGAGCTCGTCACGCTGGGTCTTCGGGCAGGGATGCGGCTCGCTGTCCTCCAGCCGCGCCGCCCAGAAGCTCCCATCACGCAGTTCGATGATCCGCCCGTCGAACCGTTCCGCTTTCTCCGCGAACAACTCCCGCGCGTCAGGGCCCTGAACCTCCTCCTCACGCCGAACAGGATTCTCGGTCATCCCCAGCCCGGCCTCGACGGCGGCCGCGATCTCCCGCTCCAGCGCCTTGCTCAGGGCGGTGGCGGTATCGCCGCTGCCGGCAAGGACTTCCGGACGGTGCCTCCCTCCGCGGGCCCGTCCTGGCACCAGGGTGCCCAGCACGTTGCGCGGATGCTGTTGGAAGTACTCGTTGACGTCCATCCGCCTGTCGTCAGCGGCCTTGACCTCCTCGGTCTTCGCGAAGGCCGCACCCTGCTTCTTGTGCGAGGGCGCCTTGCGACGGAACACCAGCAAATCGGTCGCCACGTCGGTGCCGGCAGCCGCGGCGTGCGCGCCGTTGGGCAGCCGGATCGCGCACACCAGGTCCGCGAGCTCGCCCATCTCCGCCCGGGCGGCCTTGCTGGACTTGTCGAGCGTGCCAGTGGAGGTGATAAAGGCGGCCACTCCCCCGACCCGCACCCCTTCCAGGGCCTTGATGATGAAGTGGTCGTGCATGGGGAAGTTCCCCGGGTTATGCCGGGGGTCGCTGAGGCGGGCCGAGTGGAACGGCACGTTCCCGATCGCCGCCTCGTACTCGCCGGTCTTGACCCGCGACTTCTCAAAGCCCTCGTTCAGGATCCGGGCCTGCGGATACAGGGCCTGGCTGATCACCGCGGTCACCGGGTCGAGCTCGACACCGGTCACCTCCGCCCCCTCGGGAGCCATCCCAATAAACGTGCCCACCCCGGAGCCCGGCTCCAGCACCCGGCCACCCTTGAAACCGAGCGCCTGCAACGCCCGCCAGATGACCTTCACGAACGCGGCGTCCGTGTAGTGCGCGTTCAGCGTCGTTCGCCGCGCCGCCTGGTACTCGGCCTCGCTCAGCAGCTCCCGCAGCTCCGCCTGCGAAGCCTCATACTTCTCCCTGCGGCTCCTGGTCCGCTCCCGCGATGGCGCGAACAGGACAGGTTGGGCAGCGCACCCCACGACGACCACCGGGCCAGCACCCGCCGTTCCTCACCGGTCGCTTCCCGATCTTCAGCATGGATCCGCCGCAGCACCCGCAGCGCAGCCAGGTTCGCCTCCAGGCGGGCCATCGGCGCAGCCGGAGCGAGATCGTTCTGACTTTCGGGACGGAATGCCGCCCCCTCCTGGGCGGCCATTTACAGCAGCCCCTGACGGGCAAGGGCCTCATCCGAAAGCCCGGTGAGCTCCAGCAGACGGGGAACAGCGTCAGCACGAAGCCGATCGCGCTCCGCAGCACTGAAGTCCCCCGGTCGACTACAGCCGGCCAGCAGGTCGTGCAGGCGCTGCTCGCGCCACTGCTCCTCGGTCACCTCGGCCTCGCTGAGGTGAGGGTCGTCGACCAGGTCGACGTCGTCCTGGTCAGGGAGCAGCACGAACTCGCGCAGCACCTCAGCTTCGGTATCGCGACGAGACTGCTGCAGACGGCCAGCCCGCTCGAGGAAGGACTCCCCCGCCACGGCAGGCGCGTTCACACGCTCCGCGGTCCAGCGGATCCGCACCTCGTCCTGAACATCACTGCCCAGCTCGGTGAAGAACGCCTCAGGATCATCGATCTCCGCGATGCGCCCGGGCCTAAATTCCTGCCAGTGCTGCTGCGCACGCCGCCCGTACTGATTCACGTCCACCACTCCCCACATCCGATGGGCAGCGCAGAACGATCACAGACTCAGAGAGGCTCCTCCTGCGCCACCAGCACCGATGCTTGACGTGGAAGAGCCTGAAGAACGGGCTTGAGCTGCTGCATCCCGTTGTGCGGGACCGAGCAGGGAAGGATCTTGACCTCCGATCCGCGCCATGGAACGGGAGGAGCGGAGGCTTCACTTGATTCAGCGGTGACAGCAGCCAGCCGCGTGCCCCTGCAAGTGGGTCGGAGAGCTCCGACCACACGGTGCGCCTGGCCTCCACGTACGCGCGGGGGCCCAGGACAGTGACGTCGGCCTTGGGGAGCGGGTAGAAGAGTCGGCTCCTACTGAGGTGATCGGGCGCGTCGGGCGAATCGGTGTCTGAACCTCCAGCCGTTCCTAGTTCTGACCGACATCCCCAGGCACATCAGGCCAGAAGCGCTGCTGGCACTCGGATGCAGCCAGCCAGGTCCTCCTCTTCGTCATGGGCCCGGTCCATCGGCAGCTCGCGGTTGTCGAGCTGTAGGCGGTCAACCGTCTCTCCCAGGCGCGTGACAAGCTCCTCGCCCACATGCCGCATGCGCTCTGTCTCGTCGGTGCAGGGGAGTAATTGTCAAATCCTGTGGATGTCTTGATCAGCCCAGTACGTTGCGGCAGTGTTCCCAGGCAGGCTCGGACAGCAAGTGCCGCCAGCGGGTAAACAGCTCGAGCAGCGCGGGGCCGTAGCGGCCGCGTATTTCTGGGCTGCCCATGGCGATGTCCAGCTCGTTGGCCGCCGTCAGTTCGGCGAAGTCCCGGCGCTGGTGGCCGGTCGGCCGGGTCCGCCTGCCGGTGAAGCGGTCCGTGAACTCGGCATCGTCCGCAGCGAGGGTGCGGTAGGAGGCCTTGCGGTTGCAGGACGCGTAGAAGTAGACGAGCGCCTCGGCCTCCTCGCCGATGGCCTGCACCAGTTCGCCCCGCCGGTCCAGTGGCAGCAGCGCGGCGGGGAATCCGTCGGTGCCGTAGAAGGCGTGACACAACCCGGCCGACACCAGCGCCGGACGGGCGCCCCACGACGAGAGAAGGGCGCTGACCCGCTGCAGATGGGCCAGCAGGTTGCCGCCCGGATGATCGATCGCCTCGGCTCCGGCCGTCTGCAACATCGCCAGTGCCTGCTCGGTCACGGTGCTACCGCCTTCTGTGGCTCGGATGCTTCCCTGATGAGAGAAGTACAATCTTGGGTGATCAGGCTGCGGTGGCCTGCTCTTCCGCGAGACGCTGGGCACGACCTCCTGGCCCTGTTCACCCGTCGTCACGGCTGGCGTCGGGGGGAGAGAGACGTGCACGGTCGGCAGAAGCGGCGCACTCTCGTTGATCACGGGCAGAAGCTATTCTCGCTCAGTCGATCCCGCCAGGGCGACCGAGCAACTGCCTGTTGATCCGGCTCACGTCCCAGCACGCCTGAACTGACGGGATACTCATGGCCAGAATCACTTATGACGCCGCAACAGCGACTTCGTTCAGGGCCGTTCGAGAGATCCCGCGCGACGGGCTGGCGGCCTGGGAGGACGCCGTGCGGCGGCATCTGAATCCGTCCCCGGGCATGACCATCGTGGACATCGGCGCGGGCACCGGAGCCTTCGCGACAGCCTTCTGCGACTGGCTCACCGCAAGAGTGGTCGCGGTCGAGCCCTCCGAGGCGATGCGTGCCCTGATACCCAATCGCCCTGACATCCAGGTCCTGGCGGGTCACGCCGCATGCTTGCCACTGCCGGACGCCAGCGCCGACGCGGCATGGCTGTCCACGGTGACCCATCACATCCCCGACCTTCCTGGGGCCGCGCTGGAGATCCGCCGTGTGGTGCGCCCAGGATCACCGGTACTCATCCGCAACGCGTTCGCGGGCCGCTACGAGCGGCTTCGCATCGTGCGCTGGTTCCCCGAGACGACCAGGCTGCTCGATACCTATCCGTCCGTCGAAGAAACCTGCGAGGCTTTCGCCGCCGCGGGCTTCGCCCCGGCCGCCCTGGAGCCGGTTCCGCAGACCGATATTGCGAGTCTGACCGAACTCCTGCAGCGTGTAGAGGCTCTCCGAGACGCCGACACGCTCATGCGGAGCCTCACCGAGGAGGAGTTCGCTCGTGGCAAGGAGCGGTTGCGCATAGCTGCGGACGCTCACGATTCGGCCGCGGCGGGGGACTTGACGTCTTCCTTGGATCTGCTCGTACTGCGTTGACCTCGGTTCAGGCAGCCACGAGCTCGGACCGTTCGACCAGTTGGCCATTCTCGAAGCGGGCGCCCGCGCGGACGACCGGGACCAGGTGGGCTCCTGTGATCGCGCGCCAGCGGGCCTGGGCGGATTCGACGAGCTTGAACACCATGGCGAGTGCCGCGGTCGGGCTGCCGGCACCGCGGGTGACCTTGGTCCGCAGCTTGACGGTCGAGAACGTCGACTCGATGGGGTTCGTGGTCCGCAGGTGGATCCAGTGCTCCGCCGGGAAGTCGTAGAACGCCAGCAGCTCTTCGCGGTCGTCTGTGATCTTCGCTACGGCCTTGGGGAACTTGGCACCGTAGGTCCTGGCGAACGCCTCGATGGCCCTCTCGGCGTGGGTCCGGTCCTCGGCGTTGTAGATCTCCTGCATCGCCTTCGTTGCGCCCGGCTGAGCGGATTTCGGCGGACAGTTCGCGACATTCCGGGATTTGTGAACCCAGCACCTCCGATGGCGGGCGTCGGGGAACACCTCGGCCAGTGCTTTCCACAGGCCCATGGCGCCATCGCCGACGACCAGCTCCGGGTCACGCATGCCGCGGCGGCGGCAGTCGCGTAGCAGGTCGGCCCAGGACTCGGTGGACTCGCGCAGGCCCTCGGCCAGCGCGATCAGCTCCTTGGTGCCGTCCAGGCGGACGCCGAGCAGGACCAGGACGCACGAGTGGGCCTGGCCGAGCCGGACCTTGGGGTGCACCCCATCCGCCCATACGTAGACGTAGTCGCGGTCCGACAGGTCCCGGGCCTGGAAGGCGGCGTGGTCGTCGCTCCATTGCTTTGTCAGCCGGGTCACGGTCGCCGGCGACAGGCCGGCCGTGCCGCCGAGGAACTGCTCCAGCGCGGGCACGAAGTCGCCGGACGACAGTCCGTGCAGGTAGAACAGCGGGAGCACCTCGGAGATCTTCGGGGACTTGCGGCACCACGGCGGCAGGATCTTCGAGGAGAACCGCCGGCGCTCGCCGCCGGCCTGGTCGATGCGCCGGTCGTTCACGCGGGGCGCGGTGACCTCGACTGGGCTGGCCGCGGTGACCACGGTCCGGGGTCGGTGGTGGCCGTTGCGGACGACCAGGCGCCACCCCTGCGCGTCGGTCTCGGCCGCCAACTCGGCTATGTACTGGTTGACTTCTGCCTCCAGCGCGGCGGCGAGCATCCGGCGGGCTCCCTCACGCACGATCTCGTCGATCAAGGATCCGGACTGGGTGGAGCCGTCGTCGGTGACTACGCTGAGCACAGGGCGTGCCTTCTCGACCCGCACTGCAATGCGGGCCTACTCGGAGACCTCGAAGGATCATTCCGGGAAGGTACGCCCTTTGCGTCCCTCCCAGGGCCGATCCACAAGTCCTGAGCATTGCTCTCGGTAGGGACTGATGAGCAGGATCCCGGCGCGTGCGACATAGTCGATGCGTTTGGATCCCGGAGGTCAGGCTCATCAAGTCACCGCCTTGGGCAACGAGCGCCGCTTGGGCGCGGTTGAGTCGTGCTGAGCCAGGACGGTACGCAGCAGGACTGACATGCCGTCACCCGTAGGGAGAAGCCAGCCAGAACGGAAGGCGAGCAGACCACCCGATCGCGTGATCGGGTGCCGGGCGGTGTCCTCGCTGACGCTGAGCGCCAGGCCGATCCGGGCCCAGGTGACCTGGCGCAGCCGTGCCCGCCGACCAGGCCCGCGGTAGGCAGTCCAGCCGGGTGCGCATCTGCTGGACGTGTTCCAGGATCTGTTCGGTGTCGTCGTCTCCCATCTGCCGCCGCATCAGTACCCGGCCGTCGTGCCCGCCGCTCCGCTCTCACGCTGTCTAACCCCGCATCCCAGACGGCGTCGGCGGCCTGGTGAAAGTGAGCAGCCGGTCGACCTCCGTGAAGTCAGCGAACAGATACGTGCGTAGGGCAGCGGCGAGATCCCACTCCGGGTCATCATGAGACTCATCCAGGTAGACGATCGTCTCGCGAGCACCGAACCCGAGGAGCACGTCCATAGCGTTGCCCAGCAGACCCAGGGTCAAGTCCAGGCCGCAGGTATCCGGGGCGACCGTGAGGCTGCGGATCACGCCGACCCCGCCGACAGGACGCTCCACGATGGCCTGGGCCAGCACCCGCCCACAGCGGCGGACCTCAAGACGCTTGCCGGGCGGCGAGACAGTGTCTTTCAGCACCACGTCCCCGAGGTGGGGCAAGCCTGCGACGGGAAGCTCAGCACGCAGATACCGGCACCGCCCCAGACCGGTGAAGCCCACAGCAAGGAGGGCTTCGTGCGTAGCCCGGCTACGGCGCTCCGGCAGACCTATCAGGCCCCTGGTGAGGGCGGAGGCGAGCGGGAAGGCATACACGAGACGGGCGCCGCTCCATTCCAGAGCCAGAGCGATCAAAGTCGCGGCCGTCTCGAAGCTGTCACGGCAGTGCAGCCACAAGATCAACGATGCGTCGTCGCAGGGGCGCCCGGCACAGCAGACGATGCCGCCAATGCCGCCATCGGGCGTGCACAGCACAGTAGTGACAAGCCCATCCAGCGCCGCCCACGCAGCCGGATCAGCTACTGAGCGGCCGGCCAGCGCGTCAGCGAGCATCAAAGCGGTGCAGATCGGCTGCCCAGGCAGCCGATCTGCCGCAAGCAACTCAAGCACCGCCGCCTCATCCGCCGACTCATACGGACGCAGACGGGGTGATCCCAACCGGCTCAAGCTGATCGCCACGCCACCTCTCTGGCGCTTTCGGCCTCATCCCAGCCTCCTCCCACAGGGCCAGCGACGCCAGCCTCCACCCGGCTGGTCGGCACCCGCAGCTGGCCGAACCATGGATGCATGACCATCACCCATCACCGGAGCCAACAAGGGCCTCGGTCGCGAGACCGCCCGCCGCCTCATCGAGCTCGGCCACACCGTGCTCGTCGGCGCCCGCGACACGGAACGGGGCGCGGAGGCCGCTGCCGCGCTCGGAGCGCGGTTCGTCCGATCGACGTGAGGGACGACGCGTCGGTGGCCGCCGCAGCCGCGGATGTCGCCAAGCATGAGGGCGCGATCGACGTACTGATCAACAACGCCGGCATCCCCGGCCCCGTCGGCGACCCCAGCACCCTCACCGGCACTGAGCCCCTCGGAGTCTTCGACGTCAATGTCATCGGTGCGGTGCGTGTGACGACCGCGTTCCTGCCACTGCTGCGCCGGTCACCGGACCCGGTCATCGTCAACGTCAGCAGCGGTACGGGCTCACTCGCCCTCACCCACAACCCCGCGCGGCCCGAATCCAAGGTCATCGCGCCGCTGTACACCGCCTCGAAGGCGGCGCTGACGATGCTGACCACCCAATACGCCAAGGCTCTGCCGGACATCCGGATCAATGTCGCCGACCCCGGCTACACCGCTACCGATGACAAGCACCTGCCGGCCGCACGCAAGCTCGCCGGCGCCACGGCGGGCGCCGAGCTGTTCGTCTATCCCGGCGACCAGCACCTCTTCGCCGACTCCTCGCTCGACGCGTACGACCCGGAGGCGTCCCGACTGCTGATGGATCGGGTGCGCGCGTTCCTCAACTCCGTCTGACCGACGCGGGCCGGCTGCGGCGCGTCTCAGTGTTGGGCTGCGCGCCGTAGCGGCGCCGATCCCCGGGCGGCGAGAGCACAGGTCACCAGGTGGAGAGACGCGGCGGGCGCGGTCGGGGCCAGAGATCGAGCAGCCGCAGCTGCCGTACCTGGAACGAACGCTTTGCGTCCATCTTCCTTGCGGTATACGTACGCCCGGCAGGGCAGCGTCCAGACCGCGAAGTGGGGCCCGCGCCGACTCGCGGCATCGGACGCCGATGACGGTGGCGGAAAGGGGATAGTCGACACCCTGAAAGGCTGGTTCGGCGCTGACGACGACGAGCACCAGCTCGCGACGCCCCCGTCGCACGACGAGCTGGAGGTCGCCGACCGGCAGAAGCTGCCGAGGGGCAAGCGGGCGGCCAAGGCGAAGCGGGTCGCGGAGCTGAAGAGCCGGCGTCCGATCCGCCGGGACTGCCCTGCCAGCAGCAGCCCATCGGGAGTAGCCGGCTGGCGAGGAAGGCGAGCGGATCACCCGATCGTGTGATCGGTGTTACGGCCGCTGGTGGGTAGCTCCTGTTCGATCTACCGAGCTGTCCCGATCAGTTGGAGGGCCTCGCGGCGCAGCTGATACGCCCGGTAGGTCTTGCGCTCCACTCGGTTCACGCCGTCCCCGAGCCCGAGCAGAGCCTCGTCGACCGCGCCCGCCAACTCCGCCATCGCCGCGCCCTGAACGTCGACCGCTGCCTGAGCAACGGACTGGCGCCGTGCCCGGCGAGCTACCTGCATGCCGCCGCTCACGGAGACCACGGTCTCAAGCCCGAGCAGGTCGCTGCCGAAGAGTCGGTAGCCGACCAGGTCGATCGAGCGCCGGTGCTCGCGCACGGCGTGCACGTCGTAGCGGGTGAAGTCGCCGACGATGCAGATGAGGCGCGGGCCGCTCCACAGGACCTGGGACGCGGCCGTCACCCCGAGCCGGTCGCGGCCCAGGTGCTCGAACTCGGCTCGGTAGTCCATCAACCAGGCCAGGTAGAACAGGCCCTGATTGATCACGCCGGCATCCGTGCCGCGCTTGTACTCGACTTTACCGACCGCAGAAGCTCGTGAACCGGTGCTGAACTGCGACGAGTCATAGACTACATGTCCACTGACAGCGTTTCCTGAAAACGACTAGGGACACTTCTCGACCCACTCGGTCCGGTTCTCAGCAGGCTGGGGAAGCTCACCGTGCATCGCTGGCAGAGACTCAGGCGGTGCCCTGGTTCGGCTTGTTGAGGAGGGCCAACTCCTCCTCGGTCAGGCGCAGGATTCCAGCGGTGATGTTCTCTGCCAGGTGCGCTGGGTTCGTGGTGCCGGGAATGGCCAGCACGTGCGGACCGCGGTGGAGAGTCCAGGCGATCCGTATCTGGGCCGGCGTCGCATTGTGGGCGCGGGCGACGGAGTGGACGCGCGTGTCGTGCTCCTGGCCTGCGGCTGCCTCGCGCCGCAGGCCGGAGACCACGAAGAACGGGACGAAGGCGATGCCCTGCTTCCCGCACTGGTCCACCAACCCACTCTCGTCAGCGCGGCGCCAGTCCAGGCCGTAGGAGTTCTGCACGCAGACCACGGGCGCGATCTTCTGCGCCTCGGCCACGTGCTCAGGCAGGACACCGGAGAGCCCGAGGTGCCGAACCAGGCCGGCCTCGCGCAGCTCAGCGAGGGCGCCGAAGTGCTCGGCGATCGAGGCCGTGCGAGGGCCGCCGGCGCGCAGGTTCACCACGTCCAGGCAGTCCCGGCCGAGCTGGCGCAGGTTCTCCTCGACCTGGCCACGCAACTGGTCGGGGCGGACCGTTTCGAGCCACTCGCCGGAGGGATCACGCCCCGGGCCGACCTTGGTCACCACGACCACATCGCCGGACCAGGACGAGAGGGCGCGGTTGATGAGCTCGTTCGCGGACCGCAGCGGCGAGAAGTAGAAGGCGGCCGTGTCGACGTGGTTGACCCCCTGCTCGAACGCGCTGTGCAGCAGGCCGACGGCGACATCGCGGTCGATCGGCGCGCCGTCGGAGTTCCCCATCATGCCGTTGCCCGTCAGCCGCATCGCGCCGTAGCCGATGCGATTCACCTCCAGGTCCCCGAGCTTCCAGGTCCCTGATGCCGCTGCTGCACTCATCGTGTTCCTTCACCCGTCGGTTCATCAGGTCCTGGAGTATGGGGCCGTCACGGTCTGCTGCGACAGGTCAATGGGCTGGGCGAAACGTCACACCTCCATCGGGAACTAACCGTCTTCGCAAGGCTGTTGGAACTGACAAGAGAGCGGCGGTCAGGGCGAAGTTTCAGACTTGTGCCGCTGTTCCGGCGAGGCGGCAGACGATGGTGGCTGCGTTCAGCGCGGCCGGACAAGGTGATCACCACTCCATGGGACGGCCCGTCCACCGGGAATGTGGACGGGCCGTGCAGTGCCTGGGCGGAACGGATCAGGACTTTGGTCCCGGTTCGGTGATGCGGGCTTCGAGGTCGATGACGCGACGGTCCTGGAAATCCAGTTTGGAGCGGGCGGCCTTGAGGCGTTCGTCGAGGGTGCGGTTGTCGGTGGTGAGCTGGCGGACGCGCTGCTTCCAGGTGGTGTTCTCGGAGGTGATCCGCTGGATGGCGCCCTCGGTTTACTCAGCTTGCAAGTCGCGTACTTGGCCTAGCACTCCAGTGTGGGTTCGTGATCTACCCGCTGACTGAGGGGTGAGCCGTCGTCGGCGGTGCGCCCAGGACGAGTGGCAGTGACTGCCGCATTCCGATTGTTCGGCGCGCCGGGGAAATGTAGCGTCGCGATCATGTCACTGATTAGGCCCATTCATCGAGCGGGGTGCGGTTGAAGCGTTCGACCTTGCCGTTGGTCTGCGGCCGGTAGGGCCGGATCTTCTTGTGGGTGATGCCGGACGTGGCCAGCGTCTGGGTGAACAGTTTGGACTTGTAGCAGGAGCCGTTGTCGGTCAGGACCCGTTCGACGCTGATGCCGTGGGCGGCGAAGAAGGCGTTCGCCCGCTGCCAGAAGCCGGCCCTTCCGGCCTGCCTGCTCGCTCTGGCCTTGCACGGGATGGACCTGTCGAGAAGTGACCGCGCCGCACCCGGTGATCCGCCCACGCCACGCCGATCCCGCCACATGCCTGATCCAGGGCAACAGGAAAGGACCCCTCACGCGTCCGCAACGCTCACGCCCGGGGCGAGGCTGCGTAGCGGCACCATGACGAACAGCGCGCTCGGGGGTTGAGCAGACCGGTCAGCGAGGGCGCGGAGGTGGAGCGATCTCGTCGAATGGCACGTTGTGTTGGGGTGGCTGCCTTGCTCGTAAGACTCCACCCACGGCACTGAAGCACGCGCAGAGCGCAACAGGGTGCCAGTGGCCTCTGCGTGTTACAAGTGGCGGGTTTGCGGGTGGCACCGGAGGGTAGGCGGGGGTTTCGTGCTTCGGACCGGAGGCGCGCGCTCAGCGGGAAGTCCCGGGCTGCCGGCCTTGTCCAGCGGTCACGGTGCTTCCTTGCGTGGCGAACCCTGACAGCACCGTTGGGGTCGTTGGCTCCGGAACATGCCGTCTATGGGGTCGTCGCCCCTTAGACCGTTTCGGGAGCGATTGCGCATGCCGACCGACACATCGACGAGCCTCCCCGGCACGTGCACGAGGACCCTCGGCACAACGCCTGGGCGACAGAGCCATGACGACGCCCCCGACACCGCCGGGTTGTTTGCCCGACTGGCGGACCTGGGCGACGGTCCTGAGCGTGACGCCGTACGCGATGAACTCGTCACCGCCTGGCTGCCGATGGCCCACCGGATCGTCGGCCGCTTCCGCGACCGCGGCGAAGCGCTCGAGGACCTGCGCCAGGTCGCCGCCCTCGGGCTGGTGAAGGCTGTCGACCGCTTCGACCCTTCCCGCGGCGCCTCCGAGAGCTACGCCGTGCCGACCGTCACCGGTGAGGTCAAGCGGCACTTCCGGGACCGGGCGTGGGCCGTCAGGGTGCCGCGCCGGGTGCAGGAGCTGCGCAACCGCGTGCGCGTGGCCCGCCAGGACCTCACCCATGGTCGCTCAGTTGTTCCACGTTTCGTCGTAGGGGTCGTGGGGCGTTGACGCGGGCCTGGCTTCGGTGACCTGGAGGAAGGGGATCGGGCCGTTGTTCACAGGGTCCCGGGTCCGCTGCGCGGTATACCTGCCTGTCACCTCCAGCCATGCGTTCGGCTGCAGGACGGGCGGGATGTTCCCGGTAAGGCCGATCTTCACCGGCTGGGCGTCAGCGGCACAGCAGTTGAGGGCCATGCGGACGAGGTAGGGGGTCCCCGAGCGGGCCACTGCGACGAAACCGGTGATCCGCACGCTGCGGCCTTCCAGGGAATGGCCGTGGTCGTAGAACGCGCGGCCCGCATAGTCGACCAGGCTGATCGGTACGGGGTCACCGGTCGGGAGTTTCGCATAGCCGTACGGTGGCTGCAGGGCTGTACCGGTGCGCATCGCGCTGTAGGAGCCCAGGGCCGGCGGGGCTACGAGGATGAGAGCGAAGAGAGGAAGGACGAGGAGCCAGGACGTGAGAGGCTCGCGGTGAGCGTGCTCCCGGGTCTCGTCACCAGTACAGGCACCCCGCTCCTTGCGACGCGCGCGCTTCCACTCGTACCAGGCCGTCGCCAGCGCAGTCATGGCCAGGAGCGTCCCGGCCATCAGCAGCAGCGGGCGCAGGCCCCCCTTGACGTAGCGCAGGTACAGGTCGGTGAGGCCCGCGTGCAGCAGGGCCACGCCGATCAGGAGCAGGACCGCCGCCTGTGCCTGCCGGTTCACAGCAGCACCGTCCCGGTCAGCACCGCGCCCGCGATGGCGAGGGCGAAAGTGGTGGGGGCGAAGCGCAGTGCGAAGCCGCGGCCGAAGGTGCCCACCTGCATCGCGAACAGCTTCAGGTCGATCATCGGGCCGACCACCAGGAACGTCAGTCTGGCCGTCAGTGAGAACTGGGTCAGCGACGCCACCACGAACGCGTCAGCCTCCGAGCAGATCGATAGCACTACGGAGAGGACCGCCAGGGCCAGGACCGCAAGTACCGGATTGCCGGCTGCCGTGCGCAGCCAGCTCGCCGGAGCCGCTGTCTTCAGCGTGGCCGCGGCCATTGCGCCGAGTACCAGGAAGCCGCCCGCGTGCATCGTGTCGTGCCGGACCGACCCCCAGAACCTCTCTCCTTTGCTCTGGCCGGTGTGCTCCGTGTGTGCTGGCAGGCGCAGCCAGTCGGTGCGGCCGAGGCGCTGCCACAACCAGCCCATCACACAGGCCACCAGCAGACTCGCCAGGAAGCGGGCCAGGACCATCCGCGGGTCGCGTGGGAAGGCGACAGCTGTGGCGGTCAGGACGATCGGGTTGATCGCCGGGGCGGACAGCAGGAACGCGAGGGCCGCGGCCGGTGTGACACCCCGCTTCACCAGTGCGCTGGCCACCGGCACGGACGCGCACTCACAGCCAGGCAGTACCGCACCCGCCACACCGGCCACCGGAACGGCGAGGGCGGTACGGCCGGGCAGGGCACGGGCGAAGAACGAGGGCGGTACGAAAACGGCGATCGCCGCCGACAGCAGCGCGCCCAAGACGAGAAACGGCAGCGCTTGGACCACCATCGCGACGAACACCGTCATCCAGCTCTGCATCACCGGGGTGGCCAGCGCCCGGCGGATCGGGCCCTGCATGAGGACAACGACGAGCAGGAGCACGGTCAGGGCGAGGGAGGAGTTGAAGTGCCACCCCTCCTGGCCTCGTCGGCCGGGCTCCCCGCCGGCCTGTGGTTGCCGAGTCCGGGAAATCGGCCCGGGCGGGGCGGCTTTGCTGATGGCCACGGGTGAGCTACCTCCGGCAGGGTCGTGCGAAGGTAAGTGCCTTCTCCTTCCATACGGCCGCGATGCCTCGGTGTCTCACCGTGAAGATGCGCAACTACTTCCACAACTACGGTGGCGCGCGGCCAGCGCTGGCAGGTCAACTCGCCGCATCGAGCGGCAGGATCTGTCGCGGTCAGACGGCCAGGTCCAGGAGAGTTGGTTTCCTGGTGCGGCGGGTGAGACGGCGGGTCATCAGGGTGATCGCCGCCCAGGTGATCAGGTCTCCGAATGCTGGATGAGCCGTTCGTAGTCTCGCGCGTGCGGCGGGCGTTCATGATCCAGGCCAGGAGCGTTCGACGACCCAGCGGCGCGGGACAAGGACGGAGCCGGAGGTGTCCTTCGGGCGGGCGACGGTCTTGATCGTGAGGTTGAGGTGTTTCTTCGCCCAGGCAGGCGCAGTACCTGACGTGAAGCGGGAACACGCGGCGTCCATTTCGGGCGGTACTGGGCTGCTGGCCTGGTCAGGCGGCGAGGGCCTCTTGGAGGCTGGGGTAGCAGGAAATGATGTGGTGGACGCCGACGAGCTCCAGGGTGCGCATGATGGAATGCTGTACACCGGCCAGGCGCAGCCAGCCGCCGGCGGGTGTGACGTCGCGGTGGGCGGCGAGCAGGACGTTGATGCCGGTGGAGTCCATGAAGATCACCTGCCGCATGTCGACGACCACACGCGGCGGGTCGCCGAGTTCACCGAGCCCCAGAGCCTCGATGAGGGGCCCGGCGCTGGTGTGGTCGATCTCGCCGGCCACGGTCACCACGGTGATCCCGTCGGTGGCGGTGCAGGTGACCTCCAGCGGTTGCGCCTGATATGCGTCCTCGGTCTCCACCACGAATTTTTCCTCGGCTCCCTCGACAACGGTGTGACCTGGCATTTTGCCGTGAATGATGCCTCGCATCCTACGAGTGGACGCCCTTGTGTGGCATAGCCAACAGTGATGTGTCAACGATGATTGACTGAGGCGACCACGGGTACCAGCGCTGGAAACTATGAGGCAGTAGAGGCGGCGCGTGTGCAACGGGCCCTGACGGGCGAGGACATCATGACGCCCCATTCCCATGACGCCCCGCTGGGCGCCGCGGTGGCGCTGGACGGACAGGGGGGCTGCATCGCTGAGGCCCGCCACATGGCCGCCAGCTTTCTGATCAGGATGCGCGCCGAACACGGTGTTGCGGTCTCGCAGCGGGCGGTGGAGGTGACGCAGCTGGTGGTGAGCGAGCTGGTCACCAACGCCCAGAAGTACGCGTCTGGTCCGATCCTGCTGGATTTGCGGATCGCTGGGGATCTGGTGGAGGTCCAGGTGTGGGACTCCGACCCGGTCCTGCCGGTGGCCCGTGCCGCTAACGCGGGGCGGGTGGGTCAGCACGGACTGGAGATCGTGATGGCCCTCTGTCAAGGTTTCGAGGCGATGCGGGAGCCGGTCGGCAAACGCCTCACCGCCCGTCTGGCTCTGGCGGAGGAGGCCCCCGGCGCGGACACCTGGGGCAGTCGGTAGCCGATCGTCCCGCCCGACGCCGCGTGCGCGGCGATCGAACGGTTGGCTGGGCGCATTTCATGGGTCGCCCCGCACCGCCGGCCCCCGGCCGCACATCGTGGGTCAGTTGTGGCGTGGCGATAGGTACGGAACAGGTCGCTCTCTCGTCGGCGGGCTGCCTCGGCCGGTCCTCGAGCATTCGCATGCGCCGTCGTCGCTACCCCGCGGACACCACGAACGCTGAGTGGGCCCTGATCGAACCGCTGCTGCAGCCGCCTGCGGCTCGGACGGTCGCGCCGGACTGTCGCGGCTTGGCAGGGCACGGGCGTGCGGCGCCCGCACCCCTCACGACCGTCAGGCGGCTGATCAGGGCAGATGGAGAACTGGGACGGGAGTGTCTAGGGTCAGCGCGTGGCTTTCATCCTGGTGTGCGAAGACGACGCGGCGGTCCGCGGCGTCCTCAAGCGCGCTGGAGTACGACGGCCACACCGTTTCCGTCGCCGCCACGGCCGACAGCCTGCTGCGGCAGCTCGCACCGGCGCCCCAACTGGTCGTTCTGGATCTCGGGCTCCCGGACGCCGACGGCCGCGACGTCTGCCTGGCCCTTCGGGCTCGCGGTGTCGACGCGCCGGTGCTGATGCTCACCGCCTTGGACGGCCTGCATCACAAGGTGGGCGGCTTCGAGGCCGGCGCCGACGACTACATGACCAAACCCTTCGACATCCCGGAACTGCTGGTCCGCGTCCGAGCCCTCCTGCGCCGGGCCACCGTGGCGCCCGCACCGCGCGAGGTCGTCCTCGATCCGGCGAAGCACGTGGTGACCTACAGCTCGGTGAGCGAGAGCCTGCCCCCGACCGAGTTCCGGCTGCTGGGCCGCCTGATCGCCTCGCAGGGCGACGCCGTACGCCGCCACGCCCTCATCGCCGCCGGCTGGCCGCACGGAGCGCAGGTCAGCGACAACACCCTCGATTCCTTCGTGCGCCGGCTGCGGACCAAGCTCCGTCCGCTGGGCGTGGCCGAGCGTCTGGTGACCGTCCGCGGCGTGGGCTACCGATGGTAGTGACGGGATTCCGCAGCAGGGTCGTCGCGCTGACCGTGCTGATCGCCACCGCCGTGGTCGCGATACTGGTCGTGGTCTCGCACGTGCTGCTGAGCGGGGTGACGGACGCCGACGCGCACGATCTGGCGCGTACCCGCGCCGAGGCCCTCGCTGCGAACGTCACCGCCAAAGGCGGCCGTGTCGTGCTGACGGAGAACGACAGCGAGGCGCTGGACGAGGTCGCCTGGGTGTATGCCGACGGCCGCCTGATCGACGGGAACGTACCGCCGAGCGTGGTCGATCGCGTCGAGGAGCTGGCGGACTCGGGGCGGTCCCAGACCGCGTCAAGGGATTGCGCGGGGGCGACGTGCAGCGGGTCTGCTCGACCCGATCTCCCGGACCTGCTGTGCTGTGGCTGCGCGCCGGTGGCTCAGGAGGCGGGGTGGGGGTCCGGCGCCGGGCAGACTCTGAGGTCCGGGCCCCACACGGCACATCGCGCCTGTGGGTGGAAGGGGGCGATGCCGCATCGGCGATCGCCTTGGAGCGAGGGGCACGCCGCGTGAGCGGGCCGCCACGTTGTGCTGGTCAGGCGGGGAGGTAGCAGCGAATGGTGGTGCCGTGGGGGCCGGTGTGGACGCGGACGAGGTCGGCGAGTTGGTGGACGAGTAGGAGTCCACGGCCACCCGGCTGTGTGGGATTCGGCGGGCGGCGGCCGGCCAGGGGGTCGGTCATCTGTCCGCCGTCGTGGACCTCGCAGATGATCCGGTCGCTCTCGGCCCAGATCCGCAGTGTCCCCGAGCCGGCGCCGTGGACGACGCTGTTGGTGGTCAGCTCCGCCACCGCGAGTTCCAGATCCCCCAGGTTCATGCCGGACACGCCGAGGGACCGCGCCTGGGACACGGCGAAGTCGCGGGCGTCGGGCAGTGTCTGGGAGGCGAAAGGGCAGGCCGCGGTGCCGAGTGGGGCGAGCAGGGGCTCGTTGTAGCGGGCGATGATCTGCTCAGGGCTGTAGGCGGCAGACCGCGTTGCGCCATCCGCGTCGATGACGACCGGGTGGGTCGCCAGGGCGTCACTGAGGGACTGCTTCTCCAGCCGGTTGGCGTCGTAGGGGCACAAGATGGTTACCGAGCGCCCGGCGAAAGCGGCGTTGATCAGCGCCTCGTGCTGGACGCACGCCGGGTACTCGACGGCGGATCGACTTTGCCAGATTGGTTCGCCGATGATGCGGACCCGGCGGGCTCCCGTGTGGGCGTCGGCGAACTTGCGCAGCACACTCGGGATGATGCGGCCGGGGTTGCGGCCGGCCTCGGTCATGTCGATGAAGCGGATTTCTGCTGCTCGCTCCCCGAGCCCCTCGCGGATCAGCTCCAGGCGATCAGGCGGTGCGGCGACGGCTGCGGGCTCACCTGCGTCCAGCCCTTCTCGCAGGAAGGGAACCGTTCCCGCGATGTACTGGTCGCTGCCGCGGTAGAAGAGCGCCGGGTGAACGAACGGTTCGTGCGAGGTGGCTGTGCTCATCATGCAGCCACCTCGATCGCGGCAAGCCCGGGCCAGAAAAGCTCAAGGATGCGTGGCACCTGCGCCGGAGGTCGGTGAAGCACGATCCGCTGTCCTTCGGGGAGACGCTGGGCGGTGACCGCCAGGCCCGTCACACCGGCCACGTCGACGAAGCTCACTCGGGACAGATCCACATGCAGCACGTCTGTGTGACGCTCGACCAGTTGTTTCAGAGTCTGCTGCCAAATGGTCCGTGTGTTCACGCTGATCTCCCCGATCACCCCCAGCCCAGCATTGTCAGGCAACGGATCGATCTGCAGTACCGCGCCACGTGGCGGCGCGACAGCTGACCCGTCCACGCCAGGTGGGACACTCACGCTTTCCCCCCAGTTCGCCGGGCTCGGCCGCACGGCGGCCCCTCTATCGATCAGTTGGCACGATACCCGGCCAGGCACCGAGGACGCCCAGCCTGGCCAAGAGATGGATTGCAGCCTGCGGGTCCTCTCGCGTCTGGCGCGAACGGTGACCCGCGCCTTTCATCCGTGCGGGGGTTGCTGATCGCATCCTGACTCGACCTGGAAAAGCAGGCCACAGGGGTCTGCATGGGTCCAGGTGGGGCGAGCTATGGCGGGTCAGGGGCCGGTTCCGTCGGAGTTTCCCGTAGTGGCGATCGGCGCCGTGGAGGCGAGCTCAGGAGCCGAGGCTGAGTTCCGCCCAGACCGTTTTGCCGGGGTGGCGTTGGGTGACGCCCCAACGTAGGGCGAGTCGTTCGAGGAGCTGCATGCCGAAGCCGCCGGGCTCGGTGTTCGCAGTGGCGCGTATGCGGGGCTGGCGATCGCTGTAATCGCTGACCGCGATGCGCAGCAGTCGACCGGT
The DNA here is from genome assembly GCF_040704065.1 of Streptomyces sp. NPDC047869. Taxonomy (NCBI): domain Bacteria; kingdom Bacillati; phylum Actinomycetota; class Actinomycetes; order Kitasatosporales; family Streptomycetaceae; genus Streptomyces; species Streptomyces sp. NPDC047869. The sequence goes on from NZ_JBEYRK010000017.1 coordinate 99,867, forward strand.
CCAGGTGAGTCGGATAAGGGGTGGGCCGGCGCCGTGGCGGATGGCGTTGGTGATCAGTTCCGAGACGAGCAGTTCGGCGGTCTGGATCACCGGGTGCCGACGCAGCGGTCCGCCGAAGCCTTCCACGCAGTCGCGGACCCAGTGCCGGGCAGCTGCGATGCTCGCCGTGACCGCAGGGAAACGCGACTCGCAGGATGGAATGGTCGGTTCGCCTTTCACGAGCTTCCTCCAGCAGGGTGGCCCAACGCCGCCGCTGGCAGGCGCGGTGCGCAGCCGACGGCAGCCATCTGTCGGGTTACCCATGCCTGCTTGGTGAACCGTCTGTGTCGGCCGGGGCCGTCAATTTCTGTGAAGGTCATTCGTCGATCTAGGGACAGGGTTGGTGGTGGCGGGCTGGAGGGCGCTGGCAGAATCAAGCCCCGTCATGGGTGATGAGGCCACGCGGGTCGCGCTGCCGTCGTGGCCTGAGGGCGAGGGAGAGTCGGCATGGGACAGGTTTCCGATGTGGAGATTCCACTGGACCGTGATGTGTTCCTGCGGACTTTGGTGCGTGAGTTGGCGACGTCGCTGGAGTCGGTGATGGGGCTGGAGGAGGCGTCCGGCTACGTCAGCCTGGTGGGGCAGGCCGTCGGCACGCAGATCGACGAGATGTACCTCAAGGCGCTGGGAGCCGACCGGCTCACAGGTGTGCAGGTCGCCGAGGCCCTCGTGGATCTCAAGCGCCGCATCAACGGTGACTTCTACGTCATCGAGCACGACGAGAAGAAGATCGTGCTGGGCAACCGGGTGTGCCCGTTCGCCGAGAAGGTGGTGGGCCGGGAGTCGATGTGCATGATGACGTCGAACGTCTTCGGCACCATCGCCGCCCGCAACCTGGGCTATGCGCGGGTGGAGCTTCAGGAGACCATCGCGCGCGGCGACGCGGGCTGCCGCGTGGTGGTCCACCTGGTCCCCGACGTGGACGTCGAGACGGTGAGTGGCCGTGAGTACTTCACAGATCAGGCTGTGGCTCCATGACCCTTGGCCTCTTCCGGGCCATCACCAAACCGCTGCCCCATCCGGTGCTGCTGTGCGGGGCCGACGGCCGCGTGCTGGCCGCCAACCCGGCGGCCGGTCGCTGTGACGACCGGCTGCGCCCGGGCGCCAGCCTGTTCGAGCTACGGCCCGACGACACACCGTGGCTGCGTCAGCAGCTGGCTGTATGGCTGCGCAGCGGCAGCCCGCTGCCCGGCGCGCTGGTCATCAAGGACGCTGACGGTCGCATGCGGCGTTTTCGCTGTCACGGGGCACGGGCCTCGTGGTGGGACGGCCCGCAGCCGACGCTGCAGCTGCATCTTGTCGAGGCCGGGGCGTCCGACCAGTTCGTGGTGCTCAGCCAGCAGGTGGAGGCGCTGAACCGGGAGGTTGCCTTCCGTCGGGCCACCGAAGTGGACCGGGCGCGGTTGCTGGCCGCTGAACAGGCCGCCCGTGCCCAGTTGCAGCACCTGTACGAGCTGACCGCCGCCCTTGCCGGTGCGATCACCCTCGCGCAGGTTTCCCGCGTCGTCAGTGAGGTGGCGCCGGCCGCCCTGGGGGCCGCCGAGGCGGCGCTCTATCTGCACTCGGCGCGGCTGGTGCCGCCCCTGCAGCCGGGGGACAACGGTCTTCCGGCTGACGTGGGGGGCTGGACCGACCTGGACCGGCCTTCTTCCTCGGGCGGCTCGATTTCCGGCGGAGCCGCGGATGCGGTTCCGCTCGCGCTGTCGCTGGAGGCGGACGGTGTCCAGCTGGGCATGCTGATCGTCTACGGCTCACACAGCTCTACCGGTCCCGCGCACGTGAAGGCTGTGGCCCAGCAGATCGCCCAGGCCCTGCGCCGGGCCGGGTTGCACGAGCACGAGCACCGGGTCGCTGAGCGCCTGCAGCTCAGCCTGCTGCCGCAGCTGCCACGCCTGCCCGGTCTGGAGACGGCCACCTGCTACGCCCCGGGAAGTGACCTGCTCTCGGTCGGCGGCGACTGGTACGACGTCTACGACGTGGACGCCGATCACATCGGCCTGAGCATCGGCGACGTCGCCGGCCACGGACTGCCCGAAGCGACCGTCATGGCCCAGATCACCGCCGCCCTGCGCAACATCGTGCCGCGCTGCGGCAGCAACCCCGCCGCCGTCCTGGACGAGCTCAACACCTTCATCGGCCGCTACCATCCGAACCGCATGGCCACGGCCTGCTACCTGGTCTTCGACCGCCGCACCGGCGCTCTGACCTACGCCAGAGCCGGCCATCCGCCACCGCTGCTCATCCACGCCGATGGCACCAGCGCCTACCTCGACGACGCCACCTCACCACCGCTAGGCCCCGTCCGGAACATCTGCTACCGACAGGCCGACACCACCGTGACCGAGAACGACACCCTGCTGCTGTACACGGACGGGCTGATCGAGCGCCGTCGCGAAGACTTCGCCGTAGGAATGCAACGGCTGACCACGTGCGCGCGCACCACCAGCGGTCTGGGCATCGCCGAGCTGTGCGACCGGTTCCTTCACCACCAGCCCGAGGCGGCGTTCCCCGACGACCGAGCCCTGCTCGCCGTCCGCTTCCCCCCACCGGCCTGACCGGCCCTCCACCCAGCAGGCGGCCCCGGCACCGGACGGCTGCGGGTCCCAAGTTTCGGCGCCGCACGCCGCTCCGCGTCATAGCCCGCTCGTCCAGAAGCGCCGTCGAAGTCTCCTCGAGCCCTGCATTGTGCGGCGACAGGGGCCAGGCCCGGTGAATCGCCCCGATCCCTGCGGCTGTGAAGATGCGGCGGTAGGCAACCGACGGACCACACCGCCGCGCCCACGTCCAGGAGCCCTCTTGGACGCAGGACAGCGGGATCGCCGGAGTCTCCCGGGGGCTGTGCTGCTGCGTGGCGAATGGTTCAGGGACCGCGCCTGGACTGAGCGCAGCGGGCCCGCAGGAACCGATCTTTCGGGCCCGCTGCGCCGCGTCTGCGCAGTTGGAGATCGTCGTGGCTGTCTTCGAGGGCTTCGCGGGCAGGCGGGAGCCGGTCGGTAAATATCATCGTGGCCGGGCGAGGAGCACCGCGACGTCGTCCTGGGGTGACGTGGGCAATAGGTGGTTGAGGAGGCGGTCGCGGGTCTCCTGCAGGGTCTGGCTGGGCTCGCTTAGGAAGTGGGCTAGTTGATGCATGCCGTGGTCCACGTCGTGGTCGTGGCTCTCGATGAGGCCGTCGGTGTAGAGGACGAGGATGCTGCCAGGTGGGAGCACGACGTGTTCGGTCTCAAAGGAAGCATCGCGCGGTACGCCCAGTGGTACGCCGCAGGTTTTCTCGAGGAACTGGATGGTGCCGTTCGGGTCGGCCAGGAGGGGTGGGGGGTGCCCGGCGCGGGTGATCAGGCAGCTGGAGGTGGTCCGGTCGTAGACGGCGTAGACGCAGGTGGCCAGTTCACTCTCGCCCAGGTCGGCCACTGCGATGTCCAGGTAGTGCAGCAAACGGTCTGGTGGAAGGTTCTGGTAGGCCAGGGTGCGGGCCACGGTGCGCAGCTGGCCCATGACGGCTGCGGCCCGGATGCCATGTCCCATGACGTCGCCGATGATCAGGCCGGTCCTGCCGTCGGGAAGGGTGAGGACGTCGATCCAGTCCCCGCCCACTTCGTTCTCGCTGCTGGCGGGCAGGTAGCCGGTGGCCAGTTCCAGCCCCGGCACCGTGGGAAGCGGTTTGATCAGGCTGCGTTGCAGGGTGAGAGCCGCTTGGTGGCGGCCGGCGTAGAGGCGGGCGTTGTCGATGTTCAGTGCCGCCCGGGCGACCAGCTCGTCGACGAGCACGGTGTCCTGTTCGTCGAACTGCTCACTGCGAGTGCGGGTGGCGATCACCAGGCCGAGCACCTTGCCCCGGGCGGTCAGCGGGATGACCCGCGCGGTGCCCGGAGCGCTGTGGCCGAAAAGCCCCGCAGCCGGTGGATCGGGGGTGACAGCGTTCAGGAGTGGCAGCGGCAGGGGCACGGTCCGGGAGTGCCGTTCGGCCAGGACCGTGGCATGCACCGATCCGGGTGTGATGCGATACGTCACCTCCGCAGGAGGGCGCCCCGACGGGGCGAGGGCGGGTCTCGCGGTGGCCAGGCAGTGCAGCAGGTCGTGGGTGGATGCGCCCACATCGTCCGGGGCGAGCACTTCCTCCAGCAGCATCACCTGAGCGGTGTCGGCGAGTTGAGGCACGAGCATCTGTGCCAGGCCGCTGGCAGCCTGCCGCAGGTCAAGGGTGGTGCCGATGCGCGCTCCGGCCTCGGCCAGAAGCGCGAACCGTTGACGTGCCCGCTCGACCCGCAGGTGATCGGCCTGCCCCTCGGTGATATCGATGACTGAGGCGATCACCCCGAGTGCTTCGCCGTCGCCGCTCGTCAGCGGGGCGTAGGAGGACGACCAGACGCGGTCCTGCTCGGGGGTGGCTGGAGTGCGGCCGGTGCGGCGGTCAAGCACGGCATGCCTCGTCTGGAGCACCTGCCGCATCAGCGACTCCACCAATGAGGGGTCTATCCCCGGGGCCACCTCGCCGATTCGCTTACCCACATGCGCGGCGGCGGGCTGGCCGTTCATGGCGGCAAGGGCATCGTTGACCCGCACATAGCGCAGCTCCCGGTCGAACAGGGCCAGGCCGATCGGTGACTGAGTGAACAGCCCCTCCAAGGCGGCCAGCGAATCCCTCATGCGCCCCACGGACGAGGTCTCGGCGGCAATGACCAGCGTGCCGGGCTGCCCGGCGGGATCGGCGATGGGGGATATCCACATCTCCATCTCGACCGTGTGCCCATCCCGGTGCCGCACTGGGTATGCCCCTACCACCGCCTCTCCGGCCCGGGACCGGGCCGTCAGTTCACCGGCTAGTTCCAGGTTGCATTCCGGGACCAGCAGCGGCAGCCCGTCCTGGCCGATGATCTGCTCCGGCCTCCAGCCCAGAAGGTCCTGTGCCGCCAGCTCCCACAGCCACACACGCCCCTGGTGATCGGCCGCCCATACCGCCATGGGCAACAGCTCCTGGAACACCCCGGCGCGGCCAACGGCCGGCCGGCCGGGAGCAGGGGCGCCGCCGCCCGAACTCGTGTCCTGCATGACCATGCTCAACTCTGACTAGCCGACGCCTGCCGGGTCAGTGCTCTGCATCGACCCGTCCGTCCGACAGAGGGAGACAGAAACTGCATCCGGAGTGTGAAATCAATGGTATATGCCAGCATTCGTAGTGCGGCTGGACACCAACCCCCCCACCGCACGAGTGCTGACAGCGCTAATCGCGACGGCTGTCTGGGTCGGGGCCCGTCATCAGCCAACGGCCTTCATTGCCGGTCGCTCCTTCGTAGGGTGCGGCATTCTCCCGTCCGGCGTGAGCCCGCGGCGGCTCGGCAGTGATGACCGTGCCGCCACGAGCTCCGCCGCTACCCGGGCCGGCACCGCCACATGACTCTGGCCATGGCCGCCCACGTCTGCCTGACCGTCCTGCGAGCCCGTGGCTGGAGCTGTCCCTGGTCGCCACCGACCTGCTCGCCTGGACCCAGACCCTCCTGCTGGAAGGAGAGTTGGCCACCGCTGAGTCGAAGAGGCTGCGCTACCGGCTGCTGCACGCAGCCGCCCGCATCACCCGCGGCGGCCGCCGCCTTCGCCTGCGGATCGCCGTGACCTGGCCCTGGCGGCACGAACTCATCAACGCCTTCGCCCGCCTCACCGCACTACCGCGACCGGCGACCTGACCCGCGGCACTGTCCCTGCCCGCCAACCACCAAGGAACCCGTTGGAGACCCCGGCCCGAGCGTCGGGCCCAAGCCATGCCCACTCAACGACCAGGGGCCGACAGCACCAGTCCTCCGCCATCACCCCCGCTCAACCATTTGAAGCGAAATGGCGAGGTTAATCCCAGGGAAACTTCCGGCACCCAACAGGGCAACCAACCGGCGACGTGGCGAGTCGTACTGGGCAGCATGGAGGGGATCTTGATCCCCCCGTCGTCAACTTCCCTTCAGATTGCCGGAGTTCGTGTGTTCCAGCCTGTGGCACCCAGAATGCGACGTACCCTCGTCGTCGCCCTCGCCCTCTTGTCCGCCACCGCCGTCGCTCCCGCGCCGGCCGCTCATGCCGCGCCCGCGACCATCCGGGTGCGGGAGGACTTCAACGGGGACGGGTACGCGGATCTGGCCGTCGCCGCCTCGTCCGGTACGGCGAGCGGCAAGACCGGGGCCGGATACGTCGCCGTGCTGTACGGGTCCGCGAGCGGACTCGGCACCCGTGGGAAGCAGGTGTACTCGCAGGCGTCCGCCGGTGTCCCCGGTTCGCCCGAGGTGAACGACCACTTCGGGTCCCGGCTCGACGCAGCCGACCTGGACGGGGACGGGTTCACCGACCTGGTGGTCACGGCCGATTCCGAGAACTGGACGCAGGACGGCGTCGACCTGGAGGGCAGCAGGACCGTGCTGTGGGGTGCCCCCGGCGGCTTCGTCTCCGGGACGGTCCTGCGGGCTGCCGGCAGTGCCGCGTACCACGAGAGCGTGTCCGCCACCGGTGACTTCAACGGCGACGGGCACCAGGACCTGGTCCGGCCCGACCGCGTGGAGTACGGCCCCTTCGGACGGGACGGCAGCGCCGCCTCGATCCAGGGGATCAAAGTCGCCGGAAGCTACGACCCCCTCTACTCCGCGGCAGCCGGCGACGTGGACGGCGACGGGATCACCGACCTCGTCGTCGGCGTCAGCGCGATCGCACCGGACGACGAGGAGTACACCCCGTCCCACCTGAACTACCTGCGCGGCAGCCGCGACGGCCTGCTGCCGCCCATCACCCTGAAGGACGCGAAGGGACGACTCCTCGCGCCCGGCACCCAGGTGGGCCTCGGAGACCTCAACGGCGACCGCCGAGCCGACCTCGTCGTCGGGGGGACATCGCTCCACATCAACTACGGCACCGCGACCGGCCCGGGCACCACCACGACCCGGGTGATCGACCAGGACACCCCCGGTGTTCCCGGCACCCAGGAGGAAGACGACAGTTTCGGCTCCGCGCTCTCCATCGGGGACGTCGACGGCGACGGGTACGGGGACGTCCTGGCAGGCAATGGGCAGGAGGCCGTCGGCAAGCTGGCCTGGGCGGGCACCTTCGCCGTGGTCCCGGGCGGCCCGAAGGGGCCGACCGGTGCCGGCACCAAGGTCTTCAGCCAGAACACCGCGAATGTCCCCGGCACCGCCGAGTCCGTCGACCTGTTCGGCCGTGGCGTCCACCTCGTCGACGGTGACAGCGACGGCCGGGCGGAGCCCGTCGTGGCGGCGCTCGGGGAGAACCACGGCGTCGGTGCCGTGTGGGTGTTCCGTACCACCTCATCGGGAGCCACCGCCGCGGGTTCCTTCTCCTTCGGCCCGACAACACTCGGCATGGTCGCGAACGTCGGCGACTCGCTGGGCCAGTTCCCCAGCTGAACGGAGTCAGCCACATGGACAGACCACGAAGGAACTGGCGCACGGGACTCGCCGTCGCCATGGCGGTCACCGGAGCCGTCGCCCTGCCTGCAACCCTGGCCGGTGTCGCCTACACAGCGCCCGCCGCCACGAAGCTTTAGAGGTCCTAACAAAGGCGTTGGACGTGTCGGTAGGTGATCAGGCAGGTGGCGAGGGCGAGGAAGGCTTCGTGGATGTCGTCGCGCCGCTCCCAGCGGATCCGCAGCCGTCGAAAGCCGTGCAGCCAGGCGATCGTGCGCTCGACCACCCAGCGGAAGATGCCCAGGCCAGACCGTGTTCCACGCCTCGTTCGGCGATGACGGGGCGGACGCCGCGATCCCAGAGCAGACGACGGTACTTGTCGTGGTCGTAGGCGCGGTCGGCGAGCAGGGCATCGGGTCTGGGTCGAGGCCGGCCGACGACACCCGCGACCGATGGAACCTTGTCAGCGCCTTCGCGCAGTCCCCTCACATCGGTGGCTCGGGCCACCGCTCCACTTCATCCGCTTGCAGGTCGGGTCGTGCGCGGTGAAACCGCGCAGGGTGCCGCCAGCGGCCGCGATCGAGGCGCTCGCCGCCCTATGCCGCGAGGTGGCCAACCCTCGGGTGTTTCCCTTCCGTGAGCACATCGCCCGCGCCAGCGAGAGAACCCTTCAGGCGCTCCGCGCCGAGCAGGGCTAGCGCTAGGGCGCGTAGCGAGTTGATCACTAGGGTTTGCCCCGATCAGCTCTGCCTCTCGAATCCCGCCAGCAGCGCGCGGGGGTCGAAGGTCACCCGGATTCGGGTGACCTTGCCGTCGTCCACGTGCATCCAGTTCGCCGTCGGGGTAGGTGGCGCAACGCTTGTGCGCAGGTCGAACCAGGTGATCACTTCATCACCTTCCGCTACCCGCACCTTCACGTCGATCTTCTCCAGCACCTGACCGAGCCCCTGCAGCCCGGCGAGCGCCGCCTCTACCCCCGACACCGTTCCCAGCGCTCCGGCGAAGTCGACATCCTTGGCCAGCAACCCCCGCAAGGTATCGAAGTCGCCCGCCTCCCAGGCGGTGAAGTACGCCTCGGCGAGCTCTCGCGCAGTCCTTGTCGTCGTCATGCCTCCATCCTTCAGCTGTGCGATCCATCCGTCCAACAGATGGATTAGATGGCTTCTATCATTAGTGGATATGGAGATGCATCAGCTGCGCTACTTCGCTGCAATCATGGACGAAGGCACCTTCACCGCTGCCGCTCATCGTCTGCACGTCAGCCAGTCCGGCATCAGCACGCAAGTGGCAAAGCTGGAGTCGGAACTGGGCCAGCAACTGCTCGACCGCTCCGGCCGTCAAATCCGCCTCACCCCGGCAGGCGAAGCCGTTCTCCCCCTCGCGAAGAACGCCCTTGCCGCATTTGAAGCCATCAAGCACACCGCCGCCGAGTTCGCCGATGCCGTCCGTGGGCGGGTCCGTGTCGGCATGATCATGGGCTGCTCGATCCCGGCCTTCCTCGACGCCATCGCCGACCTCGGCCGCGCCCACCCCGGCATCGAGGTCAGCCTTCACGAGGGCCACTCCGACGACCTCCAGGCCCAGGTCCTCACCGGCCCTCTCGACCTTGCCCTGATCGGCTACGCGGGCAGCGTCGCCCCAGGTCTGGAGGCGAGCATCGTCATCGACGAGCCGATCACCGCAGCTGTCCCTGCCGGGCATCCACTCGACCGGGCGGACCTGGACCTCGGCGACCTACGGGGCGAGAGGATTCTCTGCCTCTCTCCAGGCACCGGCATCCGCGGCGCCTACGAGGACTCCTGTCGCAGGATCGGCCTCGACCCACGCGTGGACATCGACGCCAGTTCTCCAGCCGCCCTGCTCCGCCTCGCTGAGCGCGGTGCGGGCGTCGCCGTCCTCAGCCCGTCCTCCACACAAGGCACCGGCCTGCAGACTGTCCCACTCGCCAACGCGGCCACGCACGCCCGGCTCGGGCTTATCACTCGCCGAGGTCAGCACTCGCCAGCCGCACAGCTCCTGCGGAGCAGGCTCCTCGCTGGTCTGCAAGCCGGCTAGGCATGCATCGAACGGTGATCAATCTGCAGGACTCCCTCTCCCGCTGGAGCTCGATCCGGTATGCCGGACCTCGTGACGCGAGCGCAGGGTGGGCAATCCGCTCGCAGCGGCTCAGGAACCTCCGGGTCGTCAGCACGAAGACGAGCGCCGGACGCCAGCCGTCGCCCTGCCTTACTGAGGCCACCTTGGGCAGGTCGTCCGGGGTGATGGTCCGGGGCTGGTTGTCGTGCATGACGCTCCTGATGGTGGTGGCGGGTTCAGACGGTGGGGGTGGTGCCGCCGTCGATGACGTGTTCGGCGCCGACGATGGCCGAGGCGCGGTCGGAAACGAGGAAGGCGACGAGCTCGGCAACTTCCTCGGGCTGGTTGGGACGGCCGAGCGGGATGCCTCCCAGGGAGTCCATGAGCCGGCCCAGCGCCGCTTCCTGGGTGATACCGGCGTCGTGGGCGATCCGGGCGACGAGGTTGTCGGCGGCCGAGGTCTGGACGAAGCCGGGTGAGACGGTGTTGACGCGGACGCCGTGGGGGGCGACCTCGTTGGCCAGTCCTTTGCTGTAGGTCGTGAGGGCGGCTTTGGCAGCGGCGTAGGCCAGGGTGCCGTTCCACAGCGGCATGCGGCGCTGGATCGAGGTGACGTGCACGATCGCGCCCCTGCCTTTGGCGAGCATGTGCGGTAGGAGTGCGCGGTCGAGGCGGACGGCGGCCAGCAGGTTCGTGTTCAGCTCCTTTGCCCAGTCATCCTCGCCGAGCGCGGCGAATCCTCCTGCCGGTGCCTCGGATCCGCCGAGGGTGTTGACCAGGATGTCGACACCTCCCATGCGGGCGTCCACCTCGGAGGCGACGTGGGCGGCGCCTCCGGCGGTGGACAGGTCGGCGGCGATGAAGGTCTTCTCCTCGACGTCGTCGGGGCGGCTGCGGGCGGTGACCAGCACGGTCGCACCGGCCTGGGCCAGGCGTCGGGCGATGGCGGCTCCGGTGCCCTTGGTGCCGCCGGTGACCAGAGCGCGTCGGCCCTCGAGGGATTCGCTGATGGACGTGGTCACGTTGTGCTCCGTTCCCGGTCGCGGGTATACGAGGCGCCGCTCCTGCCCTGACTGCTAAAATAGAAGCCACTAACTTCGACTTTAGCAGTAACTGAAGGGATGGTCGCCGTGGCAAGCCGGATCAGGCTGGAGGACCGGGAGTGCCCGCTGTCCACGACGGTGGAACACGTCGGCGAGTGGTGGACACTGCTGATCCTCCACGACGCCTTCGACGGCTACACACGCTTCGACCAGTTCCAGGAGAGCCTGGGCATCTCCTCCAGCATGCTCACCACCCGGCTGAAGACCCTGGTCGCGGACGGTCTGCTGGAGCGTCGGCCCTACCAGACCAGCCCCGTCAGGCACGAGTACGTCCTGACCGAACTCGGGCGCTCCCTGCGCCCGGTGATCGTCGCCCTGGCCGCGTGGGGCAACCACCGCCTCACGCCGACGCAACGCAGCATGATCCTCGTCGACGCGCACAGCGGCGACGAAGTCGAGCCCGTGGTCGTCGACGCCAAAACCGGCCGCCGACTCGACGACAGCGCCGCCTACGTCTTCACCGCGGGCCCCGCAGCCAGCGACGCGATGCGCAGCCGCTACGCGGCACGGCCGGCCAATCCTGCGGAAGAGGCGAAAGTAGGCCCGGAAGATTCTCGTACAGCCTTGAGCAGGGCCGCGAGCACGGGCTGCACCTGACCAGCCTCGCGGCACCGGCTTGTCGTCGGCGTGGTACCTGCCAACCCTCCCCAGTCGTTGAGAACTGGATCACGTGAGGCGAGGGCAACACCAGTCGTACAAAACCACCGGGAGGGTTTTCGTCGCACCCCGGGGACGGATGATTCGGGCTCGGACCTGGCCGTATCGGCCCGCGTCGACGCTCACCCATTCCTCATCCACCGCGGGCTTGGCCACCCCCTGCCCCGCCTGCAGATCATCGAGGATCTCTCGGCCGTTCTCCGGTGGGACTTCGTAGAGGCGCGGGTGCGGCTTGGTGGAATCCGCCAGTTCCTGGGCCGCAGGCTCCAGGACCGGCGTCGGGAGCAACGAAGAAGTAGCCACGGTGTGCCTCCTGCGTCAGATTCGGTCGTGACGGCCAGGCCCAACCGTCTCCCATCGTCTCTCAGCAGCGCATTGGCGCCACTTTGGCCAAGGCGCTTGTGCGTCACTGGTGACCGGCTCATGCAAACTCGCAGCTTGCGCGTGCTAGCTAGTAACTGCTTGGTCAGGGACATATCGGTGCTGGCATGTTGCGGTGACAGGTGGGGCAGGCGCCGGACCAGAGTGCGAGGAGTAACTGCAGTTCGCGGGTGACCCGGTAGAGGCTCAGGCCGGCGCCGTCTCTTTTGGGGACCGGGCGATGCGCTGGAAGGTGCAGAAGGCGTGCGCGACGGAGACGAGAGTGACGTGGTGGTGCCAGCCCCGCCAGGTGCGGCCTTCAGGCCCAGGGCTTGCTTCATCTCGCGGTAGTCGTGCTCGATGCGCCAGCGCAGTTTCGCGGTGCGCACCAAGGTGGCCAGCGGGGTGTCGGCGGGCAGGTTGGACAACCAGAACTGGACGGGTTCTGGCTCGGTGGCGGGCCATTCGGCCAGCAGCCAGCGCTCGGGCAGCTCCGGGCCGCCGGCGACTTTGCGGATCTCGCGTCCGGCGGGCCGGATCCGCAGGGCCACGAACCGCGAGTACATGCGCTTGACGCCGCTGCGACCACTGCCCGGGCGCGAGCCTCCCCGCCACTGCACCGGCTTGGCGGCCCGCTTGCCGGCCTCGATGACCAGCTTCTTCACCGCCTGGGCCGGCTCGGGGTATGCGGGCTGGGGCCGTGCGCCGCGACCGCCATAAGGCGGGGTGTGCGGTTCTGCCGCTTCCGGCTGGGCGGTGGTCGTGGTGGAGATGCCGACCGCGTAGCTCAGCCCGCGTTCTTCCAGGCCCAGCCGGAAGGCTGCCGCATCGCCGTAGCCGCCGTCGGCGACGACGAGCGGGACATCAATACCCCACGACGTCGTCTCGTCGATCATGTCCAGGGCCAGCTGCCACTTCTCGACATGGCCGATGTCTTCGGGGATGCCGCACTTGGTGCGGCGGGCCACCTTGGCCTCATCGGCCTTCGGCGAGGCGGGATCCCAGCTCTCAGGCACGAACAGTCGCCAGTCGACGGCGGCCGAGGCGTTGTCGGAGGCCAGGTGCAGCGAGACGCCGACCTGGCAGTTGGTGACCTTGCCGACGGTACCGGTGTACTGCCTGGCCACACATGCCGAGGCGTCCCCGTCCTTGAGGAATCCGGTGTCATCGACGATCAGCGCGGTCGGTTTGATCACCTGCTGCATCCGCCAGGCCAGGCGGGCACGCACATGCGCCGCCTCCCAGGCGTACGGGGCAGCAGGCAGACCGGCCCGCTCAGGGTGCACGCACACCGGTACACCAGCCGCTGTGAACCGGTGGCCTGTGGCAGGGTCAAACGGGCAGTTGCTGGAGGGCCGTTCCACGACGTCGAACAGGCCGCCTGGGTGCCGCAGCGACGGGCAGATGTCACACACTGGCCTGCCGTCCTGAGCGAACGCCTCGCCGTGCGTCATCCCTCAGCTGCCTTCCGTGGGGTTGGCAGCACGGTAGCCGAGCCGGGCCCGGCTTTGTGGATGATCCGTAACGACCCACCCGGTTGCGTGTTCAACCGTGTGGCCGGGGTACGGGTGTGCCAGCCCCACCCTCCCGCTCCCCCCGTCCGGTGAGGGTGGGGCGCTCACTTTGTGGCCGGTGCGCTGTCCGAGCAGGCGCCTACGCTCGAAGCCATGAGCAGTCCTATCTCGCTGGCCGCGATCGCACCGGTCATGAAGCGGATCATGGTGAACACCGTTCAAATCTTCCGGCCCGGCCCGCAGGTCCTGAGCGAGGACACCGGCGAGTACGTGGCTGGCCCTGACGTCGTCGTGTGGGAGGGCTCGGGCGCGGTGTTCGCCGCCGACGGGCCCGGCATGGTGATGTCCCCGGCCGGTCAGGCGTACCACGATGATGCCCGCGACCGGTACCGGCTGCTGACGCCGCTGGAGGCGCCGCTGGCCTCCCGTGACGACTGCGTGCGCGTCACCAACGCCACCGCCGATCCGGGGCTGTTGGGCCGCGTGTGGCGGGTCCTGGACATCTCCGACGCCAACACCCTCGCGGTCGTGCGCACCACCTGGATGGACGAGACGACGCAGCAGGCCTCCAGCGGGCCGCAACCCCCGTTGCAGGGCGTCTTGCTGGCCTGGCCGGGCTGTCCGCGCCGGTCCGTAGGCTGATCTGCATGGATGAGCAGCTGCGTCAGGTCTGCATCAGCGCTGACCAGGGCAACGGCAGGGGCGTCCTCGACGGCCGCGACATCTCCCGCGAGGTCAGCGGCTACCAGCTGGGGCGGCAGGCCGGGCAGCGGCCCGTGCTGGTGCTGACGACGAACAGATCGCGGTGATCGCCCAGCAACTTCGGGCCTTGGTCGGCCCGCAGCGCAAAGCCGTGACTTGCTGCCTCCTCAGGGCCATGGCCGGGTGGTGCGTAGCCACTGCGCGGCCATACGTGCTGGGGCTGCTGAATGGCCGGGTCAGCCGGCCTCGTGGGGGGCGGGCGATGTCCTGGCTCGGAGGATCGGGTCGTTGCGCAGGCGTAGGAAGGTGACGAGCAGAGCGAGCGCCTGCATAACGGCGCACGCGCCGATGAGGGCGTCCAGGTACGGCGGCGGGGTGAGGGCGAGCAGCACACCCGCGACGGGGAAGGGCAGCAGCAGGAGCAGGATGGTCAGGGAGAGGGTCGTGCTGAAGGCCGCGGGTGGGATGACCTGCGAGCGGAGGGTGCGCAGGACGACGGTAAGTCCTCCGTCGGCGGCCATGAAGAGGGCCACGAGGGTCACGTAGCCGATATAGGAGGGGGCCTGGGGCACGGCCAGACAGGCGGTGGCCGCGACGGTCGCGCTCATGACGCCGACCCCCCACAGCCCGAGCCGATCGAGGCCCGCCCGGCAGCAGACGACCGCGGCCAAGGTGACGGCAGCGGCGATCGACCAGAGCGCGCCGGCAGCGGCCGGGGACTGGCCGAAGCGGTCCTCCACGAGAACAGGGCTGGCCGACTGCAGCAGTCCGAGCATGAGGTTGGAGCAGGCCAGTCCGGCCACCAGCCGTCGCAGGGACGGCAGCGAGCGCAGGGTCTGCCATCCTTCCCGCAGGCCACCACCCGGCGCGGGTTCACCGTGGCGTGCGGCACGCAGGGGGGTGGGCGGGGTCTGCAGCGCCAGTGCGGCGGACAGGAAAGACAGCACGCTCAGGCACACCAGCATGAGGGTCGGGCCGGTGAGCAGCAGAACGCCGCCCAGAGCCGGGCCGATGACGGTGGCCGTCTGGTCGATGCCGATCAGCACCGACTGCACCTTGTGGGCCTGCCTGTCGGTGCGGCGGCTGACGATGGCGCCGACCGCCTCGTTGGCGATGAAGCTGAACTGTGTCAGTGTCCCGGTCACGGCGGCCAGTGCCATGACGGTGACGGTCTCGACCGTACCCGGCGTCAGTGCGATCAGCGTGGCAGCGGCGCCCGCCACCAGCAGGGCGCGGGCGAGCGAGGCGAGGAACGACACGATCGCCGCGCCGCTACGGTCTACCAGGGCGCCAGCGAAACCGAACGCGGCCACCCGGGGTATCCACTCCAGTGCGAAGGCCAGGCCCGTCAGGGACGCGGAGCCGGTGGTGGCCAGCACGACGAGCGGCATGGCATAGGTCGACATGGAGTAGGCAAGGGCATCGCACACGCGAGGTGCGTAGATCTGCCGGAGCAGGCTGCCTGTGGGCATGGCAGCGTGCCGACCGGCCGGTTGGACCTTGTGCAAGGAGAAGGTCACGACGTGGGGGGCTTTCGCTGGGTGGGCATGGACGGACGGCTGGGGCGTTGGCCGCTGCTCACGCCGAGGAGAACGTCACAGTCGCCCAAACCATGGGCACGGGATAACGGTGCACGTGAACTCCGCTCGAAACGTTGCAAGGTGAACAGGGGGCGGGCCCGCCACGGGGGGCGTAAGCGGGCCCGCCCCTGTCACCCGCGTAACTCCCTTGGACTGCAAGCGGCGGGATCCGCCAGGGGTCACTCTGTTCAGCGCATTCCAGGTCCTGCGCGTCACGGGTGGCGGCGCACCTTTGCAAGATCACCTCTGAACCGGGATCGCCTACGCCACATGTGGCCGCGTGCTGGGCGCACAGGCCAGCCAAGGGGCGGTCAGATCTGCCAGGAGGTCCCGCTCGTTGGGCTCTGCGTGGATGATCCCGGTTCATGCCGGCGTTTTCGCCCAAGTGAGGAGCTGGGCCCACCAGCCATCCCTCGATCGGCCCGGTGAACTGTCTGGGTGCCGCGTGCGTCGCGCCGACTCACCCCGTCTGACCGCCACCGTTTCCGATCGATTCCTCCCTTCCGCTGCGCGTGCACGGCTGCGCTCCTCCGACTTGCACGTGCATCGCTGAGGCGTTGGGACGCCAGCGAGCACTTGCTCGACATGTTTCCCGCAACCCTCATAGGTCAGCTTTCCGTACGACGGACAGACAGCACGTTGGCACATGATTCCCCTCGCCAGCGTCTTCATCTGCGACCTGCAAAATCGATAGTTTCGTGACAATCAAATTCAAAATTCCGCCACAATGGCGCCCATATTTGTGCCGACTTCACAAGCAACTGATACACGGTCGACGCGAAGGCTGATTCTGAGATTCAATAACGCTCCAAGTAGGTTCCCGCTATGATGGCGAAAATCACGATATGCGCGACAAAAGAGCGCAAGTGGCGCGTGACATACCTCACTTAGTGATGTCAAGTCGTCCCGCTTGGAATCCTCCTTTCGGGTTTGCTTGGGGCGCTGAACCAATGGTTCCATCACGGCCGGTCGGAGAATGGAGGAATGGTTTCGTAGTGTGACAGGCCGTCATCGCGTCGCTTTGAGATCGTCGACCGGGCGCGGCGAGGGCAAGGTTTCGAGAACGGCAACCGCCCTCACCGAATGGGTGGTGTGGGCCGCTAGGAAGGGAGCAACGTGGGTTGCTCGCACGCCGTAGGATGCCCCCTTTTTCCTTTGCTCAGGGGGAGCTTGCAAGGTTGGCGTAGTTACTACTGCGACAGCGAGGATCGGTGGCTCGGCTGTGCGCGCTACCAGGTGTCACTCACCGGCGAGCGTGTGCCGATCAGTCTGCTGCCCAACGGAGCCCGCGCGCGACACCTCGAAGCAGTGGCCACCGGCGCGGACCGAACCGCCGCGGCCCCGGAGCAGACACCCCAGCAGGCCCCGCCTCCACGGCACGATCCGTGGTCGGCGCAGAGCACGTCTTGGCCGCAGCCGGCGCCAGCCCAGCCACCTCAGCCGCATGTACCCGCGACCGCGGCACCGGAGACAGTGGCTCCGTTCGCGGCGGCATCTCCGCCGATATCGGTCTCGCATGACCAACCGTCAACCCCTCTACATACGCCCCGACCTCATCACCGCCCCTCTCGCCACGCGCGGCAAGCGCCCAGCCCGAAGCGCGGCTTGTGGGCTCGAATCACCGAATGGATGAGAGGCCCCGCATGAGTGGCTACTGGCCCTGGTGGGCCGGCGCTGCCGGGCTCGCTCTGATCACCATCAACTACACCCTCACCACGGACCGGTTGTTCGGGGTCTCCTCCGCGTGGGACCGCGTGTTGCACTGGCGCCGGGAGCGCCACCTCGAGGAGATGGACGAGGAGTTCACCGACGAGCGCGCTCTCGCTGACGCTCTCGCCGCAGCTACGGCAGAGCACTTCCGCACCAGCCCCACCGCGCCCACCGCGCCGCCGGCTCCGTACGGGACGTCACAACCGCTCGAAACGGACGCCGAGCCGGCGGTGCGTGAGGACACCCCGGTCGCCGGCCCAGGCCCGGCCCCGCTGGTCACCCAGGCTGCCCTGCTGGTATCGATCTTCCTCGGCGGATTGATCGCCGCGGTCACCTCCGGCCGGTTCCACCTCCGCCTCGACATGGGACCGGGATTCCGGAACGTGGTCACCGCGAACCCGACCACCATGACCGTCCTGCTGTTCGTCGGAGGCGTTCTGGTCGGCTTCGGCACCCGGCTGGCCGGCGGATGCAGCTCCGGTCACGGACTCAACGGCTGCGGCCGTCTACGACCGGTCAGCCTCATCGCGACCGCCGTGTTCTTCGGTACCGCCGTCGCGGTGTCGTTCCTGCTGTGGAAGGTGATCTGATGCGTACCCGGGGCGCAATTCTGCTGGCCAACATCATCACCGGCCTCACCCTCGGCTATACCGTCTCCAACATCGGCTTCGGCGACTACACCGAACTGAACCGCATGTTCACCTTCCAGGACCTGCGCATGCTCCTCTCCTTCGCCGACGCCGTCGTGATCATCATCTGCGCATTCGCCCTGCTGCGGGTCCCCCGCACCCCGGGGCGCATCCACGCGGGCGTGATCCCGGGCGCCGTGCTGTTCGGTACAGGCTGGGCGATCTCCGGCGGGTGCCCGGCCATCCCCATCGTCCAGGTCGCCGGCGGATACCTGCCCGCCCTCGTCACCATCCTCGGCGTCACCGTCGGCATCAGGCTGTGCCGCTGGGCCAACGCCCGCTACTTCCACCTCGACCGCGGCTCCTGCGGCCTGTAACCAAAAAACCCACCGACATGCCTGCCGAGGAAGCGGCCCTCGGTCGGGGCCGCTGCGTCTGGTCAGCCGGAGTGGCGCGGGTCACCGCCACGGCAGGCTCAGCGCGGATACGCCCGCCTTCTCCCGTGTCTGCACAAAGAATTTACGCAGGAGCATCACACATGCTGCACGCAGCGTTTCGAAAGCCTCGTTAGCGTTGCTGGCTGCTCGATTACATGTGCGAACCTGACCAGGTCGTGGCCCAGGCAGGCCGACGGCATGTCGACCCAGGAAGACCGGAAGACCACGGATGGACTACTGCACTGCATGCCGTCGACATCTCAATGGCGCCCTGGTGTGCCCCGGGTGCGGCGCCTACGCCCCAGACATCGACCCGCACGCCGTCGACGGCCGCAGCAAGTCGACCCCGACGATGACGAACGCCGCACCGGCCCCAACGCCTCACCGGGACACTGCAACCTCCCACATGCGGCATGACGCATTCCTCGACGGCGAGACGGAGCCCAGCGATTCCACAGGCGATGCCCCCGCCATTGCCGCCGATGTCGAAGACCCGCCACCCGCGCAGCAGGGGCGTGCGGCACGCCGGCGCCAACTGGTCCGCTGGAAGAAGAACAAGCGTCGGGCGGCGATCGCCAGCGCCGTCACACTCGTCGGAGGCGGCCTGACCATCGCCATGATGGAACGGACCTCCGCCGACCGGGCCGAGGCAGCCACGGCGCCGGACGACGTGAGCATCGGCACCGTGGACGATCACCGACCCGAGCAGAACCGTCCGGCCTCCGCGCCAGCGACCGATCAGGACACTCACCGGTCGTCACACGCCCCTTCGCAACCGCAGTCGCCGACGACACCCAACACCCTGCGAGTGCAGGCCCGCGTGGTCTCGCCCGGCACGGCGCCAGCTATCGACCGGCCACAAGCCGCCGCGCCTGGGCGCACGGCCGTGACGCCGACGCCGCAGCCGCACAGCACCGCCCCCAACACCAGCGACACGGCACCCAACTCCTCCGATGCAACGGCGCAACAGCCGTCGATGCCCGCGCCCAGCAACGGCACGGCGGGAACGTCCCAGACCCGTCCCGCACGGGTACCGACGTCACCGACGGACGTCTGCCTACTCGGACTGTGCCTCAACTGACCATGCCTGCATCCAGCCGTTCGGGGTAGAGCGAGTTCCGGAAGCTCGCGGGCCGGTCAGCCCGTGAGTCACGGCCCCGGCCGCCGGAAGGAGAGGAGGCAGAGCGCATGAGTTCCTGCGACCAATTTCAAGTCCTGCTGCGCCGCATCGGCCGGTGGTGGGCCGTCGACATTCCCCGCCTCGACCTACACACTCAGTGCCGCACTCTTGAGGGTGCGGAGGAGCTGGCGCGCGGCCTGGTCGCCGAAGCCGTCGGGGCCCCTCCTGACCTGATCGTCCTGAACATGGTGGTGCCCGAACTCGAGCCTGTGCTCACTCCGGTGGCCGAAGCACGGCACCGCCGGGCGGCCGCGGTCGCCTCCGAGGATCAGGCGATCGCCGCCGCTGTTCACGAGCTCGTGGACAAGCTGCACGTCAGTCAAGGTGACGCCGCCCGCCTGCTCGGCATCCCCACAAGCGAAGTGACCCACTTCACGCCACAACGCGGCACAGCGACCGCCGGCACACGGCAAAACGCAGGGCAGCAGCGCACCCCCGGGCCCGCGCCCAGTCCGCCGCGTCCGGGCGCCGCCGTCCCTGTTTCCGGCTCGCGCCCCGGCCTGCCACGGCGGCAACGGCAGACGGCCTCGCCCGCCTGACCGGCCTGGGCCATTCCGGACGACGGCGCTGCAGGCCGAGGCTGACAGGGCTTTCCCCCACCAGCAGGCATGCGTGCACGGACAGACCCGCGCGCGCGGAACAATTGTGTGGATTGACATCCTCGCCCACCTAAAGGAGGGCGATTCCCGTCTGCCGCACCGTTGTCGGGTGCGGGTCCGGGCGGGTTCCCGCTTCGCCGCGCTGTGTGGGGACGGGTCCCCGTCTTACCTGCGCTCCACGGGCTGACACGGCCAGTCCGGCCGCCTTGGCGACGTTGACCGCCGCGTTGATATCTCTGTCCAGGATGGTCCCGCATGCACCGCAGGTCCACTCTCGGACGTGCAGGGGCTTGGGGCCGTCCTTGACGCCGCAGGCCGAGCAGACCTGCGAGGTGGGCTCGAACCGGCCGATGCGCACGAAGGTGCGCCCGTACCGGGTGGCCTTGTACTCCAGCATGCCCACGAACGCCGCCCATCCGGCGTCGTGCACGGACTTGGCCAGACGCGTGCGGGCGAGCCCTTTCACCGCCAGGTCCTCCACCGCGACCGCTTGGTTCTCGCGGATCAGCTTCGTGGAGAGCTGGTGGTGGAACTCGCGGCGCGCGTCCGCGACCCGGGCGTGTGCCCGGGCGACGCGGATCCTGGCCTTGTCCCTGTTCCTGCTGCCTTTCTCCTTGCGTGAGAGGGCCCGCTGCGCCTTCTTCAAGCGCTTCTCGGCCCGGCGCAGGAACCGCGGGCTGTCGACCTTCCGGCCGTTAGAGAGGATCGCGAAGTGCCCGAGCCCGAGGTCGATGCCCAGTTCGGGCCTCGTCTGCGGCAACACCTCCGACGTGCCGGTCTGCACGATGAAGCTCGCGAAGTACCGGCCCGCCGAGTCCTTGACCACGCTCACCGTGGACGGCGTCGAGGGCAGTGTGCGGGACCACTTCACCTTGA
Source organism: Streptomyces sp. NPDC047869 (assembly GCF_040704065.1). Taxonomy (NCBI): domain Bacteria; kingdom Bacillati; phylum Actinomycetota; class Actinomycetes; order Kitasatosporales; family Streptomycetaceae; genus Streptomyces; species Streptomyces sp. NPDC047869. The sequence goes on from NZ_JBEYRK010000017.1 coordinate 120,723, forward strand.
GGTCGCCGATCTTCGGCAGGCGCAGCTTGTGCCCGGGGGTGGTGGACCAGCGGGCGTTCGCGGTGAAGCGGACGGCCTGCCGGGTGTCCTTGCGGGACTTGTACCGGGGCGCGCCCATGCGCGGGCGCTTGGCCTTCAGGGCGTCGAAGAAGTTCCGGTACGCCGTGTCCAGGTCCCTCAGGGACTGCTGGAGGACGACCGCCGACACCTCGCCGAGCCACGCCCGCTCAGGCGTCTGCTTGGCGTCGGTGATGAGCTGCTTCGAAAGGTCCCCGGTCTTCGGGAACGGCCGCCCCTCGCTGCGGGCGGTCTCCCGAGCCCTGAATGCGTCGTTGTAGACCACCCGCGCACACCCGAACGCTTTCGCCAACGCCGTGCGCTGAGCGGTGTTCGGGTACAGCCGGAAGCTGTACCGAAGCTGCACGCGGCCCACGATACGCTTCCCGGATCTCGTCCGTCACTGCTGGCGGGCGCAACGCCTATGGTCCGGCTCGTACTTCGCCGGGCCGGTCGGCGGTGCGCCGCTCAGCATCGTGAAGCAGTACATCGAGCAGCAGAACCGGCCGCTCTGACGCCGGCCGAGGTGACCAGTGCCGAGCCGCGCCCATAGCTGAGGTCAGAGCAGGCTAAAGATTCGCTTCACCACCGGGCTGAAGCCCGGTGCACTGCGAATAGACCCGGTAGCGGAGCTTGCCGACCACGGTTGGTCAGACTGCTGTTTTCAGGGGGCGTCCGCCCCAGCGGATACCCTTCTCGCTGCGGATACGGGCGCATTCCCTGCGCTGGGCGGCGAGCAAGTCGGGGTGGCGGGCGTTGGCGGTTCGCCAGCGCAGGTAGCGATGCGGTGCCTGGGTCTGCGCGGGGTGGCTGCGATCGTTCGAGTTGGCCAGGGTGAACTGCCGCAGCGGGCCGAAGTGGGCTTCGATCGGGTTGGCTCAGGAGGCGCAGGTCGGGGTGAAGCACAGCTCGACCTTGTTCTTCTTCGCCCAGCGGCGGATGTCTGCTCCGGTGTGGGCAGAGAGGTTGTCCAGAATGATGTAGATGGGGGCGTCGTCGGGTCGGGCGGCGCGAATCGACTTCAGCGCGGACAGGCTGTTGGTGGTGCCCTTGCGGCGGCGGTAACGCCCCACAAGCGGTCAAACGCGAAGAATTGCGCGCGCGCCACAAGGGAGGTTGTGTGAGAAATCACTAGTGTCATCGCACGAGTGAGCGACTGACGCCTATTGGGCCAGAATAGATGTCCATGGTCGTATCGTTTGCAGTCTCCGCAAACGTGTTAATAGTCGTACTGTCTATGAGGTTCCGACCCACTTTATCCAGAGCGGTAATCTGTTTTGCAACAATTCCATTGTTTCCGCGAGGCGGATGCTTGTCGATCCAGTCTACCCATGCAGCGTTATCAAACGGATGACAAACGTCATTCAATCCCAAGGCATGACCTTTATAGTCCGTAGCATCGTCGTCCGGCAGGACCTCGAAAACGTAACTAGGTGCAGTATTGAGTATCGATATCTTCGCCCATGCCCCCCCGTTGCGTACCTCGCCAACGTGGGTTTTGTTGAGAACTATGCGAGAATTTCCCGTACCGTCCCAGTATGAAAATGTAGGGTTGAAGTCGTCCTTGCAGGCGGTGACGGCATAAGCCTGGACCGTATCAGAGGAATCACTCATCACGTCCACCCAATAGCCGTTTCTTTGAAAGACGCTCTCGGTCGTCGTACCTGTAATACCCGGAGCGGTATGGAGCGATCGGTAAGATGGTTGCCCTAGTTGCTCTTCGAATTTTTGAAGCGTGACTCCTGCCCGCAACTTCGAGAGTCTTTCGTATTCAACGGACTGCCAGGTTGGATGCTTGAGCCAGAATGCGATCAGGCCGACGGCTCCAACCAGGGTGCTGACCGCGGTTACAAGACCGGAAACGGAGAGGACCAAGACCAGGGCAGGAGTCTTCTTGAAAAAGTTGTCCAGGCGTTCGCCGAGAGGCTGGCGCTCAGATTGGCGTCCTTGATTCGGATCAGGCATGGCGGTGCCTCGCTATCGAATGCGTGTCCGCTAGTAGGCACCGACTGTCCCGCCAGGGTGGCCTTGGTGCCACCGGGCCGCCCTGTGCGCGCTGTATTCGGCTGGTTCTCGCATTACGCGACGAAGGCCGGCGCGCAGTCCACCTCCGAGATTGCAGCGAAAAGTCACTCACACATGACGCTAGGTGACACCCCTGGGTGACGCTCAACTGCTGTAGGCCGAACGTGGTTCTCCCCGTGGTCGCCTTCGGTGGCGTGCCCGTGCTCGTACCGCCTCTGGTTGAGCGCCGGAGTGTGTCCTACGGGTGCACCGACATCCGTCGGCGATGCGCTGCGCACCGACCAGCGACGCAGAGTGAGTCTGCTTGCGAATAGTGCAGTCTCGGAATACTGCCTCTTCACCAGTAATCGCCGACGGAGTAGCAGCCACGGAAGTAGGTGACGCCATGGGTTCGGTGGTAAGTCGCCGGCAGGCGGTTGGGCTTGCCCTGCTTGGCCCAACACGAGCCCGCGGTGGGCCGGACGCCCAGCGGCCCGAATGGCGTTGTCACGTTGTTGGACTTGTGGGCGTCTGACGGTGTGTCGGGGCGTGGGGGCTTGCGGTTCTGGTCCGCGTTCAGGCCGTTGCGGCCGCGCCGACGACTCCGGTGACGTGGTCCCAGATGGCGAAGCTAACGGTCATTTCGGCTCGGTGGTCGGGGGCGGTGAGCAGGTGGCGGTGGGGTCGGAGGTGGGGTGAGATGCCGCTGAACGCGGACAGGAACCGCTGGGCTCCGCCGGCGGAGCGGAAGCCCTTCATGGCACGCTCGCGCTGCCGGGTGGGCTGGTGGGTGTTCTCCGCCCGGTTGTTTAGGCCCTTGTGCGAGCGGTGTTCCACGGAGGGCATGACCTCGCGGTGGGCGGCGCCGTAGGAGCGCAGCTTGTCCGTGACGACCACCCGGGGCACCGAACGTGTCTTCTTCATCAGCCTGCGGAAGAAACGCCTGGCCGCGGCCTTGTCCCGGCGGCTCTGCGCGAGGATGTCGAGCACGTCCCCGTCCTGGTCGACGGCCCGCCACAGGTACTTCAATCCTCCGTTGACACTTGATGAAGACCTCGTCCAAGTGTCATTTATCCCCGGGCCGAGGCCGGCGGCAACGCAGTCCGTTGGCGTAGGCCTGTCCGAACTTCGCGCACCAGCGGCGGACGGTCTCGTAGGAGACGATCACGCCGCACTGAAACATCAGCTCCTCGACCTCGCGGAAGCTGAGCGGGAAGCGGAAGTACAGCCACACGCAGTGGGAGATGATCTCGACCGGGTACCGGTGCCCCTTGTACGGCGGCGCGCTGTCCACGGACGGTCCCTCCTCCACCATGATCAACCCGAAGATCATCCCACCCGGTCAGTCAACGTGACAGTGCCCGTCTCCGTGATGACGTGCCGTTCTCCCCGGCCGACGGCCGCGGCTGGCCTGCCACGCGTCCTCGACCAGGATCGCGAGTTCCCCCACCCCTTGCTGATGTGTGCGCATGACGTTGGTCATGGCGATGATGTGGTCCGTACGCTCGGCCGGAGCGGTCACCAGCGTGGTGCCGCGCTCAGGGCTGGACAACTGGCCCCATTCGGCAGGTGACAGCCCGGACTTGCCCGCGTGGTACCGCAGGGCTCGGCTGCCCGGCGAGCAGCGGCGGTGCAGTTCCTGGACCGGCACCAGGTCGACGGGGCCCGCCTCACGGGTTCGCGTGGCGGTGCCGTCGGTCAGCGTGATCGAGTGTGCGGCGTCTCGACGGCTGGCGTCGGGCATCGGCGTTCTCCTCTCATTGCGATCGTGACTGCTGTGGCGCGGCTCCCGGGATGCAGGCGCGGCCTTGCTACCGCAGCAGTCTTTTGCCGCCTGCAGGCCGTCTCAAGAGGACTTCGCGCCACGTTGACTGCTCTGCACATACGTTCAACTACGCAACGAAGCGAAAACATTGAGGAGTCGTGGTCCTCGTCGACGCCGATGCTGGGCATTGCTTGCGTCATCGCTCAAGGATTTACACGGAGGGCCGCCCGGCCCTCGCCATCAGGACAGGCCGATGAACGTCCACACTTCGCATAAGTGACCCACTTCCAAGTGGCTGTGCACCACTCCACCCGCTGGTGCAGAGAACGCGGGTGCCGGCAAGCGGCCAGCACCAGTACCTGGCATCCGGCCTCTCTCCAGCGGCGGCTGGCTCGGCACCGCGCTGGCCGAACATGCGGCGACCTCAGCCCGCCGCGAGGGACACCACACGCTGACCGCCGCGGTGGTGGCGAGCAACAAGCCGATGCTCCATGTCCTGGGGAAACTGGATGCGACCCCGCTCGACGCCACCGGGCCCGTGCTCGACCTCCGCATCCTGCTCTAGGTCCGGCTTCGACGATCACGGGTGATGGATCACGGTGGGGTAGCCGGACAGGTTCCCGGCCCCCGAGCCCCTCGCGGACTTCGCCGTCTTCCCGCTCGAGGGAGCGGGGCGGGGCGGAGTACGCGGGACTGCGGACCCGTATCCTGCGAGCTTGTCACGGGGACGAGCATGCGGGTGAGAGCGATGCAGGTCTGGCCGGCGTTGAGGTAGCACTTGGCCGCTCATAGGCGCGCTGCTCGTCCTCGTCGCCTTCGCCCGGGGCGGTGATCTCCTCCATCCATGCCTCGGGCAGGGGCTCGCCGGCGAGCACCGCGGCGAGAGCGCGCCGCGCGAGGCGCGCATCCAGTGCTGCGTAGGAAGCGGGGACAATGCCGAGGGGGCCGCGCAGAGCCGGATAGTCGGGCAGGGGCCCGCTGAGCGGCGGCGCGTCGAGGTGGCCGAGGGCCGCGGCGATCATCGACTTCCGTCCGCGGCTGTCGTACACGGCGCCCTGGAAGAGCACCGCGCAGGTCACGACGCGAGTCGAAGCGGTGCTGAGGGAAGCGGGTTACGAGACCTACTTGAGCGCTCCGCGGAAGGCGCGTCAGCCGGGCTGGTGATCCGTCGCCTCGTAGTCCTCGGACCGCCCGGCCATGGCGGGAACCGCCTCGCGGCGCTGCCCGCCCTCACCCGGCCTCGGACCGCCCGACCGCTCGGTCGGCGCCTCGGGGGCCCGAACGGCTCAGCGGCCGTGTGGCAGCCCCTGCACCGGGCGGCGAGACTGGGTGACATCGGGGCCCGGGAGATGGGTGAGCCATGAGTACCGTCAACGAGACGATCGAGATCGCGGTGCCGGTGCGTACCGCGTACGACCAGTGGACGCAGTTCAAGAGCTTTCCCCGGTTCATGACCGTGGTGAAACGCGTGGAGCAGGTCAAGCCCAACGTCACCACGTGGGTCATCGGCGTGGGACCGGTGCGCCGCGAGTTCGAGGCGGAGATCGTCGAACAGGAACCCGACTCTCATGTGGCCTGGCGGAGCCTGGAACGGCGTCCCTCCCACCGTGGCGAGGTCTCGTTCCGGTCCATCGCGCGGGGAGGTACGTCGGTCAGCCTGCGGCTGGAGGTCGAGCCGCGCGGACTGGGCGGCCGGCTCACCGTCGTACCCGGGCTGACCAGGCGAGTCGTGCGATCGGAGCTCGAACACTTCAAGGAGTACATCGAGGGACTGGGGGAGGCGGGCGGCTCCTGGCGAGGGACGATCCGCAACGGACACGTGCGGCACGCGGAGCCGGAACCGCCGAGGAGCCAGGTGCCCTGCTGGCCGGTGGGCTGACCGCGTGCGCGACGACGAGCGAGAGGCGACCCGATGAACAAGCCCCCGGGCGAGGAGCCGCAGGACGAGCTCACCGTGACACCGCCCAAGAAATGGGCCGCGGGTGTGCCCGCGGTGGTGCACGCCCTCGAGTACTCCCTGCGGCAGACGTCCCCGCTGAAGACGGGGGTGGACCTGCTGACCATGAACCAGGTGGGCGGCATCGACTGTCCTGGCTGCGCCTGGGGGGACCCCGCTCCGGGGCACCGCCATCGCAACGAGTACTGCGAGAACGGCGCCAAGCACATCAACGACGAGGCCACGACGCGACGCGTCACCGCGGACTTCTTCCGCGAGCACAGCGTCTCCGAGCTGAGCCGACGGTCCGACATGTGGTTGAACCAGCAAGGACGGCTCACCGAACCGATGGTGAAGCGGCCGGAGTCCGACCACTACGAGCCGATCAGCTGGAGCGACGCCTTCGGACTGCTCTCCGCCGAGCTGACTTCCCTGGACACACCGGACGAGGCCGTCTTCTACACCTCGGGCCGGGCGAGCAACGAGGCCGCGTTCGTCCTGCAGCTCTTCGCCAGGGCGCTGGGCACCAACAATCTGCCCGACTGCAGCAACATGTGCCACGAGTCCAGCGGCTTCGCCCTCCATGAGACACTGGGCACGGGCAAGGGAACGGTCAGTCTGCACGACCTCCACCACGCCGACCTGATCTTCCTGGTGGGGCAGAACCCCGGAACCAACCACCCCCGGCAGCTGTCCGCGCTGGAACAGGCCAAGCTGAACGGCGCCCGCGTCATCGCGGTGAACACACTGCCCGAAGCCGGCCTGCTGAGATTCAAGAACCCGCAGAAGGCGCGCGGCGTGGTCGGGCGCGGCGTGCAGATCGCCGACCGGTTCCTGCACATCCGCGCCGGCGGTGACCTGGCCCTGTTCCAGGCGCTCAACCGGCTGCTGCTGGAGGCCGAGGACAACCGGCCCGGGCAGGTGCTGCACCACGACTTCATTCGCTCCAGCACCAGCGGCTTCGAGGAGTTCTCCGCGCACGCGCGTGCGCTGTCCTGGGACGACATGCTCACCGCGACAGGACTGACCCGGAAGGAGATCGAGAAGGTCCACGACGACGTGCTGCGCAGCGATCGGGTCGTCGTCTGCTGGGCCATGGGAGTCACACAGCACAAGCACGGTGTCCCCACGATCCGGGAGATCGTGAACTTCCTGCTGCTGCGCGGCAACCTCGGCAGGGCGGGCACCGGAGCCTGCCCGGTGCGCGGACACAGCAACGTGCAGGGCGACCGCACCATGGGGATCTGGGAACAGATGCCCGACGTCTTCATGGACGCGCTGCAGCGGGAGTTCGGCTTCGACCCGCCGCGCGCCCACGGACTGGACTCGGTGAACTCGATCCGGGCGATGCGTGAGGGCCGGATCAAGTTCTTCCTCGCGCTGGCCGGCAACTTCGTCCGGGCCGCACCCGACAGCGAGGTCACCGAGGCCGCCATGCGCAACTGCCGCCTGACCGCCCACATCTCCACCAAACTCAACCGGTCCCACACCGTCTGCGGACGGACCGCGCTCATCCTGCCCACCCTCGGCCGCACCGAACGGGACATCCAGGCCGGCGGCGAGCAGTTCGTCACCGTGGAGAACTCGATGAGCGAGGTGCACACCTCCCACGGGCGGTTGAGGCCGGCCTCCAAGCTCCTGCTGAGCGAAGTCGCCATCCTGTGCCGACTGGCCCGTCGCACCCTCGACGGCGGAGCCGGCATCCCCTGGGAGCAGTTCGAGGCCGACTACGGCACGATCCGTGACCGGATCTCCCGCATCGTGCCGGGACTCTACGACTTCAACCGGCGAGTGGCCCGCCCCGGCGGCATCCAACTGCCGAACCCGGTCAACGAGGGCGTGTTCCCCACCGCCACGGGCAAGGCGATGTTCACACGCAACGCCTGGGAGATGCCGCACCTGCCCGAGGGGCACCTGCTGCTGCAGACGCTGCGCTCGCACGACCAGTGGAACACCATTCCGTACACGCCCAACGACCGCTACCGGGGCATCCACGGCAGCCGCCGTGTGGTGCTCGTGAACCCGGACGACGTGGGTGAACTCGGCCTCGCCGAAGGACAGCACGTCGACCTGGTCGGTGTGTGGAGCGACGCCACCGAACGCCGCGCCGAGGACTTCGAGGTGGTCCCGTACCCGACCAGCCGGGGCTGTGCCGCCGCCTACTACCCCGAGACCCAGGTCCTGGTGCCCCTGGACAGCGTGGCCGACATCAGCAACCAGCCGACGTCCAAGGGGATCGTGGTCCGCCTGGAACCCGTGCCGGCGCGGTCGGGCACGCCCTCGGGCTGACTCGCCGGCTCTGGGCGTCCGGCGGTGTCCTCGCAACGTGAGTGCCACCACGGCCTCGTCCGTGTACACCAGGAAGGTCAGCGTCTGCCGGAAGTACAGCGCGACGTCGTTCGCGTCGTGCGCGGTGTAGCCGCGAGATCCTCGCCCAGACGCAGCTCGAAGTCGCCGCCCCGGGTGGAGAGCGGGAACGCCCCGTCGAGGGCCGGGGCCCAGATCGGCGGCCCGTCCAGCAGCCGGCCGAGATGTTCGGCGACGGGGTATCCGTGGTCGGACGTCTCGCTCACCGCGGTGTACGCGTCGGCGTCCAGCAGCAGCGCGTACGGGCCCGCGACTCCCGCCAGCCGCAACGTCGTCAGAGCGCGACTGACGGCGTCCGGGTAGTCGCGCGGCTCCGCCGGCAGAGCGATCACCGGGTGGGAGGTGCGCGTGCGCACTCCGTCGATGCCCGCCGCCGAGTACCCCTCGAAGACGGCTCTGTCCTCGGCGAACGCCATCGTGCGCGCCGCGTCCTTGACGGGCTTGCCAGTCGGAGTCCTGTGCGCCGCGCTCGACGTCGTCCACCGCGTCACGGCCGACCTTGAAGGGCACACGCAGTTCGACGAGCGGCTGCACCTGGCGCAGTCGCGCGGCGACCCCCTGCGCGGGAGCGTCGATGCCGGTGAGGTGGCCGGTGCCCACCGCGGCCGGCGTGACTCCGTCGGGTCCCCGTCACGTCCACGGCCCGGCGGCCGCCCAGGTTGCGCCGGAAGGTACGGCGGGCCTCGTCCTCGATCTGGGCCCCCGGTGGAGGTTGTCGCTCGGGGTGGGCGTGGACATATGATCACGCTCCTTTAAGACTGCCGATCCTCAGCGGACCCTCCTTCCCTGCCTGCCCATAGTGCGCCAGGCCATCCCGGACCACCACGACCATCACTTGGTGCGGAACGACCGGCGTCTTGGCTGTGGGAGGCCGCGAAGAGACAGCCGTGACGCACTCAGCCAGATCCTGTCCGCTTGTGACCGGTTTTCCGACAACCATTCGATGCCCCTCGTACACGGTGTGTCAGTGTGGCGGAGCGGATATGGGGCGATACACCGGGTCCGTGATTTCAGAGCAGCAGGATTGGCTCAAAACGGTGGTGGCCGGAGTTGAAGTGCGTGTCTCCCCTGCGGTGACCGCGGCGCGCGTCTTGGGCTGGGAGGGCGCGGTGCCACTGCCGCTCGTCAAGTCGCTCAAGCCAGCACTCATGGTGAGCGAAGATCAAGGCGCCACTTATCCGCTGGGTGCATCGCCTGGATGACTCCAGCGGCGCGTCTCGTCGGTTCTTGAGGTGCCGTTTCGTTCCTCAGCGAGTTGCTCTACGCGTGGTCGCGATGCGGCGGGAAACTCACAGTTTATGACCATACGTGCTGACGTGGAAAAGGTGGATCAGATCCTGATCCAGCGGGCGGCGTCCCACATTCCGAATCATGCGGGGAGGGTGTTGTCGGCGGTGGAGGAAGCGGCAGAGAACAGCAAGCTGTGGTGGGGCGCGGCCGTAGTGATGGCCGCGGTCGGCGGACGACGGGGCTGGGGGGCCGCCGGCTTCGGACTGTCGGCTCTGGCGCTCGCCCAGTTCATGTCGAACGGCCTGTGCAAGCGTCTCGCCGACCGGCCTCGGCCGCCCAAAGAGTGGATCCCCCACAAGGAAGTGCACGATCGGCCCGAGTCCTCATCGTTCCCCTCAGGGCATACCGCTGCCGCGGTCGCCTTCACGGCGACGATCACTACCATCTGGCCCGCAGCCGGAGCCCTGTGCGCGATACCGGCCGCGATGGTCGGCCTCGAGCGGATCCAGTCCGGCGCCCACTACCCCAGTGACGTCGCCGGTGGCGCCGCTATCGGTCTGGCCTGCGCCTGGATGACGCGGCGCACACCATCGTTGCTCCGGCGCCACGCGACCTGACAATCCTCGCCCCGCGCACGGGCAAAGGGGAGGGCTGTCCAAGCCCCATACTCGGGCGGCCCGTCTACGCATCGCGACCCGAGCCGGTGGGACCCGAAAGGCGCAGCCATCGCTCGGGTGGGGCAGCAGCCGTCCGGCCGTTACGCCGGCGGTTGCTCCCATTCAGATGCTTTCGCCGGGCCATGGACAGGGCCGAGCGCATGGCAGCGCCCGGGCACACTCAGCAGACTCTGACGCGGAGCATCATGCGCAGCCGCAGAGGCCAGAACAGGGGCGGTGCCGTCATCCTCCGTGGGGCGGCGCGGACAGCGGCCGTGACAAGCGCTTGGCGAGGCGGGGGTACCGTCCACCAACCACCTCCGGCCTCAGTGCCGGCATTCCGGTCTGTTCGTTTCCCCTATGTGCTGCCGGGCACTCCGGCTGCATGCAGACGCGTCCTGTGCCGGTACGGGCCATCCTTGCAACCATCGGTCTGGTGCTCGCCACCTACATCGGGCTGCAGTTGGTGATCGAGACACGCCGGGTTCTGATCTGGGCGGTGATCGCACTGTTCTTCGCCGTCGCTCTGTCCCCCGCAGTCGATGTAGTGCAGCGGCGGTTGACCCGGTGTCGCCGGTCGGTGGCGACCTTGTTGGTCTTCCTGGTGGCGGTGCTGGCCGTCGGGGCGCTGGTCGCCCTTTTCGTCACCCCTCTGGCGCAAGAGGGGACCCGGCTCGCCGGCCGGCTGCCTCACCTGATCGCGGACGCGCGGGCCGGCCGCGGACCGGTGGGGGATCTGCTGGAGCGGACACATGCTCTTCGGTACGTCCAACAGCATCACGAGCAGATCCGTTCCTTCGCCACCGGGCTGGGCACCCCCGCGCTGGCGTTCGTCCGCAGTGCCGCCACCACCTTGGCCGGAGCCGTCACGATGTTCGTCCTGGCGTATCTGATGGTGCTTGAGGGGCCCAAGATCATCGACGGGGCCCTGGCGCTCGTGGATGACGCGCGTGCCGCACGTATCCGCCGAGTGGGCGCCGCGTGCGCACGTACCGTGAACGGCTACCTGACCGGCAACCTGCTGATCAGCGTCATCTGCGGGGTGCTCACCTACGTCATGCTGCTGCTGGCCGGAGTACCGTTCGCCGGCCTGCTCGCCCTGTTCGTCGCTCTCGCCGACCTCATCCCCCTGGTGGGAGCCACGCTCGGAGCCGTCGTCGCCTCCCTGGCGGCATTCATCCACTCCCTACCGGCCGGCATCGCCGCCGTAGTGTTCTTCATCGTCTATCAGCAGGTCGAGAATCATCTCCTGCAGCCGGTCATCCTGTCCCGGACGGTCAAGCTCAATCCTCTTACCGTGCTGTTGGCCATCCTGTTGGCTGTCGAAGTCGCCGGCATCCTTGGTGCTCTGCTGGCGATTCCCATCGCCGGAATGCTCAAGGTCGTTCTCCGCGACATCTGGGCACACCGCAACGGCCGGCCGGTACAACTTCCCATGCGCGGCGACGACGCCGCCGGCGAGCCCGAGCGAGCCCCCCGACCCAAGTGACCCGCGGTTGGTGTCCGGGCAGCCCCGTGAATGGAGCCGGTGTAGGAGTGCTTCAAGGACCCGCTGCGGGAAACTCACGCCGGTATGGCAAAAATGCATCTTCCCGGACGAGACAAGCCTGCGCCTGACACGCAGGAGCCGTCCTCCCCTGAATCGGCCCCGCGCAAGCCTGGGCCGGACGGGAAGGTGGAGCGCGCCGGCCGGGGCAGTTCGTCTCCACCGATGACGTGCTGCTGGGCTGGGACGAGAACGGCACCCCTGTGGTGCTCAACCTCGCCTACTCCGCCCACGCCCTTATCGCCGGCGTCACCCGCTCCGGCAAGTCGATCACCGTCAACACCTTGCTCGCCCACGCCTCGCTCATGCGGGACATACACCCGTCACCCCGACCGCAAGGCACGCGAACGCTTCGAGGCCGAATTGCTGGCCATCGCCAGCCAGGACGCCAAGTTTCGGCGTACGGCTCTGACTGCTCACCCAGAAGCCCTCCGCCGACGTGCTCCACCGCCGTGCGCACCAACCTATCCGCCCGGATCTGCCACCGCGTCGACACTGTCAAGGACTTCCTGCACCTCTCCCCCACCGCCGGGAACTGGACATCACCGCCGCCGACCGCACCATGCCCCAGGGCGTGTCCGTCGCCTCCGTCGGCGACATGCGCACCCCCCGTCCGGCTGCGCTCGGTCTACCTGCCCACCGAAGCCTGCTGGCAGATCAACGACCTCATGTGCACCGAAGGGCTGAAGGTCCGCGAGCTGCCCGCCCACGTCAACCTGGACAAAGGCGCGTGATCAGCACCGGCCAGCTGCCCGAGCGGGCCAGCCCCGCTCCGGATCGAGTCCGTACCGCAGTGATCCCCGGCAAGAGCGTGAATGCCACCGCACAACCTCACCGCCGCAATCCCCCGCCCCGAACAGGCCACGGCCGTACAGCCATCGTTCACCGGGTACCGGGACCTGCCGGTCGATCATGGGGGAGCCGCGAGGTCGGTCAACGAGCCGTAGCCTTCGGCTGCTCGTTCGCCGGAGTGCGGCGCAGACCGTCACCGTGCCGTAGCGCTCGGGCACGTCCCGCCAGGGCGCGCCGGTCCGCAGGCGCCACAGCACGCCGTTGATGACCTGCCGGTGGTTCCACCACGGCCGCCCCCGCCGTCAACTCTCGGCAGCAAGGGCGCTATCCGCTCCCACGCCGTTTCCGTCAGCTCGCCCCGGCGGACGGCAGGATCCATGCTCGGACACGTCCTCGTCCGCCCGGCGGGCCATGCGTGTGATCACTGGTCCGTGCGGGCCTACGCGCCTCGTCGTGCGGATACGGGCGCGGGTGTGGCGGCCCGGGTGCCGGGGGCGGTGGGTTCGGGCAGGGCGCGGAAGAGGAGCCAGCTCAGAGCGGGCATGGCGATCAGGGGGGTGAGGGCGGTCCGGAGAGTGGTGGAGTCGGCGAGGTGCCCCAGCAGGGGACTGATGAGGCCGCCGATGCTGACGGTGAGGCCGAGGGTGACGCCGCTGGCGGTGCCGATGCGGGAAGGCAGGTAGTCCTGGCCGAGGGTGACCTGGAGGGAGAAGGGGACGTACAGGCCGGCGGAGGTGAGGGCCACGAAGAGGAACATGGCCGGGCCTGGTGCGTAGATCACTCCGGTGACGGCGGCGATGGAGAGCAGGTAGGACCAGCACGACACGCGAACGCGGTCGTAGCGGTTGGCCAGGGATCCGCCCAGGACCGAGCCGACGGCGCCGCCCAGGAACAGCAGGAACAGGGCGACGGTCCCCGCGGTGGTGCTGCCTTGCATGCGCTGCTGGGCGTAGAGGGAGATGAAGGTGCTCAGGCCGGTGAACACGATGGAGCGGAAGACGACCGCCAGGGACAGCTTCACGAACGAGGCCACATCGTCCGCGCCGCGGGGCGGCTGCGTCCTGGCCGTGCCGGCCTGCGGCCGGGCGAGCATCCGCAGGACGGGCACGCACAGGGTGGCGCCGGCGAGGGCGGGCAGGACGAGGACGGGTGTCCAGTGCAGGGAGCCGTGTCCGATCGCGGCCGACACCATGAGTGGGGCGAGCGCGAAGCCGATGTTGCCACCGAGGGAGAACCAGCCCATCGCGCTGTGACTGCCTTCGCCGGCCAGCCGGGCCACACGGGCCGACTCCGGGTGGTAGGCGGCCACGCCGATACCGGAGATGGCGACGAAGAACAGGGTGAGCCCGTAGGAGCCGCTCAGGCCGCTGAGCGCGATGCCCACCCCGCCCAGCAGGGTGCTGACCGGCAGCAACCACGGCATCGCCCACCGGTCGGTGAGCACCCCGAACAGCGGCTGGGCCACCGACGACAGCAGGGACGCGGCCAGCACGATGCCGGAGGCGACCGCGTAGGTGTAGTCCCGTTCGGCCACGAAGAACGGGATCAGCGCCGCGACGGCGCCCTGGTAGATGTCGACGCAGGCGTGCCCCACGGCTAGCAGGGAGATCGATGTATTCCTTCGCACCCCTCCCATGCTGGGAGAAGCACCCGGTGTCGCGCTTTCGATAGATTGACAGGCGATGCAGAAAATCCGCCACACCCCTGTCGCGCCGACCCGGACCCAGCGCCTGGCCTCCGGCGGCGAGATCGACGCGCACCGCCACGACGACCACCAGATCGCCTACGCCAGCCGCGGCACCATCGCGGTTACCACCGACGCCGGCTCCTGGATCGCCCCCGCCACCCGCGCGCTCTGGATCCCCGCCGGCACCGTCCACCGGCATCAGGCACACGGCGAACTCGACCTCCACCTCGTCGGCCTGCCCACCACCGACAACCCTCTCGGCCTGGACAAACCGGCAGTCCTTACCGTCAGCCCCCTCCTGCGCGAACTCATCGTCGCCTACACCCGCGACCCCGACAACGACAGCCCACCCCACCACCGCCTGCGCGCCGTCATGCTCGACCAGCTCACCATCTCCCCCGAACAGCCCCTGCACCTGCCGGCCCCCACCGACCCCCTGCTCCGCGAACTGCACGACATCCTGCGCACCGCCCCAGCCGACAACCGCTCCCTCGACGACCTCGGACGCCAGATCGGCGCCAGCGCCCGAACCCTCTCCCGCCGCCTCCGCGACGACCTCGGCCTCACCTACCCCCAGTGGCGCACCCAGATCAGGCTCCACCACGCCCTGATCCTTCTGGCCGACGACACCCCCGTCACCACCGTCGCCCACCACTGCGGCTGGTCCTCCGCCAGCACCTTCATCAACGTCTTCCGTCGCACCTTCGGCCACACCCCCGGCACCCGCCCCACCACCTGACACAGGACCCAGCCAGCGCACGAGCCGTCAAGATCATTTATCAGACAGGCCTAGTTGTATTGATCACGAGCGTAGTTCCCTGCACCTGCCCAGACCGGCGAACAACTCTCGTCTCCGCGATGCGCACCACCATCAGCCGCGGCGACATCTGCCTTGTTCTGTGCCACGACAGCTTCGAGCGCACCGGCGAGGGTCACGTGGCCGTGCGCCCCTGGTGAGCAGCGCATGTGCACGTTTCGTGGCCGGTCAGCAGGGCGCGGGCCCGGGCGAAGTCCCGGTCCAGGTGCCGGTAGGCATACGACAGCACGACCGGCGCCGCCTTCCGCGCGGCCGCGAGGGCCTCGCCGCGGGCCTGCTCTGGCTGCCGCCCCTACAGGTAGTGCCCGTCAGACCGCACGATGCCCGCTTTCAGGACTGCCATTGTGGGTGTGCTCGCGCAGCGGGAAGGCGATGTTGTCGTACAGGTTCATCGAGCCCAACAGCGCGCCGAACTGCTTCCGCACCTCGTACAGGTTGTGCTCGTGCAGGCGGGCGATGGTCCGGCCGCGACCTTCACCGAGCGCCGCTGCGGCTTAAGCAGCCCCTCGAGCGTCTTGAGGAACACCGACGTGCCCGTCACTTCAGCGGAAGCGCCTCCGCCTGCCGGGCGGGCAGCTCACCGCTGCGCACGGCGAGCCACTTCGCTTCGGCCCGGTCGCACACCGCCTCCTCGACGGGTACCGGGCCCGGCGCGATGAGCGTGGGGCGGCTGCCCACCTCGCGGCATCCCACTCCCCGCCCGCCACAACCCCGACGCCCCCGGCCCGACCGACTCCATTCGTTCTCACCGCTGGCCAGGCCGGCGACGCACCTGCTTTCACCGACGTCATGGCCCGCCTGCGCGTTCCCAGTCGGCGAGAACGGCCCCGCACCAGGCCGGACCTGGTCCTGGCCGACACGGAGCACTCCTCCCGCGCGATCCGCGAACACCTGCGCAAGCGCGGCATCCGGGCAGTGATCCCCGTCCCAGCGGACCAGCGGAGCCATCGGCTGCGTCGCGGCAGCCGGGGCGGCAGGCCACCGGCCTTCGACCGCGCGACCTACAAGCGGCGCAACACCGTCGAGCGGTGCATCAACCGCCTCAAGCAGTGGCACGGCATCGCCACCCGCTACGAGAAGACCGCCACCATCTACCTGGCCGGACTCCACATCGCAGGCATCTTCCTCTGGTCCGCCCGGTGCTCCAACCGAGACCGCCTGGACGGACGGCGGGGCCCCGCTGCTGTCAGCGGGGCCCGCGGCATCGTCGGTTTCGGTCAGACGGGTGCCGGCCGGGATCGGTCGCCCGTGGGTTCGAGGCGGACGACGATGCCCTTCGACGTGGGCTGGTTGCTTACGTCGGCGACGCTGTCGAGCGGCACCAGGACGTTCGTCTCCGGGTAGTAGGCGGCGGCCGAACCCTTGGCCGCCGGGTAGGACACGACCTCGAAGTTCTCGGCCCGGCGCTCGGTGCCGTCCTCCCAGACGCTCACCAGGTCCACGCGATCGCCCTGGGCGAGGCCGAGTTCGGACAGGTCGGCCGGGTTGACGAGGACGACGTGGCGGCTGCCGTGGATGCCGCGGTAGCGGTCGTTGTTGGTGTACGGGACGGTGTTCCACTGGTCGTGCGAGCGCAAGGTCTGCAGCAGCAGGTGACCCTCGGGGGCCCGGGGGACCACCCGCTCGTTGCAGGTGAACCGGGCCTTGCCGGTCTCGGTCCTGAACACGCCCTCGTTGACCGGGTTGGGTAGCTGGAAGCCTCCCGGACGGGTCACCCGGGCGTTGAAATCGTGGAAGCCCGGCACGATCCGGGAGATGCTGTCGCGGATGGTGTTGTAGTCGCCCTCGAATTTGACCCAGGGGATGTCCCCCTCGCCGCCGAGGCTCAGCCGGGCGAGCCGGCACAGGATGGCGACCTCGCTCAGCAGCACGCGCGAGGCCGGTTCGAGTCGTCCCTGGGAAGTGTGCACCTCGCTCATGGAGTTCTCGACGGTGACGAACTGCTCGCCGTCGGCCTGGACATCACGCTCGGTGCGCCCCAGCGTCGGCAGGATCAGGGCGGTGTCGCCGCAGACGGTGTGCGAGCGGTTGAGCTTGGTGGAGATGTGGGCGGTCAGCCGGCACGAACGCATCGCCTTCTCGGTGACCTCGCTGTCGGGCGCTGCGCGCACGAAGTTCCCGGCCAGGGCGAGGAAGACCTTGACGCGACCCTCCAGCATCGCCTTGATCGAGTTCACCGAGTCCAAGCCGTGCGGGCGCGGCGGATCGAAGCCGAACTCCTCCTGAAGGGCGTCCAGGAAGGTGTCCGGCATCTGCTCCCAGATGCCCATGGTGCGGTCGCCCTGGACGTTGCTGTGGCCGCGCACCGGGCAGGCGCCCGTACCGGCGCGCCCCAGATTGCCGCGCAGCATCAGGAAGTTGACGATCTCCCGGATGGTGGGTACGCCGTGCTTGTGCTGGGTGATGCCCATCGCCCAGCACACGGTGACGCGTTCGCTCCGCAGGACCTCGTCGCGGACCTTCTCGATCTCCTCGCGGGTTAGTCCCGTCGCCGCGCGCACGTCGTCCCAGTCGACGGTGCGGGCGTGCCGGGCGAACTCCTCGAAACCGGAGGTGTGGGCGTTGATGAAGTCGTGGTCCAGGACGGTGCCGGGACGCGCGTCCTCCGCCTCCAGCAACAGCAGGTTCAGTGCCTGGAACAGGGCGAGGTCCCCGCCCGGCTTGATGTGCAGAAAGCGGTCGGCGATCTGGGTGCCCCGCCCCACGACCCCACGCGGCTTCTGCGGGTTCTTGAAGCGTCGCAGCCCCGCCTCCGGCAACGGGTTCACCGCCACGATGCGGCCGCCGTTGCGCTTGGCCTCCTCCAGGGCCGAAAGCTGCCGCGGGTGATTGCTGCCCGGGTTCTGCCCCACCAGGAAGATCAGGTCCGCGTGGTGGAGGTCGTCGAGACTCACGGTGCCCTTGCCGACGCCCAGCGTCTCGTTCAGGGCGAAGCCGCTGGACTCGTGGCACATGTTGCTGCAGTCGGGCAGGTTATTGGTGCCGTAGGCGCGGGCGAAGAGCTGGAAGACGAAGGCGGCCTCGTTGCTGGCCCGGCCGGAGGTGTAGAAGACCGCCTCGTCGGGCGAGTCCAGCCCCCGGAGTTCCTGCGCCAGGACGCCCAGGGCGTCGTTCCAGCCAATGGGCTCGTAGCGATCCGACCCGGGCCGTTTGATCATCGGCTCGGTGAGCCGGCCCTGCTGGTTGAGCCACATGTCGGAGCGGGCGGCCAGATCGGACACGCTGTGCTCGCGGAAGAAGTCGGCGGTGATCCGGCGCGTCGTGGCGTCGTCGTTGATGTGCTTAGCGCCGTTCTCGCAGTACTCATTGCGATGGCGCCGGCCCGGAGCGGGGTCCGCCCACGCGCAGCCGGGGCAGTCGACCCCACCCACCTGGTTCATGGTGAGCAGGTCGACCCCGGTCTTGCGCGGGGAGGTCTGCTCCAGCGAGTACTCCAGCGCGTGCACGACGGCGGGAACCCCGGCCGCCCACTTCTTCGGCGGTGTCACGGAGAGGGAGGTCTCCGGCTCCTCACCGGGCGGGTTCTGCATCGCTTGGCCTTTCTCTTGCCGTGTGCGGTACCGGGTCAGCCGACGGGCCACTGGGCGACACGGCTCCTGGGCGGTTCCGGGGTGTCGTGCTGAACCCGGCCGTTGCGGATGGTGCCGCGCCAGGCACCGCCCTCCTGACCGAGCCCTTCGATGAAGTGCTTGAAGCTCACCAGTTCCCCGCGCACCAGTCGCACGGTCAGCCCCACGACCCTGGACGAGCGGGTGAGGACCTTCGCGGCCCCCTGCGGTTGGAGGAGCATCCGGACCGTGATCGCGGTGCCACCGGACTCCGTCGGCCTGAACTCGACCTCACCCTGGTGGGTGGGGTGCTGCTCCAGGCCACGCCAGGCCAGGTAGGCGTCAGGGTCCTGTTCCACGATCTCGACCGCGAAACGGTGACGCAGGGGGCCGTAGCCGATGGTCCACGCGGTGACGGTAGGCCTGATCTGCTCGACGTCGCGCACCACGGTCGAGAAGCGCGGGAACGTCTTGAACTGCGTCCACTGGTTGTAGGCCGTGCGGACCGGCACCGCGACCTCGACCGTCTCCTCGACGTGCCGCTCGCGCAGCGGACGGCGGCGCGTGACGCCGTCGCCGTCGGAGCACCTGCCCGGGGTGTTCGGCACGGCCTGCCCACCGTCGTCTTCGTACGCCATCATGGTCCTCCTTCAGGTGAGGGAGCCGGGCGTCCGGAGACCCGGCCCTCCCCTTATGGGGCGGGGCATCTCTTCCGGTTCCCCGATCCCGGGTTTGAAGTCACCCGACCGCGTAGGCGTCCCGGGCGACCCCGAGCGCGAGAAGGGGCCGGGCCCGGCTCGCAGGAGGGGCGCCAAGCCCGGGGCGTGTTAGGGGCGTTGGTCACGGGCTCCTCCAAGTGGCCGACGGTCACCTCCAGCTTCACCCCGGGCACGGCCACCCGTCGCTCACCGTGACCCGGCAGGTGGCCGGCGACCGCGCCCCGGTTGCCGCATCGCCGTCGCCGCGGCGCCCCGCTGGTCGAGGGAGTCGCCCCGGCCGCGTCAGCGGTCCTGGGAGAGTGCGAGGAGCTCGGCGAACGTGCCATCGGCGTGGACGAAGTCGTCGTAGCGCGAGGCGCTGTTGCCCCGGATCACGATCAGGCGCGTGTCTTCTGTGCCACCGTGCCGGGCACGCTTTCCGTCACGCGTCGTCGCCCTTGATGCTCAGCTGCACGCGGTTCTCGTGGAAGTGGTCCCAGTTCATGACCAGGCGGAAGCGCTGATGCGCCTTGAGGCGTTCGGCGTCGGCCGGCTCCTGGCCCCGCTGCACCTGGGCGTCGCCGGAGGCCACGAGTTCGGTGAGGGCGATGCGGACATCGTCGGCGTCCTGACTGGTGGCGGCCGCCAGTCGGTCCAGGGAGGTGAGGATCTCTTGCGGTTCGCCAAGATCGTCGACCAAGTGGTTGATAACGCCGACACAGGCCGAGTACGCCGAGCGGGCCGAGCCGGCCCGCGCCGAGCCCGCCTCCGCCCTCGGCAGCGCGCCGAGCCCGGAGGCGGAGGAGAAGGCTCGGACGCTGCTGGAGCGCCTCGGCGGCCCCGCGCACGGTCCGCGGGCGGCCGCGTAGTGGCGGGCATCGCGGTCGTCCTGGGACCACACGACCGCGGGTGCGTTGTACGACCCGAAGGATCCGTTCAACGAGGCGGTCGCCGCGTTCTACGCCCAGGCCTCCGGCGGACTCGGTGACCTGTACGCCCGTGCTCTCCCTGACGGCCGGCGACACCGAAAAGCCCGGCCTGCTCGGCCACGTCAAAGGCCTGCGGTTCATCCGCATCGAAGCGTTCGACACCGACGCCGCAGTCACCGCCACCGAACTGCTCCGCTTCGGACACTCCGGGGCCGCCGTCCACGCCATCCACGCCGCCCGCCCCTCCCCCACCCACCCCACCGGCCGGTACCTGCTCACCCTCACCCCCAAGGCCTGCGCCGGCACCGGCGTCCAAGCCGTCCACCCCGACGAGTAACCGACTGGCGCTGCAGGTGAGCGGCAAGGTGCCGACCAGGAGAGTTGTGGGCGAGGGCGTCGGTCAGGGCGTACAGGACCAGGCGCTGCCACTGCTTCAGCGGTGGCCTATCTGGTCGGACGGCTGCGGGATGACGGCTCGGATGCCCCGGCGCCGGAGGTGGCTGCGGATGGCGCGGGAGGAGTAGGCCCGGTCGGCCAGCACGGCAAAGGGCCGGGTTCGTGGTCTTCCGGGGCCGGTGCGGGGCACGCGGAACATCACGGTCTCGAAGGCGGGTGCGACACCAGCCTGACCTGCGGGGATGGTGAAAGCTAGAGGCCGTGCCTCGCCGGCTGCGGCCAGGTGGACCTTGTGCTCAGCCCGCCGCGGGAGCGTCCGAGTGCGTGATCGGCGGGCTCACCGGATCGCGCCGCCCCCTTTTATGTGGCCCGGCGGCGTGCCGGTGGGCCCGGATGACCGTGGAACCCACCGACACCGTCCAGTCGATGTCATCGTCGGCGTCCGCCGCCGCCCGGGACAGCGGCGAGGATTATCTGCTGCCGGCTTACGCCTCCCGCAGCAGCTGCGGAGCGGGCTGGTGCTCCCCCGACCCGCGGACGATCAGTCGGGTTGGGACGGTGATGGTGCGGACGCGGGAGCGGTCGCCGTCGAGGCGGGCCAGGGCGGTGGTGGCGGCTGCTCTGCCGATTTCTTCGGGGTCCTGGGCGACGACGGTCAGGGCCGGTTCGAGTACCTCGGCGAGCGCGACGTCGTCGAAGGCGACGAGGGCGACATCCTTGCGTTTGCTGCGGGCGAGTTCGGTAACGACTCCCAGGGCGACGATGTTGTTGCCGGCGAACAGAGCGGTGGGGGGATCAGCCAGGCTCAGCAAGTGGGCGGTGGCGGTGGAGGCTCCGCGCTGGTCGTGCGCGTTGGTGAGCAGGGAGCGCTCGAAGGGGAGGCCGGCTTCGTCCAGGGCCGCACGGTATCCGGCCAGGCGCTCGCGACGGGTGTAGAGCTTGGTGGGCAGGTCGCCGACGAAGCCGATGCGCCGGTGGCCGTGGTTGATCAGGTGGGTGACGCCGGCCTGGGCGCCGGCTCGGTTGGAGCTGACGACGCTGTCCGCGGTCAGTCCCACTCCGGGACGGTCGAGGAAGACGACGGGCAGGCCGGTGGCGCGGTGGGGCCTGAGGTGGGAGTGGTCGGCGCCGACGGACGGCACAACCATCAGGACGCTGACGCGGCGGGCGAGGAACTTGTCCGTCAGCGCGCGTTCGCGGTCGGGGTCGTCTGCGGAGGAGCCCATGAGCAGGGTGAGGCCCCGGTCGCGGACGGTGTCCTCGATGCTGCGGGCCACGGCGCCGAAGAAGGGGTTGCCGAGGTCGGGGATGACCAGCCCGATGGTGGTGTCGGGTCCGCCGACGCGGATGTTGCGGGCCATGAGGTTCGGCTGGAAGCCGAGCCTGGCCACGGCGGCGAGCACCTGCTCCCGGGTCTTGGCTGAGGCGGGGCCGTCCTCGTTGAGGACGCGGGAGACCGTCTTGGCGCTGACGCCCACTTCCCGGGCCACGTCTGCGAGGGTGGGGCGGCGGTTCGCTGCCATGGAGTAAACAGTCTCCCCTGCTCGTCGGGTCCGGCCGCGTGGGCGCGGCGTGCCGCCCCGCAGCCGGAACCCATGAGTGTCTGTCGTAGGTCAGTTGGCCTGAACTCCTGCGGCCTTCGCCGCCTGGGAATCCGCTACGACGGTACCTCCCGCCTCGTCGACGGTGAGTGCTCCGGTCATGATGGCGACGACTTCGGCCATGGAGTAGTCGGAGGGCTTGATCACGGCCGCGCGCTTGCCGAGGCGGTGGACGTGGATGCGGTCGGCGATCTCGAAGACGTGCGGCATGTTGTGGCTGATCAGGACGACCGGCATGCCCTTGTCCCGGACGCGGCGGATGAGGTCGAGGACCTGTCCGGACTCCTTGACGCCGAGGGCGGCGGTGGGTTCGTCCATGACGACGACGCTGCGGGCCCAGGCGACGGACCGGGCGACCGCGACAGCCTGGCGCTGTCCGCCGGAGAGGGTTTCGACCGCCTGGGTCAGCGAGCGCAGGCCGATCTTGAGGTCGGCCATGTGCTCGGCGGCTTCCTGGCGCATGCGCTTCTTGTCCAGCATGCGGAAGACGCTTCCCAGGACTCCGGGGCGGAGCAGTTCGCGTCCCAGGAACATGTTCGAGGCGATGTCCATGGAGGCGGCCACGGCCAAGTCCTGGTAGACCGTCTCGATGCCGTGGGCGCGGGCGCTTTGCGGTCCGGAGAAGGTGATGGGTTCGCCGTTGAGGCGGATCTCGCCCGCGTCGGGGGTCAGCGCGCCGGTGAGGGCCTTGATCAGGCTGGTCTTTCCGGCGCCGTTGTCACCGATGACGGCGAGGACCTCGCCGGGCATCAGGTCGAAGTCGGCGCCGTCGATGGCGGTGACGTGTCCGTACCGCTTGACGAGGCCGCGGGCCTGCAGCACGGGGGTGGGGGTCGCGGTCATCGTGTCTTCTTCCGGGAGATCTGGTCGACGGTCACCGCAAGGATCACCAGGACTCCGGTGATCAGCGTCTGGTAGATCGAGGCGACGCCCATCAGCTGCAGGCCGTTGCGGAACACACCGACGATGAGGACGCCGATGAAGGTGCCCAGGACCGAGCCGCGGCCGCCGAAGAGGCTGGTGCCGCCGAGGACCACGGCGGTGATGCTGTCGAGGTTGTCGGTCTGACCGGCCTGGGGGTCGCCGACTCCGGTCCGGGAGATGAGCAGGAGGGCGGCGATGCCGTACAGCAGACCCGCCACGGTGTAGACGCCGATGGTCAGGCGGGAGGTGCGGATGCCGTTCAGCCGCGCCGCCTCGGGGCTGTTGCCCAGCGCGTAGACGTGCCGGCCCCATCCGGTGCTGCTCAGCGCGTAGGCGAGGAGGAGGAACAGGCCGATGGTGACCAGCGAGCCGTAGGTGATGTCGGTGTTGCCGAGCGGGAAGGTTTGCCCGAGAGCCGTCAGCGGTCCGGGCAGGTTGGTGACCGTCTGCTCCTCGGAGTAAATGTGGGTCAGCGCGAACGCCACGTTCAGCATGCCGAGGGTGACGATGAACGGCGGCAGCGGGATCTTCTGCACCAGCGCCCCGTTGAGCAGCCCGAAGCCGCCGCAGACGACAAGGCCCAGTGCGATGGCGGCGAGCGGTGGCAGGGAGCCCTCGGCGGCCATCTTGGCGATCATGATGCTGCCGAACGCCATCACGGCCCCGCACGACAGGTCGATGCCCGCGGTGAGGATGATCAGGGTCTGACCGATGGCCAGGGTGCCTACGACCATGACCTGCTGCACGATCAGTGAGAAGTTCCCGCCCGTGAGGAACTGGTCGGTCGAGAGCGAGAAGAAGGCGCAGGCCAGAAGAAGGGCGACCAGCGGGCCGGTGGTCGGTTGCGTGAGCAGTCTGCGGGCCGTGCTCGGTGCGGTGAGCCCGGCGTACGGCTTGGACGTGTCCGGGGGCGTGGTCGTGGCTGTCATGCGAAGTCCTTGTCGGAAGACAGATGTCCTTGTCCGTCACCGTCGGAGGACAAGGGAACGGGGGCGGCCGTCCCCGGTCGGGGAGGAGGGACGGCCGCCGCGCTGAGGAGCTGATGCGGTGTCGTGCGGTCCTCGGGGCGGTTCAGCCCCAGCAGTTCGCCAGGCCGTAGGCGGTGTCCTTGGACGTGACCCCGTCCTGCGCCTTGTCTGTGATCAGCGTGACGCCGGTGTCGGTGTAACCCGACGCCTTCTTGCCGTCCTTGGCGTAGGTCACGACGGCCTTGACGCCCTCGGCGGCCATCTTCAGCGGGTACTGCTGCGAAGTCGCGGCGATCTTGCCGTCCTTGACCGCCTGGGTCCCGGTGCAGCCGCCGTCGACGGAGACGATCAGCACGTCCTTCTCCCGGCCCTTGGCCTTCAGCGCGGTGTACGCGCCCAGCGCAGCAGGCTCGTTGATGGTGTAGACGACGTTGATGTCCGGCTCCTTCTGGAGGCAGTTCTCCATCGCCGTCTGTCCCTTGGCCTGGTCGCCACCGGTGTCCTGGGAACAGAGGATGGAGGAGTCGCCCTCCTTGACGCCGAAGCCCTTCAGGAAGCCGTTGTGCCGCTGGACGCCGACGGAGACGCCCGGCGCGAGGTCGAGGGTGGCTATCTTCGCGTCCTTGCCCTTCATGGCGGCCTTGGCGTACGCGCCGATCAGCTCGCCGGCCTTGAGGTTGTCGGTGGCGAAGAGGGCATCGACCGCGCTCTGCGGGTCGGTCGGTGTGTCCAGCGCGATGACCAGGACGCCCTTGGCCTTGGCCTTCTCGATCGCCGGCACGATGGCCTTGGAGTCGCTCGGGGTGATCAGGATGCCCTTCACACCGGAGGCGACCATGTTCTCGATGGCGGTGACCTGACCGGTGTTGTCCCCGTCGAACTTGCCGGCAGCGGTCATGAGCTTCACGCCCTCGGCTTTGGCCGCCTTCTCCGCGCCCTCCTTCATCTTCACGAAGAACGGGTTGGTGTCCGTCTTGGTGATCAGACCGACCTTGACGTCACCCGAACCGGCGCTGGACGAACCTGATCCGGAGCCAGAACCGCAGGCCGTCAGGGTGAGGGCCGCGACGCCCGTCACAGCGGCGGCTCTGAGGAGGGAGGAGGACAGGCGAGTGGCGCGAGACATGTTCGACTCCTGAGGGATAGCGAGCGGCACGAGGGCGGGTTCAGAGCAAGCCGCCCGGGATGTCAGCGTTGACTTATGTCATCGTTGACACTGCTTGCCGAGGATGATGGACTCCGGCTCCCGGCAACGTCAATGCCTTGCACGAGACACAAGTCCGTAACGGCGGCGACGGATGCCCGATCCGTGCCCGCTTCCGCCCGTGCGTTCGCAGAGAAGAGCCGCCCATGAGCAGCCCGCGTCAGATCACCGTCCTGGGAGAGTGCGTCGCGGACGCGTTCACCGAATCGGCGAGCACCCCGAACACACTCGCGCTGCGGGTGCTGCCCGGCGGAGGGCCTGCGAACACGGCCGTGGCCCTGGCGCGTCTCGGCACCCCGGCCCGCTTCCTCGCACGGCTGTCCGGCGACGTGTTCGGCCGCCTGTTCCGGGCCCACCTGGAGTCGTCCGGGGTGGACCTGTCGAGCGCCGTCGCGGCCGCGGAGGCCAGCACGCTGGCCGTCGCGGAGTTGGACGAGCGGGGACAGGCCGCGTTCTCCTTCCATGCGCAGAACACGGCCGACTGGCAGTGGACAGCCGAGGAGTTGGCGGGGGTGGACCTGTCCGAGACCGTCTGCGTGCACACCGGTTCCCTGGCCCTGGTCCGGGAACCCGGCGCGGCGGCGGTGGAGGACTTCCTGGCCGCATCGGCCCCTCGGGCGACCATCAGCATCGACCCCAATGTCCGGCCGCTGCTGGTGGATCCCGAGGTCTACCGTGTCCGGTTGGCGCACTGGTGCGAGCTGGCCGATGTGTTGCGGCTGAGCGAGGACGACCTGGCAGTCCTGCTGCCGGGCACGCCGCCCGAGCAGACGTGCGACATCTGGCATGCGGCCGGGGCGCGGCTCGTCGTGATCACGCGCGGTGCCGACGGCGTACTGGCCTCCCTCGACGGCGAACGGATCGAGGTGCCTGCCGTGCCGACGAGCGTCGTCGACACGGTGGGGGCGGGCGACTCTTTCACCGCCGGGCTGCTGCACCACCTCGCCACCCGTGGACTGCTCGGTGGCAGGCTGACAGAACTCCGTCTCGACCACGTCGCGGACGCGTGCCTGTTCGCTGTCCGGGTTGCGGCCCTGACCTGCTCGGTTGCCGGCCCGAACCCGCCGTGGCAGAGCCAGTTGGAGCAGCTCGCCATCGTCGGCCGCGTATGACGGTCGGGCGAGCCGCCCGGAGGTGACCTCGCGCCCGGACTGTTGACGCATCGGCCGGACTGCCCTCATCATCGGGCCACTTGTCATCGCTGACACAAGTCAACGATGACACTCCTTGTCGGGCGCCGTGGACGCCGGCATCTGGCAAGGCGTCAACTTTCTGTTGGTTCCGCGCCGGGGCAGCAGGCTCCGCTGCCCGAACAGCCGCAGCACAGGAGACACCATGAGCTCTGGACGTGTATCCCGGCATGCCCGCACACGGATGATCGCGGCGGTGGCAACCGTCTGCGCCCTGTCCGCAGCCCCGGTCGCCCCCCAGGCCGTCGCTGCCGACACCCCGCCGTACTTCGAGACCTACCGGCCCCAGATCCACTTCACCCCGCAGAAGAACTGGATGAATGACCCGAACGGCCTCCTGTACTACAAGGGCGAGTATCACCTCTTCTACCAGTACAACCCGGATGGCAACTCGTGGGGTGACATGTCCTGGGGGCACGCGGTGAGCAAGGACCTCGTGCACTGGAAGGAGCTGCCGCTCGCCCTCTCGCACGACGACGAGGAGATGGTGTTCTCCGGCAGCGCGATCGTCGACTGGAACAACACCACCGGGTTCGGCACGGAGGAGAACCCGCCCATGGTGGCGATCTACACCAGCGCCTACAAGAACGGCGGTAAGCAGGCCCAGTCGCTCGCCTACAGCACAGACCGCGGCCGCACCTGGACCAAGTACCAGGGCAATCCCGTACTCGACATCGGCTCCACGGAGTTCCGCGACCCCAAGGTCCAGTGGTACGCACCCACCAAGAGCTGGCTGATGACGGTGTCGTTGTCCACCGAGCACAAGGTGCGGTTCTACTCGTCGAAGAACCTCAAGGGCTGGGACCTGCTCAGCGAGTTCGGCCCTGCCGGCGCGACCGGCGGCGTGTGGGAATGCCCCGACCTGTTCCCCCTCGCGGTCGACGGGGACCCGCACAACATCAAGTGGGTCCTCGTCGTCAACATCAACCCCGGCGGCATCGCGGGCGGTTCGGCCGCCCAGTACTTCATCGGCGACTTCGACGGCAAGAAGTTCACCGCCGAGGACAAGGGCACCTACACCCCGCCCACCGGAACGGTGGTGCAGGACTTCGAGGGCACCAACTTCGGTACGTGGACGACCACCGGCACCGCGTTCGGCGACGGACCGGCGACCGGGGCACTGGTCGGGCAGGGGACCGTCGACGGCTTCGACGGCAAGGGCCTCGCCAACAGCTTCCACTCGGGTGACGGCACCACCGGCACCCTCACCTCACCCGCATTCACCGTCGACAGCCCCTACCTGAACTTCAAGGTCGGCGGCGGACGGCACCCGCACGAGCCCGGGACCGTCCTGGTGCAGGGACCGCCGCCCGCAGGCGCGGTCCTCGCCGACTTCGAAGGCGGCACCTACGGCGACTGGACGAAGACCGGAGACGCCTTCGGCACCGCACCGGCCACCGGCACCCTCCCCAACCAGCAGGAAGTCTCCGGATTCCTGGGCAGCGGCCTGGTCAACACCTACCTGAACGGCGACTCCACCACCGGCACCCTCACCTCACCCGAATTCACCATCGACAAGAACCACATCAACTTCCTCATCGGCGGCGGCCATCACCCGACCAGTGCCGCTGACCCCACCGCCCTCGAACTCCTAGTCGACGGCCAAGTGGTGCGCAGCGCCACCGGAGACGACGCCGAGGCACTCAACTGGGCCTCCTGGGACGTCAGCGACCTCACTGGCAAGAAGGCGCAGATCAGGATCGTCGACGAAAACACCGGCGGCTGGGGCCACATCAACGTCGACCACATCGTGCTGTCCGACACCAGGGCCCAGCCCGTCTCCAAGGAGACGTCCGTCAACCTGATCGTCGACGGCCAGGTCGTCCGCAGCGCCACCGGCTCCAACAGCGAGACCGTCGACTGGGCTTCCTTCGACCTGCGCCCCTACGCCGGCAAGAAGGCGCGGATCCAGGTCGTCGACATGAACACCGCCGGCTGGGGCCACATCCTGACCGACCGGTTCACCGCCGCTGACCAACCTGCCAAGTCCGTCGTGCAGCGAGCCGACTGGGCCGACTACGGCAAGGACTACTACGCGGCGGTGTCCTGGGAAGACGCGCCGGGCGGCAAGCGCTACATGATCGGCTGGATGAACAACTGGGACTACGGCGGTGCCATCCCCACCTCCCCCTGGCGGGGCGCGCAGAGCGCCCCCCGGGAGATGGCCCTGCGCACCATCAACGGCCGAATCCGGCTGACCAGCAAGCCGGTGAGCAGCCTGGAGTCCCTACGGCAGGGGCGCCCGACGACGGCGGCCGACGTCGCCGTCAAGAGCACCACAAAGTCCCTGATCGGCCCTGCGGCCAAGGGCAGGGCACTCGATATCGAGGCCGCCTTCTCCCTCGAGGACGCCGACCGCTTCGGCCTGAAGGTGCGCACCGGCGCCGGAGGCGAGGAGACAGTCATCGGCTACGACACCACGACACAGGAGCTGTACGTCGACCGCACCCGCTCCGGCGCCGTGGACTTCAACAGCTCCTTCCCTGGCGTCCAGCGAGCTCCACTGCAGGCGAAGGACGGCAAGGTGAAGCTGCGGATCCTTGTCGACTGGTCGTCCGTCGAGGTGTTCGGCGGCAGCGGCGAAGCGGTGATCACCGACCAGATCTTCCCCGACCCCGCCAGCCAGGGAGTACAGGTCTTCGCCGAGAACGGCTCGGTGAAGCTGGACCGGGCCAGCGTCTGGCCCCTCGACTCCTACCGCGACTGACCCTCACATCACGCCCGACCATGAAGGACACCCCACCGTGAAAAAGACCCTGCTCGCCGAGTTCACCGCACGCGAGGGAGCGGAGGACGAGGTCGCCCGCCTGATCCGCGACTACGCCAAGAAGGTGCGCGAGGAAGACGGCAACCTCGCCTTCGACGTCTACACCAAGGCGTCGAACCCCCGCGCCTACTGGATCTTCGAGGTGTACCGGGACGAGGACGCCTTCCAGGCCCACCTGAAGGCCCCGTACGGCGGCCCGTTCAACGCCGCCCTCGCCCCGCTGATCGAGGAGGACGCTTCGGTGCTGACCCTCCTCGACCCGCTGACCTGAGCTGTCGCCGGCCACGTCGTAGACGGGTTCCAGCATCCCGGCCAACTCGACCGTGGCCGGCCCGCCTCGCAGGCCGGCCATCACACGTTAGGCCTTAGGGCAGATGCGTGCCGTGGCCGAGTGATATGGAAGAACTTTTCGGTGCGGGCCTGTCGTCCCCTCGGCAATGGCCCGACGTGCGAGGAATCGACGGCGAGAGCAGTCCAGCCGCGAGGCCGCGTTCAGCTCGGCCAGCAGGACCTCATGCAGCCGCTGCCACACGCCGGTCTCGTTCCAGTCCCCGCAGTCTGCGCGAGCACGTCATGCAGGAGCCGAAACCAGCACAGCAGGCGGGGCAGGTCGGCCCCGGCGTGCGCCACAGTGTGAGCGCGCGGATCAGGGCCGGGTAGGCGTCGGCGGCCAGGAACATCGCGGCCCGGTCGGCGCCAGGGGCGTCCTGAGCAAGCGGGTCAGCCGGGCGGTGGCTGCGCGCTCGGCGACTTCGGCGAACTCCGCGGATAGCTGACCGGGCGCGCCGATGTTCTGATGCAGCGCAGCGATGGACTCGGTCGCTGACAGCTGGGCGCGACGCTGCGGCGGTCTTCTCCCCGGCACGGGCGATGTGCTCACGGAAAGGAGCCACCCTGGGGTTGGTCACCTCGCAGCGGAGAGCAGCGAGGGCCTCAAACCACTCGATGGCGTCCTCGGGCGGGCTGTCTGCTCAAACGTCGGGCCAGCCGCACCCCAGCCGGAGAGCGTCGAGAAATGCGTGTGCGCCCTAGGCGTGCCCTAGAGGGGAAGGCGCACACCACTTTCATCGGTTGGTATCAGCGGCCACCGTGGTCCCCACCGCCGTGGTCAACCCACCGTGGCCGAAGCCACCATAGTCGCAGCCGTTGTCCCACCAGTCAGCGCAACCGTCGTCGCGGTTGACTCCGTGGGAGTACGAAGAAAGGTGAGCCGGGGTGGCGGCCGCAGTCGTCCCGGCCGCGCCGATCGCAGCACCGCCGGCCAGCAGGACGCCGGCCGCGGAAACCGCGAAGAGGCGCTTGGTGAGCTGAGTTCGCATGATCATGCCTTTCGATCCGCTGTCTCACGCGATAGAAAGCGCGAGAGACCCATGGCCGCGCCGTAGTGGATTTGCGGCGTGTCCGAGGCGTGCCGCATGGTGCGAAGAATGTTTCCGGACTCCCGACTGCGCCAGGTAGAGCGCGCTCTCGCTGTGGCCCCCACATGCACGACTCTCGGTCGATCCCGAATTGCGACCAAGGGCCGGACAGCCCCGACCCGCAGGTCTGTCGTTCCAGCGCCCTGGGCCCTTCGGCCCTGCAGGTGACAGGTCCTGCGATCTGCGTCCCCGCAGAACGACGTCGAGGACGCTGAAGGCCGTCCACTACGGCTCCGGCATTGCATCGACGCTGCAGACCGACACCACAACTGGCGCGCGCCCTGTATCTCCCGGAACTCACCCAGCACCACGACCGCTTCCTGCACGCGCTGGGCGGCCCAGGTGATGCCCTGCTTGCGGAGTCGGCCGGAGGCGGGTCCTGCCCGCGTTGGGGCGCGTAGGGAGAACCAGCTTTGCGAAGGAATCTCGCGGCTGAGCGACCCGTCGGTTCTCGTGGGCCGTAGACGCCGGCGCTGGCAGATCTCCCCGGCTGTCCGATGAAACCCCAGTTCAGCTGGGCATCCGGTCATGTGTCAGGTGGCGCAACACTCCGGCAACACCGCTTTCCCTACCAGGTAGGTATGGTCCGAATCATGTCACCCACCGACCGTGTCCGAGACCACGCCGGCCAGGGCGCGACCACCGTCGCCGCCCACCGTGCGCGGCGGCGGCTGCGTGCGGACCGGGCTCGCCAGCTCGCCGACCTGCTCCGCCACCAGCTCCTGTCCGGGGGGTTCCCGGACGGCACGCTTCCTCACGAGACGGCCCTCGCCAAGGACTACAGCGCCTCCCGCAACACCGTCCGGCAGGCTCTCGACCTGCTGCGCGGCGAGGGTCTGGTCGAACGCCTCCCCGGCGTCGGCACGGTCGTCGTGGCCCAGAAGTACCCCCACGGACTCGACCGCCTGATGGGCCTCGCAGAAACCCTGCGCGAACACGGCCATGTCACCAACGAGGTCCGCACCGTGGGCCCCGTCCTCGCCCCGTCCCCGGTGGCCGACCGCCTTCACGTCCCACCCGGCACCGACGTCCTTTACATCGAACGTCTTCGCCGGCTGAACGGCCTACCCCTGTCCCTCGACCTCACGTACATCCCGCTCGACGTCGGCACCGACCTGCTCGGCGAGGACCTGGAGAACACGGACATCTTCCGGCTCCTGGAAACGCTCACCGGCACCCCGCTCGGTCACGCTGAAATCAGCCTTGAGGCGGTGAGCGCCGACGCCCACTCCGCCGCCGTACTGCAGGCACCGCGCGGTGCGGCCGTCCTGATGCTGGAACGCCTCACGTACCTCGCCGACGGGCGACCCGTCGACCTGGAATTCATCCGCTTCCGCGGCGACCGCATCTCGATGAGCGGGCTGCTGCACCGGTCCCTGTGAACACCCCGCTCGCCCACATTTTTGGAGACAGCCATGCCCTTGGCGCCCCAGCGGGCCGACGTGCCCGTGACCATCGACGAGTCGAAGTGCATCGACGGCTGCACGCTCTGCGTGGACATGTGCCCGCTGGATTCCCTCGCCATCGACGACAGCAGCGGCAAGGCGTACATGCATGTCGACGAGTGCTGGTACTGCGGCCCGTGCGCGGCCCGCTGTCCCACCGGAGCCGTGACGGTGAACATGCCCTACCTGCTCCGGTGAAAGGCCGAACTTCCATGAAACGCATAGTCCTTGTCGCAGCCGGTGCCGTGCTCCTCGCACCGCTCACCGCCTGCGGCGGCAATGCGGCGGCCGGCGGTGACGGAGCCACCGTCACGGTCACCGTCGGCTACCAGTCCAAGACCATCAACACGGTCACCGCGGGAACCCTCCTGCGCTCCCTCGGCTACTTCGAGAAGCAGCTGAACTCCCTCCACGACGGCCGCACCTACAGCGTCGACTGGCAGGACTACGCCACCGGCGCCCCCATCACCGCCCAGATGACCGCCGGGAAGATCGACATTGGCTCGATGGGCGACTTCCCGCTGCTCATCAACGCCGCACGCGGCAAACAGCTCGGCCGCCCCACCCACCTGGTCTCCGTCACCGGCTACAACCTCCGCGGCGGCCTCAACACCATCGTCACCGCACCCGCCTCCAAGCTCACCTCCCTGCAGGACCTGAAAGGCAAGAAGGTCTCCACCAGCGTCGGCTCCGCCGCCGACGGCACCCTCGTACGGGCCCTGCAGCGCGCCGGCATCGACCCGAACGACGGCATCCAGAAGCTCAACCAGCAGCCCGCCGTGGGCGCGTCGGCCTTGACCGCGGGCAGCGCGGACGCGCTGTCGCAGTTCGTCGCCTGGCCCGGCCTGCTCACCTACCAGGGCAAGGCGAAGGCCCTCTACGACGGCGCCCAGCTGAACCTGCCCACCTTCCACGGCGTCACCGCCCGCCAGGACTTCGCCAAGAACAGCCCGGCCGTGCTGGGGGCCTTCCTCAAGGCCCAGGCCGAGGCCACTGACTACCTCAACACCCATCCCGTGGCCGCCGCCGAGAAGGTCGCGAAGGCCACCGGCCTGCCCGCCGAGGTCGTCTACCTCTACAACGGCGCCCACGGCATCTCCACCTTCGACCCGGCCGTCAGGCCGCAGCTCGTCTCCGCGCTGAAGCAGGACGTGTCGGTCCTGAAGGCGGCGAAGCTGACCGGGGACATCGACGTGGACTCCTTCGTCGACGACCACTACGTGAAAAAGGCCCTCGGGGCGTCGTACGCGAAGCAACTCGCCGCCACGCCGGCCGCCGCCACGACCGAGGCATGGCCGAAGGGCGCCCAGGAGACCAAGGCCTTCAACTCCCCGGCGGAGCTGCTGGCCTACGTGGCCGCGCACCCGGACGGCATCCGTGCCGCCTACGTGCCCGACGCCACCACCGGCACCCTGTGGTTCGCCAACAAGGCTGTCTGGGTGGCCGACGGTGAGAAGCTCCTGCCGTTCGTCGCCCCGGCGACCGCGCAGGCGTACGCGTCCGGGCACGCTGGCGCCCGCGTCATCCCATACGCCGACGCCCTGGAGCGTGCCGCATGAGCCAGCCCGCGCCGCGAGCGGGCCGCTACCGGCAGCCAATCCCGCCTATCGGCCGGTATGCGCTGCGAATGGGCGCCGTCGCAGCCGCCCTCGGCCTCTGGCAGCTCCTGACCAGCCTGGACGTCGACCTGTGGCTGCGCTTCTCGCAGTTCCCCACTGTCACCGACGTGGCCCACGCCTTCGCCGACCGCCTCTCCGGGGCGGACTACTGGACGGACCTCACCGACAGCCTGACCCGTATCGTCACCGGCTTCCTGCTGGCAGCGGTGCTGGGTGTGGCGGTCGGCGTGCTCGTGGTCCGCTCCCGGCTGGCTGGGGACCTGCTGGGCCCGATCCTGGAAGTCGTCCGCCCGATCCCGGCGATCGCCCTGGTGCCCGTCGCGATCCTCCTGTTCCCCTCCAACGAACAGGGCATCGTCTTCATCACCTTCACCGCGGCCTTCTTCCCGGTCCTGGTCTCCACCCGGCACTCCGTCCGGGCGCTGACCCCCGTGTGGGAGGAAGCCGTGCTCACCATGGGCGGCGGCCGGTGGCGCATCCTCGGCTCGGTCGTCCTGCCGGGCGCGCTGCCCGGCATTTTCGGCGGCCTGTCGGTCGGCATCGGCGTCTCGTGGATCTGCGTGATCTCGGCCGAGATGATCTCCGGTCAGTACGGCGTCGGCTACCGCACCTGGCAGGACTACACGATCGTCAACTACCCCGGTGTCTTCGTCGGCATGGTCACGATCGGCGTCCTCGGCTGGCTCACCTCCACGACCGTCGAGCTGTTGGGCCGACGCCTGACCCGCTGGCTGCCCCGCACGTCGTACGTCCCCGGAACCCGGCCGACGGCGCCGCGCACGCTCGCGCCCGCCCGGCCGGTACCCGCCGCCGTAAGCACCCACCAGCCTTCCGACACCGAGGAAGCCCACGATGAGCACCTCGTCTGACCTGAAGCCCGAACTCCGTACGGTGGACCAGGCGCCGTCGTCCGTTCGCGGCACCCGGCTCACCCTCCACGCCGCCACGCTCGGCCGCCCCGACGCGCCTGTCCTGGCCGACGTCGACCTGGACATCGCGCGGGGCGAGATCGTCACCGTCGTCGGCCCCTCCGGGTGCGGCAAATCGACCCTGCTGCGCAGCCTGGCGGGTTTGCTGCCCCCGCTGGCCGGAGGGATCGGCCAGGACGGGCACCCCCTGGCCGGCCCCTCCGCAGAACGCGCCCTGATCTTCCAGGAGGACGCCCTCCTGCCCTGGCGCACCCTGCGCGCCAATGTCGAACTCCCGCTCGCCATACGCCGCGCCCCGCGCTCCGAGCGCCGCGTCCAGGCCGAGGAGTGGCTGGCCCGGGTCGGGCTCGCCGACCACGCCCGCCAGCTGCCGCACCGCGTCTCCGGCGGGCAGCGCCAGCGCGCCCAGTTGGCCCGCGCCCTGGCCGGGCGTCCGCGTGCCGTACTCATGGACGAGCCGTTCGGCGCCCTCGACGCCCAGACCCGGGCCGGCATGCAGGACCTGCTGGTGGAGGTGCTGCGAGGCACCGGCGCGACCGTCGTCTTCGTCACCCACGACGTGGACGAGGCCCTGTTCCTCGGCGACCGCATGGCCCTCCTCGGCGCCGGCCGCCTGCTCGCCGTACGGGACGTACCGCGCCCGCGCGACCGTAGGGCCCTCGGCGACCCGGCCCGCATGGCCCTGCGCCGCGACGTCCTCACCTCGCTCGGCACATGAAAGGCACCCCGGTGAACCCTCGCCCGAACACCCACTCCGAGCCCCTGCGGATCCCCACTCTCACCGACGCCGAGGAAATGACCTGCGACGTCCTCGTCATCGGCGGCGGCACCGCCGGCACCATGGCGGCCCTGACCGCCGCCGAGCACGGCGCGAACGTCCTCCTCCTGGAGAAGGCGCACGTCCGTCACTCCGGCGCCCTCGCCATGGGCATGGATGGCGTCAACAATGCGGTCATCCCGGGCCGTGCCGAGCCCGACGACTACGTCGCCGAGATCACCCGCGCCAACGACGGCATCGTCGACCAGTCCACCGTCCGCCAGACCGCCACCCGCGGCTTCGCGATGGTGCAGCGGCTGGAGTCGTACGGCGTGAAGTTCGAGAAGGACGAACACGGCGAGTACGCGGTCCGCCAGGTCCACCGCTCGGGTTCCTACGTGCTGCCGATGCCGGAGGGCAAGGACGTCAAAAAGGTCCTGTACCGGCAGCTGCGGCGGCGCGAGATGCGCGAGCGGATCCGCATCGAGAACCGGGTGATGCCGGTGCGCGTGCTCACCGCCGCCGGGCGGGCCGTGGGCGCGGTCGGCTTCCACACCCGCACAGGTGCGTTCGTCACCGTCCGCGCCGGCGCGGTGATCCTGGCGACCGGCGCCTGCGGCCGCCTCGGCCTGCCCGCCTCCGGCTACCTCTACGGCACCTACGAGAACCCCACCAACGCCGGCGACGGCTACGCCATGGCCTACCACGCGGGCGCCGAACTCACCGGCATCGAGTGCTTCCAGATCAACCCGCTGATCAAGGACTACAACGGCCCCGCCTGCGCCTACGTCGCCAACCCCTTCGGCGGCTACCAGGTCAACCGGCACGGCGAACGCTTCGTCGACTCCGACTACTGGTCCGGCCAGATGATGGCCGAGTTCGCGGCCGAGATCGAAAGCGACCGGGGCCCGGTCTACCTGAAGCTGAGCCACCTGCCAGAGGAGTCGATCTCAGCCCTGGAGTCGATCCTCCACTCGACCGAACGCCCGACGCGCGGCACCTTCCACGCCGGCCGGGGCCATGACTACCGCACCCACGACGTCGAGATGCACATCTCGGAAATCGGCCTGTGCGGCGGCCACTCGGCCTCCGGCGTACGGGTCGACGACCACGCCCGTACGACCGTCCCCCGCCTGTACGCCGCCGGCGACCTGGCCTGCGTACCGCACAACTACATGATCGGCGCATTCGTCTTCGGTGACCTGGCCGGAGCGGACGCGTCCCAGTACCGGGCCTACGAAGGCGAGTTGCCGGAGGACCAGCTGCGCGAGGCGCACGAGCTGGTCTACCGCCCGCTGCGCAACCCGGACGGCCCACCGCAGCCCCAGGTCGAGTACAAGCTGCGCCGCTTCGTGAACGACTACGTCGCCCCGCCGAAGTCCGGCGCCCGTCTCTCCCTCGCCCTGGAAGCCTTCGAGCGGATGCGGGACGACTTGGCCGCGATGGGCGCCGGAACCCCGCACGAACTCATGCGCTGCGCCGAGGTCACCTTCATCCGCGACTGCGCGGAGATGGCCGCACGCGCCTCCCTGGCCCGCACCGAGTCCCGCTGGGGCCTCTACCACGACCGCATCGACCACCCGCGTCGCGACGACGCGTCCTGGTTCCACCACCTCGACCTGCACAAGTCCCCCTCCGGGGCGATGGAGTTCACGTCCCGTCCAGTGGCTCCCTACCTGGTCCCGGTCGACGGCTTCGCCCCGGCCGCCAGCCTTTCCCGGCACATCGGCGAGGTCCACCCGGAACGTGTGGCGACGGCAGGGGCTCGGGAAGCGGCGCCGGTGGCGTTGCGGCAGGAGCCCACCGTGCCCGACACAGCCGCCCGCCCCCGGGCCGACGCGGACGCACAAGTCACACCTCGCCTGCTCGAACTCCTCTCTCTCACAGAGGACGAGCCTGATCTTTCCCTGCTCGCCGACTACTTGACGGACCCCGATTCCAGCGTGCGCCGGACGGCCGTCACGGTCCTGACGGAGATCGTGCCGCCGGGCACCGGACCGGCACTGGCTTCGGCGCTCGCCGATCCCGACGCCGGCGTCCGCGCCGCCGCAGTCGCCTCACTGCGCGAACTGGTCGAGACGCTGTCGCCGGAACCGGCCCTGCGTGACGGCCTCGCCGCCGCCCTGTCCGAGGCCGACCCCGCCGTCCGCGCGGCCGCACTGGACGTGCTGCGTGCTCTGCGGCTCGGCGACGCCGAATTGTTCGCGCACTCCCTGTCGGACACCGACATCGCCGTACGCATCGCGGCCGTGCGCGCGCTGGTGTCGGTCGACGCCTCCGTGGAGGTGGCCCGCGCGGCGGCCGTCGATCCGTCCCGCGAGGTCCGCGTCACGATCGCCAAGGCCCTGGCCACCATGGGCACAGGCTCAGACATGGCCCGCTCGGCCCTCGCAGCGCTCGTCGACGATCCGGACGCCCTGGTGCGGGGGGCCGCCTACGAAGCTCTGGGCACGACGGGCTGCCCGGTAGCCCTAGCCACACGCGCCGAGGCGGCCTTGGCAGACTTGGCCTGGCAGGTCCGGGCCGGCGCAGCCACCGCTCTGTCCGTCGCAGACCCCGACCTGGCCGTCCCGGCCCTCGCCAAGGCCCTCACCGACCTGAACGCTGACGTCCGCAAGGCCGCCGTACTGGCCCTGACTAAGCACCGTGTCGTCGAGGGCGCCCGAGCCGCCCTGGCCACCGCGACGACGGACTCGGACGCGGATGTCAGGGCCTATGCGGCGCGGGCGCTGTGACCGGGACCTGCGGTGCGGCCGGGAGGCGTCCCGTGTTCTGCAGGACGTACCGCCACGTTCGTGCCGAGCGTGATCCCCGCCTCGTCGGCCGACCTCGTATGAATCCTAAAGAAGACCCGGGCGTCGACGTTCTCGTCCGAGAGTGGCTTTCAGGTGGTGTAGGTCCGGGTCACGCCCGGCGCGGTGGGGTTGGGCAGTGCGAACGGGGCAGTACGCGGTCCGCCGAGCGCCGACAGGACGGTCTGCGCGGCGCCCGCGTAGGTGTGGCCGCGCCGAGATACGCATGCCGCGATCATCCATCATTGTCGTGTCGGCCCCCGCACCGGTCACCCTCCCGGTCAGGCTGGAAGGGCGAAGGGTGGGTGCGCGCCGTTGAGCAAGTAGTCGCCCACCACAAACAGGTCCGAGCCCGACTCGGCTACTTCGACGTCCCCACCGCCCACCTCGCCGATCTGCTGCGCCACCCGGACGCGATGCAGCCGCGCACCTTCGTCCCGCGCGACATCCCGATGCGCTTCGACCCCGCCGCGATGCCGGACATCGACCACTGGGTCAGCCGTAACGGCCACCGGCTGCTGTTCGTCAACGGCACCCAAGATCCCGCCGTAGCCGAGTCCTTCCACCCCCGCTCCCGCGACTCCCGCGTCCTATGGGCCCCCGGCAGCAACCACCACGCCACCATCTCCGGCCTCGACTCCAACGACCGCGCGGAGGCCCTCGCCCTCCTCACGCGCTGGACCAGCACCCGTTGAAGGCAGGCACTGCCTCGGGCGTACGCACACCGCACGGAAGACAGACGCAATGCGTTCGTTCTAGGTGCGGCAGCAGCGCCCGCCCGTTCCCGGGCGCCAACCGCACCC
Source organism: Streptomyces sp. NPDC047869 (assembly GCF_040704065.1). NCBI lineage: Bacteria > Bacillati > Actinomycetota > Actinomycetes > Kitasatosporales > Streptomycetaceae > Streptomyces > Streptomyces sp. NPDC047869. The sequence continues at coordinate 159,568 of NZ_JBEYRK010000017.1, forward strand.
GCCGCGTCCGCCTAGCGATCGAGGCCGGGCGGGCTGTGTTGCGTGTCCAAGGGCTGTCCCGTAATCCCCGGTGGATAAGCGCGCGGCGTCAGATGCGGTGCATCGCAAGGCGGAGCGTCGTCCTCATGCTGGGCGTATTCGGGCGATCCGACAACGCGGCGAGGTGCCGTAGCTGTCGCCGCGCGCCCTCCGGCGATGTCCCCTCCTCGCGCGGCCGCCGTCGCCCCGGTCCCCTCCGCCGCCCGGCCCCGCTCGCCGCGCCGATTCGTGACCGCCGCCCTACGCTCGGGGCATGCAACGCCGCCCGATGCACATGTCTGCCGAGGCTCAGGACGCTCTGCGCACCGCGCTGGAGGAACTCCGCGCGGAGCTGAAGGTCCCTCTGAGCTTCCCCAAGCGCGTACTCAAAGCGGCCGACAAGGCCGCGGGTGAGGCGCGCTTGCCCGACAAGGACGCCACCCACCTGCCGTTCTTCACGATTGATCCGCCGACCTCCAAGGACCTCGACCAGGCCATGCACCTGGAACGGCGGCCCGGTGGCGGCTACCGCGTGTACTACGCCATCGCGGACGTGGCGGCCTTCGTCAGGGCGGGCAGCCCTCTGGACATCGAGGCGCACGACAGGATCGAAACGCTGTACTTCCCCGACCTCAAGGTGCCCCTGCACCCGCCCGTCCTCTCCGAGGGCGCGGCCAGCCTGCTGCCGAACAAGGACCGCCCCGCCCTGTTGTGGCAGCACGACCTCGACGCCCACGGCAATCTGACCGACTCGTCCGTGAGCCGGGCCGTGATCCGAAGTCGGGCCCAGCTCGACTACGCCGGCGCCCAGCAGGCCATCGAGAACGGCACGGCGGAGGAGTCCCTCGCCCTGCTGCGCGAGATCGGCGAGCTGCGGGAGGCCGTCGAAATCGCGCGCGGCGGCATCTCGGTGAATCTGCCGGACCAGGAGGTCACCCTCGAGGACGGATCGTTCCGGCTGCGCTACGTGGCGACGCTGCCGGTCGAGGGCTGGAACGAGCAGATCTCCCTCATGACCGGGATGTCCGCGGCCCAGATCATGCTCGACACGGGTACCGGCATCCTGCGGACCCAGAAGGAGCAGGCCGATCAGAACGTGATCAAGCGCCTGCACGACATCGCGAAGACCCTGGGCATCGTCTGGCGGCCCGGCATCTCGTACGCCACGCTGGTCCGCAAGCTCGATCCCCAGAACCAGCAGCACATGGCCTTCCTCACCGAGGCCACGAGCACGATGCTCAAGGCGGAGTACACCGTCTTCCGCGACAACCAGAAGCCGGCGTACACGATGCACGCAGCGATCGCGGCCCCGTACACCCATTGCACGGCTCCGCTGCGGCGCCTGGTCGACCGGTACACCGGTGAGCTGTGCGTGATGGCGTGCGCGGACAAGGCCCCGCCGAACTGGGTGCTCGACGCCCTGTCCTGCATCCCGTGCGACATGGCACGGGGGAAGGGCGGCCTGGCGGACCGGCAGACCATGGACCTGGCCGAGGCCGCGGTGCTCAAGGACCGCGTGGGCGAGGTGTTCGACGCCGCGGTCATCGACACCGACGCGGAGCGGGGCAGGCCGCGCGAGGGCAAAGTGTTCCTGGCCGACCCCGCCGTGCTGGCCAAGGTCGTCTCGAACAACGGCCTGGATCTCCACCTCGGATCCAGCATCAGGGCCAGGCTCAAGCAGGCGGACCCCGCCGCGGACGAGGACAAGGTCCTCTTCACCGTGCCGTAAGGGGTGTTCCGTAAAGATCTTGGAGCCGCCTCGGGCATGGCGGGCCATCGTGCCACCTGCGACCTATCCGGCGAGGGCGAGGTTGTGCATCCGGGCGATGCCGAGCATGGCGTGGTGGACGCCGTCGCCTTTGAGGCGGCAGTCGCGGAGGATCTTCCAGCATCGAGGGCGGCAACGGCAACGCCAGCCTCATCGGCGACTCCGGCAACGATTCCCTGTCCGGCGGCAACGGCAACGACGCTCTCAATGGCGGCGCCGATACCAACGACGGCGGATCCGGCCGCAATGCCTGCGCCAACCCCTCGACCGGACCCGGGTGCAACTAGCCCCACGGCCAACCCTCACCTGGTCAACGATCACCAGAAACGGGCCCCGGCACGCCTCTCGTCCCAGCGGCGACCGAGGCGTGGGGCCCGTTTCAGCGCTCCGACGCGGCTCCCCAGCCCACAGAGGCGACGACCGACGGGAAAAAAACGGGGAACACCGGTGAGCGGCCCGAAAGCGAGCTGGTCACCGTCTTGCCAGGTCGCACCTGCGGACATGGCTTCGCGGGCGTCGCATCCGCCACCGCATGTGGCGGCCGCGGCCATGACGGCGGCGTGCGCGGCCGGCGAGATGACCAGGACCTCGGCGTTGTCGAGGAGCTGGAGAACCTGCCGAATCTGCCACTGACCGACCAGACGAAGAAACCGGCAACAGCACCTCCGGCCGGGGTTGCCGCGCCGGGCGAAACACGCCTCGAAAGCCTGGACAGCGAACAGCACCAGGAACCACCCGCTCGTCGATGCCGCCCCTCACCACCCGGCCGGCGTTGCCGCGCTCGGCGAGACGCGATGTGGTTCCACCGGCCGTTCCGGGCCGACGAGTGGCTGCTGTACGACCAGAAGTCCCCGTCGGCATACGGCGCCCGCGGCCTCGGTCAGGCCCGCATCTACACGCAGGACCGGCGCCTGGCCATCTCGGTCATCCAGGAGGGCGTGGTACGGGTTCCGCGGGAACACTGAGGGGCATGGCGAAAGCTCTGCACCCGGACCGGCGGGATACCGACGTCGGAAGTACCCTCACGGTCATCGTCGCCGCCCTCGCCAACCTCGGCATCGCGGTGGCCAAGGTGGCGGCCGGCCTCATCAGCGGCTCCAGCGCCATGCTCTCCGAGGCCGCGCACTCGGTCGCCGACACGGTCACCGAGGTGTTGCTGCTGACGGCGCTCAAGCGCAGCCGGAAACCCCCCGACGAGGACCATCCCCTCGGATACGGCCCCGAACGCTACGTCTGGGCGCTGCTCGCCGCAGTCGCCACCTTCGTCGGCGGCGCGGTCTTCTCCCTCTACGACGGCATCCACACCCTGACGATGGGCGAGACGCTCGGTGACCCGCGGGTGTCGTACATCGTCCTCGCGGTCGCCTTCGTGCTGGAGGGCTTCTCGCTGCGGACCGCGGTGCGCCAGGCGCGCGGTGACGCGGACCGCCGCGGGATGCCCTTCCGGCTCTATCTGCGGCACACGCCCGACACCGCCGTGAAGGCGGTGGTTCTGGAGGACTCGGCTGCGCTGATCGGCCTGGTGCTGGCGGCGGGCGGCCTGCTGGGCGGGCAGCTCACGGGATCCGGGGTCTGGGACGGCATCGCCTCCCTGTCCATCGGCGTGCTGCTGCTGTACGTCGCCTGGGTGCTCGGCCGGTCGAACGTGGAGCTTCTCATCGGGCGGCCGCTGCCCCGGCCGGTGCGGGAGCGGATCCGGGCGGAACTGCTGCAGGTGGAGCACATCGAGGCGGTGCTGGAGCTGACGACGCTGGTGCAGGCGCCGGGAGAGGCCCTGGTGGCGGCCAAGGTCGACTTCCGTGATCTGTCGACCGCCGCCGAGGTCGAGTGGGCCTGTGAGCGGGCCGAGCAGCGACTGCACGAGGCGTTCCCGGCGGTGTGCCGGGTGTATCTGGACCCGACGCCCGGGCATGCGCAGCGGCGCTCCGAGGGCCTGAACCCCGGTTCGTGAAAACGGCTTGTAAGCGCGAGGCGCGCCCGGTGGGATGAGGCCGTGACCGTCATCGCGGAGCCGTGGAACTGGCGGGGCGGGCGGATCCGGGACGCCTTCCTGGACGCCGTGCGGACGGTCGTCGACCTCGCGGCCGACCCCGCTGTCGCCGCCGCGTGGAACGAGCCGGGCGTGCTCAAGGACTTCAGCGTGCGAGGGCTGGTCGGGCACATGTTCTGGCAGGAGCTCGCGCTGCCCGGGATGCTTTCGGATCCGGTGCCCGCCGAGCCGGTGGTGTCCTTGCGGGAGTACTACCTCCAGCGGGTGACCTGGCTCGACGCAGGCGCCCACGGCGCCGTGAGCGTCCGGATCCGGCAGGGCGGGGAGGCCACGGCCGCCGACGGCCACGAGGCGCTGCTCGCAGGGGTGCGGGAGGCGGTCGGGCGACTGCGCACGCAGGTCCCGGACGCTCCCGCCGTACGTCCCGTCCGCGTCTCCTCCACTCAGCGCATCCCGCAGGACAAGCATCAGCAACTTGTCCTGCTCCAGACGGCCCACAGCCACCGGGGGACGCGAGTACGGCCCACCTCTACGAGAAAGGCTTCGGCCACGCCTTTGAGGTGTGACGTCACGGCCTCAACTGTTCAGCCGTCGCCAGCCTGCCTCAGGCCACCCAGAGACAGCCTGACTCGACGGCGCGGCCGGCGGGAAGACGCCGGCGGCAGGTGGGTGTGGGCAGCGGCGCGGGTGGTCGGCCGGTCGTGGGGCCAGCCTGCTTCCGCCAGGCCGTGCGCCAGATCGTCAGTTCGTCCTCGGTGGAGCGGACGGTCTTCCCGTCCAACTTGCCTTCGGGCACCGGGATGCCGCGTTCCGGGGAGCGCCTGCGCATGTAGGTGCGCGCCGTCGACGCCTTCCTCGGCAGGATCCTCCGGTGGCCGTGCTGCGCCGAACCGCGCTGCCGCGCCGCGCGACGATGTTTCCCCGGGCGGCTGCCCGACAGGCACGGCCAAGGCCTGTTGAGAGCCGTAGGCGCCTGGACTCGATCACCAAGGCTGTCGGCCATCCGGTCGCGGGCACTGGGGCGCCGGGAGGCCGATCACACGGGCCTACGGCGGCTGGTTCATCGCGTGTGCGTTCAGACACCTCGGCCGGTGAGGCTGGCCCCCGTCCTGGAGTTAGGACGGGGGCCAGCGGGCTCTACCGGCTGCGGCGGCGGCCCTTGCCCGGCAGCAGCAGCTTGACGGCGAACGTGCCGACGCCGGTGACGGCGGCGAGCATCTCCATCGGCTCCTTGGCGTCCTGGAAGGCACACGAGGTGACGACGGCGTGGAGCTGGTCCAGGAGAAGGTGGGCGATCAACGGGCTCCCTGTGCTCGGGGTGAGGGAGGCCTGGTGTCTCCCTCTGCAGGCGACCGTGACGACCTTCCTCACACCTGCACACGACGCCGCAGGGAGGCAGCACGACATGAGCAAGACCCGCACAACAAGGGCGCCGGCGGCCTCAGGCGTGCGTGCGACGCCACCGGGAGGGGCGAGGCAGGGGCGAGACCCGCACAGCGGCGATGCCGGCGGACCTCTGCGGAGCGGAGCGGGTCAGGTGGTGGCACTCTCCACCGCGGCCGCCAGGGCGAGCGCTACGCCGTAGCTCGAGGACCGGTTCAGAGCTCCCTGCACGCGGGTCATAGCGGCAGGTGGCGGGTGTCCTCGTGCCCCAGGGCGTTTCCTGTGGATCACGAAGCGGGGACCCCTGTTCTGAGCCTGGAGGAGATGATCGGTGCAGCTAGCCTGGCGGCATGTCCATCTCCTGGCGGTCCAGCGCCGTAGCGTTCGAGCAGATACTGGGTCGGCATGGCGTCGCCGCTGGTGCCTGCACCATGGAGACGGCGTGGGCTGCCTTCGAGGAGTTCGTGCAGGTACCGGTCGAGGGCATCGAGGGGCCCGAGGACGACGGGGACGGCTTCATCGTTGAGTGGGGCGTCTGGGACTGGACCGGGAACCGGCCCGCGCTGTCTCTTGGACGACTGCTGGCCGTCAACGAGGACGGCGATCGGCAGGATCCGTACTGGCAGCCCCAGTACTGGAAGGTGGAGTTCCAAGCATGCTTCACCGAGGACCCCGCCTGGGCGGACCTGCACAGCGGCGGTGGCGGAAACAGCGGCTTCGATCACGCTGCCATCGGCAAGCCCAGAGCCGACGCACTCGCCGCCACACGCCGTTACATCGACCAGGACCCCCTCCTCAGCGCGATGTGGCGGTCCACTCCGCTCGACATCGAAGTCACACTCGACCCGGCAGGATAGCCGCATCCCCGGGTCATCTGACCGACCAGACGAAGAAACCGGCAACAGCACCTCCGGCCGCCGTTGCCGCGCCCGGCGAAACACGCCTCGAAGGGCCTGGACGGCGAACGGCACCAGGAACCACCGCTCGTCGATGCCGCCCCTCACCCACAGATCGATCGTGGGGGCCCTGGCCGTGTCCGACCGCATCGACGGTCGCGGCAAGGACGGTGCGCAGGGCGGTAGGTGCGGGCGCTCTCCGTGGCCTTAGCCAGTTCTTCCTGCATGCGGTAGCTGGGCTCGCGATGGAGCTTGCCCGTGGCTCGGTCGTAGTGACGGCGCGGCTCGATGGGGTCGTGCCGCGTAGCGGCTCCGCTGTACCTTTCCGCAGCTCAGTGAGCCGGGGCGAGAGCGCTCTGGACCGCAGTGATCAGTGGTTCCGTTCAGTAGTTGATCACCCAGCCCTGGCCAGTCGCCAACACAGGGCGGCCGGCCAGGCTCTCGCGCGCGTAGAGGGGGCCAGCAAGTCCAGAACCCTGAGCCGGTGAGGCTGCCCCCCGCCCGGCGTCAAGGCTAGAGCCGACAGGCTCTACCGGCTGCTGCGGTGGCGGCCCTTGCCCGGCAGCAGCTTGACGACGAGCCTGCCTACGGTACGCACGGTGACGTCCACCGCTCCCTCTTCCGGTCGGGCCCGTCGCGGCCCGCGTCGGTGACGCGGACTCCAGCAGCCCGGCATCCCTCCTCAGCAGTCAAGGCGAGCGCGTCGGCTGCGTCGGCGGTATCCGAAATGTTCGTCGCCCCGTCCTGGGTGCTACCCAACGGGGCCCTTTTCGCATCCGGTCCTGTCGGTCACGAGTCGAGCCCTCCTCAAGAGGTGGAGGGGCTTGCGCGGCTTGACCGTACCTCCTCCCCCGTCACCACCCGGCCGCCCTGTCCGGGACGGGAGGACTTTTTTTCGAGGCCTGGAGGACCAGTGAGCACCGAGCAGCGCGAACAGCACCAGCCGACCCAGGCGCCTGCCCCGCGGAGCGACCCGCGCCGGAAGTTCGTGAAGAAGGGCGCCCTGACCGTGATGGGCGCCGTGGCGTCGGCGGTCACGCGGGAGGTGATCAAGCGAGTACTCGGCGATGACGCCTGACACGGCCGGACGTGCGGCCGCCGGGGACTGGCGGGTCCCCGGCCGGATCGGGCCGGCCGGAACCCCGAAGGAAACCGCGTCCAGCGCGGATGAACGTCACAGGACGGGGTAGCTGGGCTGCTGGCCGTGTAGACCCCGTATCCGAGGAGAACTTGTGAGCGAACCAGCAGGTCTGAGTGTTGAGGTGGCCGTGATCAGCTCCGACGCCGCGGTCATCACCGTCTGCGGAGAGCTCGACACTGACACCGGCCTCGCCCTTCAGCACCAGTTGGCCGGTCAGGTGGTGCACGGACGACGTCACCTCGTGCTGGACCTGGCGGACGTGCCGTTCATGGACTCCTCCGGGCTGCGTGTCATCGTACGGACCGTCAGCGAAATGCGGAGCATCGACGGATCCGTGTCCCTGGCCGCGCCCAGCGAAGTGGTGCGACGTGTGCTCGACCTGACCGGGGTCGGCATGACCTGCCAGATATTCGACAGCGCGGACGCAGCTTGTGAAGCCCTCCTGGGCCGGAAGGACGAGGTGCCGGATCGCACGGCCTACGACACGGTCGATCGATAGCGAATCCACTGCGCCGACGAGGCGCAGTGCCCGCCATGCGGCCGGCGTGACCGTGCCGATGCGCAAAAACCCGCGGAGTGCCTCGGCCAGGTCGCCGTAGCGGTCGTCGTCCCCGGTGAAGCGCACGACGACCTGCTCCAACACCGCCAGGGTGGCACCCGGATCGCCGGTGATCGCCCACAGGGCGACCGCCGCCGTCACCCTCCCATGCTCGGCGTTCTCCATGACCTCACGCACCCGTCCGGCATGCGCCGCGGCGGCGGGGCCGAAGTCGGACAGGAGGAGAACCGGTCCGTACGGCGACGCCTGCTCGTCGTGCACCGCCTCGCCCAGGAGCCGCAGGGCGGTGCCGTCGTCACCCCCCGCGATGCGCCACGCGGCCCACGCGGTCCTGTGGTGGTTGCCCAGGTGGTCGAGGACGACCGCGTCGCGCACGGCGGATGCCGTCGAGGCGGCACCGGGACCCGTGGCCAGCAGCACGTCGACCACGCGCAACGAGTACCGCGTGTCCTTCAGGAGCGGCAGGGCGACCGGGAGCACGGGCAGCGCGTCCGGCCCCCACTCCTCGGCGACCTGCAGCAAGGTGCCCATGATCTCGCCGTGGTCGCCGTGCCGTTCGTGGTCCTGCCGCACCTCCTCCAGCAGCCCGGCCAGCAGGACGTCCGCGTGCTCGCGCAGCGGCGCGAGGACTTCGTGCATCTCCGGCCGACGCGGATCGCCCGCCACCCAGCTGCGCCCGAACTGCTCCCGGTAGGGCGCCCAGAGCGACTCGACCAGGCCGGGGAGGCCGCGGGGGTCGCCCAGCCCCACCAGGGCCCAGCGTGCGAAGTCGCCGACGGTCCCCTCGATCCAGGAGATCTCGTCGGAGAGGTAGTCATGGGAACGAGTGACCACACCGCATCGTCCACCGAGGCAACGGCCGACGCCGATAGCGTCAGCGCGGTGAACACCGACACGATCACCACCCCCACGGCGGACGCCGACAGCCTCCGCAACGCCTTGGTCGACCAGCTCCGCGCGGGCGGACACGCCCGCACACCCGCCGTCGAGACTGCGTTGCGGACCGTACCCCGCCACGTGTTCGAGCCCGACGCGTCACTCGCCGAGGCACTCGCCGCGCACCGCATCGTCGAGGACCTACATCGCAGGACGATGGACGCTGAGGACGGCTACGCGGCCCGCGAGAACTTGGCTCACCCTCTGTTCACCGAGATCGCCACGGACCTGCAAGTGCATGACTGTCGGGCGCTGGTGCGCGCCTGCGCCCTCGGCGCAGGGATCCTCCCGGACGAACCGCGACGAGAACTGACAGCAGCTCTGCGCGCCAGTGACAACGTGATCCGGGAAAGCCTCGCACGTCCCCTTGGGCCTGGAGCAACGCAACCCTTGCGGTTCTGACGGTGTCTATCGGCGCTGCCGGTGCTGCTGTTCGGCAGGCGTCGTAGTCGCCGATGGAAGCTGACCGTCATGGGTCCTCTGATGGTGACAGCAGGCACTGACATTGATGCTGATACTCGGGTTCCGGTGGTCGTGACCCGGGCACTGACTGACGCCCTGCTGGGCTGTCTTCGCGTTGTTCTGTCCAGC
>NZ_JBEYRK010000018.1:0-168419 GCF_040704065.1 Streptomyces sp. NPDC047869
TCGGCGCCGTCCACGTTCGACACGAACCGGAAGGTCAACTCGCGTGCGGTGTAGGCGCGCAGCGCCTCGTAGGCCATGGCGGGCCCGAGGTCGGATCCGCCGATGCCGATGTTGACGACGTTGCGGATCCGCCTGCCGGTGTGGCCGGTCCACTCGCCGGAGCGGACCCGCTCCGCGAAACCGGCCATCTTGTCCAGCACCGCGTGCACCCGGAGTACGACGTTCTCGCCGTCGACCTCGATCACCGCGTCCCGGGGGGCTCGCAGCGCGGTGTGCAGCACCGCCCGGTCCTCGGTGATGTTGATCTTCTCGCCGCGGAACATGGCGTCCCGCAGGCCGAAGACGTCCGTCGCGGCGGCGAGTTCCCGCAGCAGGGCCAGGGTCTCGTCGGTGACCAGGTGCTTGCTGTAGTCGATGTGCAGGTCGCCGACCCGGACGACGTAGCGCTCGGCGCGGCCGGGGTCCGTCGCGAACAGCTCGCGCAGGGAGGGCCGACCCGCGGCCCGGTGGTCCTCGAGGGCCGTCCACTCGGGGCGGCGGTCGAGCTCGGGGAGGTCTGACGGTGCGTCGGACATGTCAGGCGTGCTCCTTGGTGACCCCGCCGCTGAGGGCGACGGCGTACATCTCGTCGGCGTCGAGGCGGCGCAGCTCCTCGGCGATGAGTTCGGAGGTGGGGCGGACCTTCAGGGCGAGGGTGCGTGGCGGCTGCCCCGGCAGGGTCAGCGTCGCCAGGGGCCCCTCGGGGCGGTCGATGACGATCTCGCCGTTCTCGGTGCCGAGCCGGACGGCGGTGACCACCGGCCCCGCCGTGACCACGCGGTCCACCGGCACGTTCAGCCGGGCCTCAAGCCAGCGCGAGAGGAGTTCGGCGCTCGGGTTCTCCCGCTCGGCCTCGACGGCCGCCGAGGTCACCTTCTCCCGGGCTTGGTCGAGCGCGGCCGCCAGCATGGACCGCCACGGCGTGAGCCGGGTCCAGGCGAGGTCGGTGTCGCCGGGCGCGTAGTGGCGGACCCTGGTCTCCAGGACCTCCAGCGGGCGCTCGACGGCGTACAGGTCGGTGATCCGGCGCTGGGCCAGCGCGCCGAGCGGGTCCTTGGAGGGAGTCTCGGGCGCGTCCACCGGCCACCACACGACGACCGGGGCGTCGGGCAGCAGCAGCGGCAGGACCACCGAGTCGGCGTGGTCGGACACCTCGCCGTAGGTGCGCAGCACCACTGTCTCGCCGGTGCCTGCCTCGGAGCCCACCCGGACCTCGGCGTCCAGCCGGGAGGTGGTGCGGTCGCGCAGGGTGCGGGCGTGTCGCTTGATGACGACGAGGGTCCGCGAGGGATGCTCGTGCGAGGCCTCCTCGGCGGCCCGGAGCGAGTCGTAGGCGTTCTCCTCGTCCGTGACGATGACCATCGTCAGGACCATGCCCACGGCCGGGGTGCCGATGGCCCGGCGGCCCCGTACCAGCGCCTTGTTGATCTTGCTTGCCGTGGTGTCGGTCAGGTCGATCTTCATGGCCTGCGCCAGCTCCGTCCGTCTCGTGCGAGCATCTCGTTTGCCTCTTCCGGCCCCCAGGTACCCGCCGGGTACTGGGCCGGCCTGCCGTGCCGGGACCAGTACTCCTCGATCGGGTCGAGGATCTTCCAGGACTCTTCCACTTCCTGGTGACGGGGGAACAGGTTGGCGTCGCCGAGCAGCACGTCCAGGATGAGCCGCTCGTACGCCTCCGGGCTGGACTCCGTGAACGACTCGCCGTAGGCGAAGTCCATGGACACGTCCCGGATCTCCATCGAGGTGCCCGGGACCTTGGATCCGAACCGCACGGTCATGCCCTCGTCCGGCTGGACGCGGATCACGATGGCGTTCTGGCCCAGCTCCTCGGTGGCGGTGGAGTCGAATGGGGAGTGCGGGGCCCGCTGGAAGACCACCGCGATCTCGGTGACCCGGCGGCCGAGGCGCTTGCCGGCGCGCAGGTAGAAGGGGACACCCGCCCAGCGGCGGTTGTCGATGCCGAGCTTGATCGCGGCGTAGGTGTCGGTCTTCGACTTGGGGTCGATGCCCTCCTCCTGGAGGTAGCCGACGACCTTCTCGCCGCCCTGCCAGCCGGCCGTGTACTGGCCGCGCACCGTGTGCCGGCCGAGGTCCTCCGGCAGCCGCACCGACTTCAGCACCTTCAGCTTCTCGGTGAGCAGCGCCTCCGCGTCGAACGCGATGGGCTCCTCCATGGCCGTGAGGGCCATGAGCTGCAGCAGGTGGTTCTGGATGACGTCACGGGCGGCGCCGATGCCGTCGTAGTAGCCGGCGCGGCCGCCGATGCCGATGTCCTCGGCCATCGTGATCTGCACGTGGTCGACGTAACTGCGGTTCCAGATCGGCTCGTACATCTGGTTGGCGAAGCGCAGCGCCAGGATGTTCTGGACCGTCTCCTTGCCGAGGTAGTGGTCGATCCGGAACACCTGGTCGGGGTCGAACACGTCGTGCAGGATGGCGTTCAGGTTGCGGGCGCTGGCCAGGTCGTGGCCGAACGGCTTCTCGATGACCGCGCGCCGCCAGGCGCCCTGCGGCGGGGAGGCCAGGCCGTGCTTCTTGAGCTGCTGCACGACCTTGGGGAAGAACTTCGGCGGCACCGAGAGGTAGAACGCGAAGTTGCCGCCGGTGCCCCGGGAGGCGTCCAGCTCCTCGACGGCGTCCTTGAGCTGCTTGAACGCGGTGTCGTCGTCGAAGTCACCGGGGATGAACCGCATGCCCTCGGCGAGCTGCTGCCAGACCTCCTCCCGGAACGGGGTGCGCGAGTGCTCGCGCACCGCGTCGTGCACGACCTGCGCGAAGTCCTGGTCCTCCCAGTCCCGGCGGGCGAAGCCGACGAGGGAGAAGCCGGGCGGCAGCAGACCGCGGTTGGCCAGGTCGTAGACGGCCGGCATCAGCTTCTTGCGGGACAGGTCACCGGTCACGCCGAAGATGACCAGACCGGAGGGGCCCGCGATGCGGGGCAGCCGGCGGTCGCTGGGGTCCCGCAGCGGGTTCACCCAGTCGGCGGCCGGGCCGACCGGGACACGAACGTCCTCGGTCGCGGCCGGCTTCTCCGGCTGCTGGGCGTCGGTCGTCATCACGCCTCAACTCCCTTGCTCTTCAGCGACTCGGTGACGGCGTCCAGCAGCTCCTGCCAGGCCGTCTCGAACTTGGCGACGCCCTCGTCCTCGAGCTGCTGGACGACCTCGTCGTAGGAGACGCCGAGCCGCTCGACGGCCGCGAGGTCCGCACGGGCCCGGTCGTAGCCGCCGGTCACCGTGTCGCCGGTGATCTCGCCGTGGTCGGCGGTGGCCCTCAGGGTGGCCTCCGGCATGGTGTTGACGGTGCCGGGGGCGACCAGCTCGTCGACGTACAGCGTGTCCTTGTAGGCGGGGTCCTTCACACCGGTGGAGGCCCACAGCGGACGCTGCTTGTTGGCCCGGTCACCGGCGAGCGCCTGCCAGCGCCCGGAGCCGAACACCTCCTCGTACGCCTCGTAGGCGAGCCGTGCGTTGGCGAGGGCCGCGCGGCCCTTGAGCGCGAGGGCCTCGTCGGTGCCCAGCGCGGTCAGCCGCTTGTCGATCTCGCTGTCCACGCGGGAGACGAAGAAGGACGCCACCGAGTGGATCTCCGACAGGTCCAGGCCCGGCAGGCCCGCCCGGGTCGCCGGGATCTTGATCATCACGTTGGGGCGGTCGACCAGCCAGGCGAGCTGCTTGGCCTCGGCGACCGTGGCCTCGGTGCGGTGGGCGAGCCGCGGGTCGACCTCGATGGAGACCCGGCCGTCGCGGCCGTCCGAGACGGTGTAAACGTCCCGCAGGACGTCCGCGGCCGCCCGCACGTCGGCGGTCGTCATCATGCGCACGGCCTCGTCGACCGTCACACCGCGGACCGCGAGCTCGGTGAGCTGCTCCTCGTAGCCCTCGCCGGAGCCTATGGCCGCCTGGAAGATCGAGGGGTTGGTGGTGACGCCGACGACACCGCCGCCGTCCACGAGAGAGGCCAGACCGCCCGAGGTGATACGGCTGCGCGACAGGTCGTCCAGCCAGACCGACACCCCCTCGTCGGCGAGGCGCTTGAGGGCTCCCGGGGTGGCGATTGCTTCGGTCACAGTGATCTTCTTTCCTATCGCGTCGGTATCAGGCGTGGATGGCGGCCAGCGACTCGCGGGCAGCGGCGGCGACGTTCTCGGGGGTGAAGCCGAACTCGGCGAACAGCGTGGCCGCGTCAGCGGAGGCACCGAAGTGCTCGAGGGAGACGATCCGGCCCGCGTCGCCCACGAAGCGGTGCCAGGTCAGGCCGATGCCGGCCTCCACGGCGACCCGGGCCTTCACGGCCGGCGGCAGCACCCGCTCCCGGTAGGAGCGCGGCTGCTCCTCGAACCACTCCACGGACGGCATGGACACCACCCGGGTGCCGATCCCCTCGGCCTCCAGCCGCTCCCGCGCGGCGACGGCGAGCTGCACCTCGGAACCGGTCGCGATGATGATCACCTCCGGGGTCTCGGTCGACGACTCGCGCAGCACATAGCCGCCCTTGGCCGCGTCCTCGTTCGGCGCGTAGACGGGCACGCCCTGGCGGGTGAGCGCGAGTCCGTGCGGGGCAGGGGCGGTGGCGTGCCTCTTCAGGATCTCGGCCCAGGCGATCGCGGTCTCGTTGGCGTCCGCCGGGCGGACGACGTTCAGGCCCGGGATCGCGCGCAGCGAGGCCAGGTGCTCGACCGGCTGGTGGGTCGGGCCGTCCTCGCCGAGGCCGATGGAGTCGTGCGTCCAGATGTACGTCACCGGGAGCTGCATCAGGGCCGACATCCGCACGGCGTTGCGCATGTAGTCGGAGAACACCAGGAAGGTGCCGCCGTAGACGCGGGTGTTGCCGTGCAGGGCGATGCCGTTCATCTCCGCGGCCATCGAGAACTCGCGGATGCCGAAGTGGACCGTACGGCCGTACGGGTCGGCCTCGGGCAGCGGGTTGCCGGCCGGCAGGAAGGAGCTGCTCTTGTCGATGGTGGTGTTGTTCGAACCGGCGAGGTCGGCGGAGCCGCCCCACAGCTCGGGGAGCACCGGGCCGAGGGCCTGCAGCACGTTGCCGGAGGCGGCGCGGGTGGCGACGGACTTGCCCTCCTCGAACACGGGCAGCGCGTCCTGCCAGCCCTCGGGCAGCTCGCCCTTGCTGATCCGGTCGAACAGCCGTGCCCGCTCGGGGTGCGCGGCCCGCCACTCGGCGATCCGCTTGTCCCAGGCCGCGTGCGCCTCGGCGCCCCGGTCCAGGGCCCGCCGGGAATGGTCCAGGACCTCGTCCGCGACCTCGAAGGCGCGCTCCGGGTCGAAGCCGAGAAGGCGCTTGGTTGCGGCGATCTCGTCCTCGCCGAGCGCCGATCCGTGGGCGGCCTCGGTGTTCCTCGCGTTCGGGGCCGGCCACGCGATGACCGTACGGAGGGCGATGATGGAGGGCCGCCCGGTCTCGGCCCGCGCGGCCTCCAGCGCCGCGTGCAGCGCGGGGGCGTCGACGTCGCCGTCGGTGGTGGGCGTGACGCGCTGGGTGTGCCAGCCGTAGGCCTCGTACCGCTTCAGCACGTCCTCGGAGAAGGCGGTGGCGGTGTCGCCCTCGATGGAGATGTGGTTGTCGTCGTAGACGAAGACCAGGTTGCCGAGCCTCTGGTGGCCCGCGAGCGAGGAGGCCTCGGCGGAGACGCCCTCCTGCAGGTCGCCGTCGGAGACGATCGCCCAGACGGTGTGGTCGAAGGGGGACTCGCCCTCGGGGGCGTCCGGGTCGAACAGGCCGCGCTCGTAGCGGGCGGCCATCGCCATGCCGACGGCGTTGGCGACACCCTGGCCGAGCGGGCCGGTCGTGGTCTCGACACCGGCGGTGTGGCCGTACTCCGGGTGGCCGGGCGTCTTCGAGCCGTGCGTGCGGAACGCCTTGAGATCGTCCAGCTCCAACTCGTACCCGGCGAGGAAGAGCTGGGTGTAGAGGGTCAGCGAGGTGTGGCCGGGGGAGAGCACGAAGCGGTCACGGCCGGTCCACTCGGGGTCGGCCGGGTCATGACGCATCACCTTTTGAAAGATCGTGTATGCGACAGGCGCCAGGCTCATCGCGGTGCCGGGGTGACCGTTGCCGACCTTCTGGACCGCGTCCGCGGCGAGAAGCCGGGCAGTGTCCACGGCGCGCCGGTCGAGGTCGGTCCACTCGAAGCCTTCGGGTGTCTGCGTGCTCATCTTCAGGAAGTCCTCGTTGAGTGCGGGATGGCTGGCCGGGCGCGTTCAAATCTAAAAGTCTGACTTTTTCGAGGAAAGGTCGCGGTGTGTCAGCCTGTGGTGAATCTGGGACAGTGATCGCGCGAGCGGAACGGCACACGGAGCACATGGCGGACGAATCACCCCGAGCCGATGGCGAGGGCGACGAGGGCATGGACGGCGACGCGATCAGAACCTTCCCCTTCCCGGCCGACCCGGCCGTCGGGGGCGTCGGCATGCGGATCGGCCCCATGGAAGGCGACCGCACCTGGCACGCCGACGCCCCGCTGCACCGCGTCCACCGCATCGACTTCCACGTGGTCATGCTGTTCTCCGCCGGCCCCGTACGGCACATGGCCGACTTCGCCGAGTACGAGGCCGGCGCCGGGGATCTGCTGTGGATCCGCCCCGGGCAGGTCCACCGCTTCGCCCGGAGCAGCGAGTACCGCGGAACCGTCCTGACCATGCAGCCCGGCTTCCTGCCCCGCGCCACCGTCGAGGCCACCGGCCTGTACCGCTACGACCTGCCGCCGCTGCTGCGCCCCGGACCGCGACAGCTCTCCGCGCTCGAGGGGGCGCTCGAGCAGCTGCGCCGCGAGTACGAGGACACCGTGACGCTGCCGCTCAGCCTGCACACGGCCGTCCTGCGGCACACCCTGACGGCGTTCCTGCTGCGCCTCGCCCACCTCGCGGCCAGCTCGGCCGAGGCCGCCCGGCGGCCGGCGGACAGCACCTTCACGCTCTTCCGCGACGCGGTCGAGAAGGGCTTCGCCACCCAGCACAGCGTCAGCGCCTACGCGGACGCGCTCGGTTACTCCCGCCGCACGCTCGTCCGCGCGGTCCGCGCGGCCACCGGCGAGACGCCGAAGGGATTCATCGACAAGCGGGTGGTGCTGGAGGCCAAGCGCCTGCTCGCCCACACCGACATGCCGATCGGCCGCGTCGGGGCGGCCGTGGGCTTCCCCGACGCGGCCAACTTCTCCAAGTTCTTCCAGCTCCACACCGGCGTCACACCGGTGGCGTTCCGGGCCGAACTGCACTGACCCCCGGACCCCGCTCGCCCCGGGCGCACCGCCACCGTGCGGCGGTGCGCCTGCCTAGGATGCGCGGGAGTCTCGCGGAAGGGCAGGGTGAGGGCATGAGGAGCCGGGCCACGGCACTGGTGGTGCAGAACGGTCCGAACGGCGGGCCCGGCCGGTGGGCCGGCTGGCTGGCCGAGGGCGGCGTGGACCTGGACGTGGTCCGCGCGGACACCGGGCAGGAGCTACCGGACCGGCTGGAGCACCAGGCACTGATCGTGCTCGGCGGCGGCTACCTGCCCGACGACGACACCCGGGCGCCCTGGCTGCCGCGTACCCGGACCCTGATGGGCCAGGCGCTGGAACGCGACGTGCCGGTCTTCGGGATCTGCCTCGGCGGACAGATGCTGGCGCAGGTGGCGGGCGGTGAGGTGAAGGGGGAGCACGGCGAACCCGAGTTCGGCAGCACGGTGCTGACCCTGCTCGCGCCGGCGGCCGAGGACCCGCTGTTCGGCGGGCTGCCCGAGCGTCCGACTGCGGTCGAGAACCACGTGGACGCGATCGTGCGGCTGCCGGCCGGGGCGCGCCCGCTGGCGCGCAGCGAGCGCTGTCCCCACCAGGCCTTCCGGCTCGGCCGGTGGGCGTGGGGCGTGCAGTTCCACCCCGAGGCCGACCCCGAGCAGATCGCGCACTGGCCGGCGGAGCGCCTGTCTCGGCACGGCGTCGACCGGGACGAACTGCTCCACGCGGCCCGGCGGGCCGATCCCGCCGCGGCCCCGGTGTGGCGCGAGGTGGCGCTGCGCTTCGCGCGGCTGGTGCGTGAGCGCCCCGCCCCCGCGGTCGGATGACGGTGCCCGGCCCCGTCACCGGCGAGCGGTCACGGGCCCGGGCGCGCGATCACCTCGTCAGTGACCGAAGTCGAACCAGTTGACGTTCACGAAGTCGGCCGGCTGGCCGCTGGTGAAGGTCAGATAGACGTCGTGCGTGCCGGTCACCCCGGTGATGTTCGCCGGGACGGTGCGCCACGACTGCCAGCCTCCGGTGCCGGCCAGCGCGAAGCTGCCGACCGGGGCGTTGCTCCGGCTGTCCAGCCGTACCTCCACCAGTCCGCTGACGCCGGACGCGGCCCCGCTCGCCACCCGGGCGTAGAACTGCTTGGCCGCGGTGGAGCCGAAGTCGACGCCCTTGTACAGCGCCCAGTCGCCGTTCGCGAGGGAACCGAGGTTCTGCCCGCCGCCGGAGTCGGTGGTGGACTCGGGGACCACGCCGGACTGGCTGTCGTAGGACTCGGCCTGGATGGCGCTGTAGGCGTCCCGGTTGCCGGAGGGCGGGGGAGTGGTGCCGCCGCCACCGCCGCCGGAGGACTGCAGGACCTGCACGTAGTCCACGGTCATCGGGTGGTTGGGCTCGGTGCCGCCGTCGGGTCCGCCGCCGAAGGCCCCCGGGAAGCCGCCGCCCATCGCCACGTTGAGGATGACGAAGTAGCCGTGGTTGGTGGCGTTGGCCCAGGTGGCCGCGTCGACCTGGTTGGCCTTCACGGTGTGGAAGTTGACGCCGTCGAGGTAGAAGCGGATCTCCTCGGGGCTGGTCGAGCGGTCCCACTCCATCGAGTAGGTGTGGAAGCCGGCCTGACAGGTGCTGCCGGTGCAGGACGTGGAGTTGCCGATGCCGGAGGTCTCGTTGCAGGGGCCGCCGGGGTTGGTCCCGCAGTGCACGGTCGACCAGTCGGTGTTGAGGCCCTGGACGTTCTCCATGATGTCCAGCTCGCCGACGCCCGGCCAGTTCTGGTAGTTGCCGCGGAACGGTGAGCCGAGCATCCAGAACGCCGGCCAGTAGCCCTTGGCGGCGGCGCCGGTGACGTTGGGCATCTGGATGCGGGCCTGCACCCGCAGCTTGCCGCCCGACGGGGGCTGGAAGTCGGTCCGCGTCGTCTCGATGCGGCCCGAGGTCCAGCGGCCGGAGGCGTCGCGGCGCGGGGTGATGAGCAGGTTGCCGTTGCCGTCCAGCGCGACGTTGCTGGTGCTGGAGGTCATCGTCTCGACCTCGCCCGTACCCCAGTTGGCCGCGCCGCCCGGATACGAAGTGCCGGTGTCGTACTGCCAGTTGGAGGTGTTGACGCCGGAACCGGCCGAGCCGTTGAAGTCGTCGAGGAAGACCTGGGTCCAGCCGGACGGCGGGGTGGGGGCGGACGCGCTCGCCGGGGCGGTGGCGGCCGTCGCGACCGCCGTGGCCAGACCGACGGTCGCGGCGACCGCGACCAGCGTGCGGCGGAACAGCCGGGGTCTGGACCTGCCGGAGGAATCGCTCATGGGGGAGAGCCTCTCGGGTACGGAAGTGGTGTGCGGGGAGAACCTTGGAGGCGCTCCCATGGTGTATTGAGAGCGCTCTCAGAGTGTCGCCAATGTGCTCCCCGGTTCCCCGGTCGTCAAGAGTTGAAGCAGAGAAACTCCTTTCAACGCGGGGGAGTTCACCCCATGAAGCCGCCCGTACCGGAGCAGACCGTGCCGCCGCGGCGGGCCCCGTTCGAGGGTGCGGCAGCACCGGCCCCGCCGGTTCGCCGGCCCCGGTCCACGGCGCGGGGACTTCCCCGTGGCGCGCCTCGATGTGCGAGGGTGCAGGCGTGAGACTGACGATTCTGGGCGGCGGCGGCTTCCGGGTTCCGCTCGTGTACGGGGCGCTGCTGACCGACCGCGGTGCGGGCCGGGTCACGGAGGTGGTGCTGCACGATCCGGACGCCGGCCGGCTGCACGCGGTCGCCCGGGTGCTGGCCGAGCAGGCGTCGGCCGCCGCCGACGCCCCTCGCGTGACCACCACCACCGACCTCGACGAGGCCCTGCGCGGCGCCGACTTCGTCTTCTCCGCGATCCGCGTGGGCGGCCTCCAGGGCCGGGCGGACGACGAGCGGGTGGCCCTGGCCGAGGGGGTCCTCGGCCAGGAGACGGTCGGTGCCGGCGGCATCGCCTACGGCCTGCGGACGGTCCCGGTCGCCGTCGACATCGCGCGGCGGGTGGCCCGTCTGGCCCCGGAGGCCTGGGTCATCAACTTCACCAACCCGGCGGGGCTGGTCACCGAGGCCATGTCCCGCCACCTCGGCGACCGCGTGATCGGCATCTGCGACTCGCCGGTCGGCCTCGGCCGCCGGGTGGCCCGGGTGCTCGGGGTGCGGCCCGAGGACGCCTGGATCGACTACGTCGGACTCAACCACCTCGGCTGGCTACGCGGTCTGCGCGTCGACGGCCGCGACGAACTGCCGCGCCTGCTCGCCGACCCGGGACTGCTCGGCTCCTTCGAGGAGGGCAGGCTCTTCGGCGCCGACTGGCTGCAGTCGCTGGGCGCGATCCCCAACGAGTACCTGCACTACTACTACTTCAACCGCGAGACGGTGCGCGCCTACCAGGAGGCGGAGAAGACCCGCGGCGCCTTCCTGCGCGAGCAGCAGGCGCGCTTCTACGACGAGGCCCGCCGTACGGATGTCTCCGCCCTCGGTGCCTGGGAGCGGACCCGCGCCGAGCGCGAGGCGACCTACATGGCGGAGAACCGCGAGACGGCGGGCGCCGGCGAGCGCGAGGCCGAGGACCTCTCGGGCGGCTACGAGAAGGTGGCCCTCGCCCTGATGCGGGCCATCGCCCGGGACGAGCGGACCACGCTGATCCTCAACGTCCGCAACCGGGGCACCCTGTCCGTCCTGGACGACGACGCCGTGGTCGAGGTGCCCTGCCTGGTCGACGCCAACGGTGCCCACCCGGTCGCGGCCGCCCCGCTGCCCGGCCATGCCACCGGGCTGGTGTGCGCGGTCAAGGCCGTCGAGCGCGAGGTGCTGGCCGCCGCCGGGTCGGGGTCGCGCGCCACGGCCGTGAAGGCGTTCGCGCTGCATCCGCTGGTCGACTCGGTCCACGTGGCCCGGCGCCTGGTGGAGGGGTACACGGCCGTCCATCCCGGGCTCGGGTACCTGACGTAACCCCGGCACCGGACCCGCTCCCCCTCTACGCGGCCGGGGTTCGTCCGTCGGGCCGGCCGGCCGCTCCCCGTGACCGCGGCCGGCCGGTCCGATCCCCCGTTCCCCCCGTCGGTGCTTCCCCCGTGCTTCCCCCGTGTCCCCCTGTTCCTGCTATTGGGAGTCGCGGGACCGCCCCCTGATACACCCCGGGCGGAAAAAAAGAATCCCCCCGGCCCAGGAGCCGGGGGGACGTGGCCGTGTGCCGCCGTGCTCAGCCGGTGAAGCCGGCCGTGATGGAGGTGAACTGCCAGGTGCTCTGGCTGATGCCGGAGCAGTTGCTCACCACGCCGCCGCCCGGGCAGGGCCGGTCGCGGTTGACCGCCCAGTAGGCGAGCCGCGCGATGTGGTGGGAGTTGGCCCAGTCACGGATCTGGGTCCAGATCGCCGGGGTGGTGTTCTCCTGCTGGTCGGACAGGCCGTTCATGCCGGAGATGCCGATGTGCGAGTAGGCGGTCGCGTCGTCCCAGCCGAACGTCGACTTCAGCTTGTTCTTCAGTCCGTCGGCCGCGTTCACGGTGTTGCCGTACATGCCGGAGCCGCCGCCGAAGTCGAACGGCATGATCGTGAAGACGTCGATGTCGGCGCCCAGCGACTGCGCCTGCTCGATGAGCCGGTTGCCGTAGTAGGTCGGGCCGGTGGTCGAGGTGCCGAAGGTCACGATGGTCTTCAGGCCGGGGTTGTTGGCCTTGACCGTCTTCAGCGCGGTGAGGATCCGCGCCTGCACGGCCTCGTTCTCGAACTCGTCGGTGTTCTCGATGTCCATGTCGATCGCCTTCAGCGAGTAGGCGTCGATCACCTTCTGCAGCGCCCCCGCGAGCGCGCTCGCCGAGGAGCAGTTGGCGCCGAGCTTGCTGCCCTGCCAGCCGCCGAACGACGGGACGACGTCACCGCCCGCCGAACGGATCTGGTTGACGGCGGTCTGGTCGGCGCCGCCGGTCAGCGCCCGGCTGCCGTCCCAGGCCGGGTTGCAGCCGCCCGAGTCCAGCACGAACGCCATGGTGAACCACTTGACGCCGGTCGCGCTCATCACCGTGGCCGGGTTCGGCGGATCGCCCCAGCCCTCGTACAGATAGGGGGCCGCCTGCTTGAACCCGGTGCCGCCGCCGCTCCCGGTGTCCGTCGTGACGGACACCGGGCTGGAGGCCGGCGACACGTTCCCGGCGGCGTCCCGCGCCTTCACGGTGAAGGTGTACGACGTGCTCGGCGACAGTCCACTGACCGTGGCGGAGGTCCCGGAGACGCTGAGCACCTGGCTCGCTCCGGCGTAGATGTCGTACGCCGTCACGCCCACGTTGTCCGAGGCGGCGTTCCACTTCAGTGACACGCTGGAGGAGGACTTGCCGGTCGAGGCGAGCCCGCCGGGCGCGGTCGGAGCCTGGGTGTCCCCGCCGCCTCCGCCGCCCGGGCCGTCGAGCTGGATGTCGTCGGCGTAGTACGAGCCCTGCGCGTACCAGCCGTGCACATAGATGGTGGCGCTGGTCTGCGAGGCGCCGGTGGTGAAGGAGACGCTGAGCTGGCTGTACGCCGACGGGGACGTGGTCCAGGTGGAGGCGCCGCCGTTGACGCCGAGGTACACGTACGAACCGCGGACCCAGCCGCTGAGGGTGTACGCGGTGTTCGGCTTGACCGCGACCGTCTGGCTGCACTGTGCGTTGTCGCTCGAACTCACCGCCCCCTGCAGGGCCTTGGAGCCGCCGTGCACAGGGGAGGAGACGACCGAGCCGAGGTTGCCGGTGCAGGTCCAGGGGGAGAGGCCGCCCGATTCGAAGCCGGGGTTGGTGAGGACGTTGGCCGCCTGTGCGGTGCCCGGAAGGGCGACGGCCCCGCCGAGGGCCAGGGCGGCGGAGCCGAGCAGGGCGAGGAGCCGGCGTCTGGGACGCCCGAGTATGTGGCGCACGCGATCTCCCTGTGGGGATGGGGGTGTCCGGGAGTGCAAGGGGAATGCGGAAGGTGCGCCCACCAAGTTGGTATGGACCAATCGGAGTGTCAATAGGGCGAGTTCGGATTGGTCCGGGCCCGTGTGGGGGGTGAGGGCGTCACGCCGGGGCGGTGGCGGGAGAACCGGCCTGCCTGGCGGCTCCGTCGGCGGGCGCGGGGACCGCGGGGAGCGGAGTCTGCGCGGTCCGCTGCTGTGGCACGGACACCGGCCGCAGCGTGCGCGGCGCCGACACCACCGTGTAGTCCTGGCCCAGGAACGGGGGCTCGATCACACCCGGGTCCTCGCCCAGCGCCAACCGCACAGCCGCCCAGGGGG
The DNA here is from genome assembly GCF_040704065.1 of Streptomyces sp. NPDC047869. Lineage (NCBI taxonomy): Bacteria > Bacillati > Actinomycetota > Actinomycetes > Kitasatosporales > Streptomycetaceae > Streptomyces > Streptomyces sp. NPDC047869. The sequence goes on from NZ_JBEYRK010000018.1 coordinate 13,501, forward strand.
CGTTGACCCCGCAGAGCGAGAGCTGGTGCAGCCCTCCGGCCGGCCTGGTGTTGACGTCCAGCAGCACCGGGCGGTCGCCGTGCATCCGGAACTGGATGTTGGACAGGTAGTGCAGCCCGAAGCCCTCCGCGAGCAGCCGGGCCGGCGCCAGCCACCGCTCGCGCAGCGTGAAGCCCCGGCGGCGGCCGTTCTTGGTCCGGCCCACCGCCAGCCGGACCCGGTTGTCCGGCCCGGTCAGGCAGTCGACCGACACCTCCGGCTGCTCCAGCCGCGGCATCACCAGCCAGTCCACCGGCTCCTCGGCCCGCCGCAGCACCTCGACCACCAGGTCGAGCTGGACGTACGGCCCGGGGAACCCGCTCAGATGCGTGAGCGAGAAGGGCGCACGGGTGATCATCCGGAAGCCGACCCCGCCCGCCCCGGACGCCGGTTTGAAGCACGCCCGCTCCCCGGCCGCCTCCAGCTCCTCCACCGCGGCGACGAGTTCGTCCGCCGTGCGCACCCGCCACCAGGGCGGCACCGGCACGCCGACCGCGCTCGCCGCCTCGTACGCGGTCGCCTTGTCCTCGAACACGGCCACGGCCTCGGGCGTCGGTGCCAGTAGCGCGGTCCCGGCCGCCCGGAACTCCGCGCGGTGCGCCACGATCTCCGCCTGGTGCAGCCGGGGCACGAACACGTCGATCCCGCGCCGGGCGCACTGGGCGAGGGCGTACTCCACGTACGCGGCCGGCGACAGGCCCTCCGGCTCCAGCTCGGCGGTGTCGGCGGCGGCCAGCACGGGGGAGTCGGCGTCGCCGTGCGTGGCGTGGATCTCGACCGCCCGGTCGCTGGGATTCCTCCGCAGCTGATCCATGAAGAAGACGTTCTCCGCGTACGTGCGGTTGAGCCAGACGCGTACGCGAGAGGCCATGCAGGCCGCCTTTCGGGGTTTTCGGGCAGGGCGCAGCGGCCCGTGCCCGGGCAGGAGGGAGGAAGGGACACCAAACGGCCCTGTGGAAGGGGGAGTTAGGGGCGCCGGTGTCGGGGCGATCATACGGCTTTCAAACGCCCGCGCGTGCAACGCGCAGGTTACGGATTCCCCCCGGTCCGGTCGGGCGGGCACTGGCCGAAGATCCCCTTGCCCCGGCCTCGTGGATGTGTTCTGGTGGTGCCCTTGGCATGATCGGAAGGGGCACGGGGTGGAGTCGACGGCCGGGGCCGGACAGCTGCTGGCCATCAGCGACCTGCACATCTCGTATCCGGAGAACCGCGCGCTCGTGGAGCGGATGCGCCCCACGACGGACGACGACTGGCTGATCGTGGCCGGGGACGTCGCCGAGACCGTCGAGGACATCCGCTGGGCGCTCGGCACCCTCGCGGACCGCTTCGCCAAGGTCCTGTGGGCACCCGGCAACCACGAGCTGTGGACCCACCCGAAGGACACCGTCACCCTGCGCGGTGTCGCCCGCTACGAGCACCTCGTCGCCGTGTGCCGGGAACTGGGCGTGCTCACACCCGAGGATCCGTACCCGGTGTGGCGCGGCCCCGGCGGCCCGGTCGCCGTCGCCCCGCTGTTCCTGCTGTACGACTACTCCTTCCTGCCGGACGGCTGCGCCACCAAGACCGACGGCCTGGCCTACGCGCACAGCACCGGCATCGTCTGCAACGACGAGTACCTGCTGCACCCCGACCCCTACCCGACCCGCGAGGACTGGTGCCGCGCCCGCGTCGCCGAGACCGAGCGCAGGCTCGCCGAGCTGCCCGCGGACCTGCCGACCGTCCTGGCCGCGCACTACCCGCTCGACCGGCACCCGACGGACGTGCTGTGGTACCCCGAGTTCGCCATGTGGTGCGGCACCACCCTCACCGCCGACTGGCACCACCGGTTCCGGGTCGAGACGATGGTCTACGGCCATCTGCACATCCCGCGGACCACCTGGCACGAGGGAGTCCGCTTCGAAGAGGTGTCCGTGGGATACCCGCGCGAATGGCGCAAGCGCCCGGTGCCCCCGGGGCAGCCGCGCCCCGTACTGCCGATGGAGGTCGGACCCGGTGATCGAGGAGCTGCTCCCGGAGTCGGTGGTGGCCGTGGAGTCGCACGGTGACCAGGACACCGATGAGGCCCTGCTGTACCCGCAGGAGCGCCCGCTCGTCGCGCGGGCGGTGAGCAAGCGCCGCCGGGAGTTCACGGCGGCGCGGGTCTGCGCCCGGCGGGCCATGGAGAAGCTCGGCGTACCGCCGCAGCCCGTGCTGACCGGTGAGCGCGGCGCCCCCGTGTGGCCGGACGGGCTGGCCGGCAGCATGACCCACTGCGACGGCTACCGCGCCGCCGCGCTCGTGCGCGCCGCCGACCTGGCCTCCCTCGGCATCGACGCCGAACCGCACGCACCGCTGCCGGACGGCGTCTTCGGTACCATCGCGCTCCCCGCCGAGCAGGACCGGCACCGCGCGCTGTCCGCCGCCCGGCCCGCCGTGCACTGGGACCGGCTGCTGTTCAGCGCCAAGGAGTCCGTTTACAAGGCGTGGTTCCCCCTCACTCGCGCCTGGCTCGACTTCTCCGAGGCCGACATCGAACTCACCGCCGCCCCCGGCCAGGACACGCGTGGCGGCTTCCACGCCCGGCTGCTCGTCCCCGGCCCGCTGGTCGGCGGCGTCCGTGTGGGCGCGTTCGAGGGGAGCTGGCTCGTCCGGGACGGACTCGTGCTGTCGGCGGTGACCGTCCCGCACCACTGAGCGGAACGGTCACCCGGGACCGGATCTCACTCCTGCGGGCACCAGTGGGACAGCAGCCCGAAGAACTCCTCCTCGTTGCCCGCGAGCCCGGCCCGCGCCAGCGCCCCGTCCGCCTCGGCGAGCACGGCGGGGGGCACCAGGACGGGCCGGGGGCCGTCCGGCGGCCCGTCGAAGGCCGCGCGCACGGTGTGCAGCAGCCGCAGATAGGCCTGGACGGCGGTGCGCTCACGGTCGGTCAGTACGGCGGTGGTCATCGGTCGGCTCTCCCCGGTTCGGCGTCACGGATCACGCGCGCTGCGGCGCCGTGCGCCGCGTCGTACGGCGCACGACTCCAGCTTGCCGCCCGCCACTGACAACGCGGCGCGGGCGGGCCCGGGTTCGCCCGCTCAGCGGACGCGATACCCCCCGCGGACATGGCACTTGGCGGTCGCGGAGGTCCCGGCGGACGCGCGCGGGCCCGGTGGGCCGGCCCCGTCCGCGCGATCCGGGGGACGGTCTACGCCTCGGGCCGCTGGACGTTCTCCAGGAGCATGTCGAGCCACTCGGCGACCTTGTCCCGGTGCTGGTCGGTGGGCAGTTGCGCGGCGCGCCAGGCGATCCCGCGGACCCCGTGGTCCTGCAGCAGCCGCTCCAGCGGGTCCTCCGCGAGTTCGGCGGCGGCCCGCTCCCGGTCGGCGAGCTTCTGCAGCAGCTCCTGCTCGGTGCGCTGCAGGGCACCCGCCAGCGCCTCGGCGTCCTCCGCTGTGAGGAAGCCGGCGTGCACCCGGAAGAACCGCTGGAGCGCGTCGCAGTGCTCCATGGTCGGCCGCCGGTCGCCGTTGATCAGCGCGCCCGCCTGCTGCCGGGACATGCCCGCGCCGTCCGCGATCTCCTGCTGGGTGTACTTGCGGCCGTTCGGCTTCAGCCGGGTGCGGCGCAGCAGGTCCAGGCGCTGCAGGAAACGTGCCTGGACATCCGGTTCGCCCGCAGGGCGGCCGCTGAGCAGGGCCTTGACCACCGGCTCCGGAACACCGCAGGCGACGGAGAGCCGCCCCACGTCGAAGACCTCGGTGTGCGGCACGCCGAGCCGGTCGGCGAGCGCGGTGACGCGGGCGGCGACGGCCGACAGCTGTGCGGTCTCGGTGGCGCCCGGATCCTCGTAGCCATCCGTCACCGACAGAACTCCTACGTCTCTCGAAGGCCTCAGGTGCGTTCCGCGCATGTCGCGAGCGGGTGTTGTGAACTTCCCGGAGAGTAGCGGGTGCTTTGAACCCGCATCCAGGTCTCGCCACAACTGTGGCGAATTTCAGCCGTCAACCGGCATGAAATGCCACGATAGTTGACACGGCTCTTGTCCGGGCAGCAGGATCGCATCGCCGCGCGAAGGCCGGCAGAGGCAAGAGGGGTGACCTCCCGATGGCACATCAGGCAGGAGGACAGTGGCCGGCGCCGCGACCCGTCCCCGAGGGCTGCGAGGTCCAGGCGTACCTCCAGGACTACGCCGCGCTGGTGGAGGCCGTCCCCTTCCCGTCCCTGGTCGTCGACCACCGCTGGAACGTCATGCTGGCCAACGGCGCCTACGGGAACCTGTTCGGCGGTGTGCGTCCGCACCCGACCGCCATGCCCGGGGACAACTTCCTGCGCTTCGTGCTGTTCCACCCCGATGCCGGCGGCATCCTCGGTGAGCACGAGCAGGGCTGGTGCCTGCCGATGCTCGCCCATCTGAAGGCCGCGATGGACCGCTCGGGCCACGACCACGAACTCCAGGCCATCCGCAGGGACATCGGTCAGGACCCGATCATGGAGGCCGCCTACCGGCAGGGCCTGCCGCACTGGATCCGCGCCGTCGGCGAGGCCGCGACCCGGATCGACGGCGCCGTACGCCTGCTGCACCACCCCGACCCGCGCCGGGGCCCCACCGAGTGCCGGATCGTCGACGAGACGCCCCGCACGCTGGAGGAGATCGGCTGCACCCGTCTGACGATGGTGCTGCGCGACACCCGCCGCCCGGCCGGCGCCGCGCGCCGTCAGCGCCGGACACGCGGCGTCGGAACGCATCTGACGGTCGTTCCGGCCCCCATGGACTGACCCGGTTCCGTCGGCGTTCAGGTCGCCGACGGGACCGGGCCGGGAAGCTCCGCGGTCCCCCTCACGCCGACGCGCCCGAGGCGCTCCGTACGCAAGCCACGCAATCCGTTTGCGTGGCTTGCGCTGTTCTTGCGGCAACATGCATGCGAAGTCACCTTTCTCGCGCCCAACCCCTCCTGTCGTTTCGGCTATCCATGCTGCTGTCAAAGAATTACATATTCTGCGCGACATCTTGTGAACGAATGTCGTCGGTGCTTGAGTGTGCGGCGCCCCGCAGGCGCACTCTCCTGCTGTCCCCCGACCCCCACCACGAAGGGACCGGCACATGCACCGCACCACCGCACATGTCAGGCGCATGCCAAAGATCGGGGCGGTCGTCGCCCTCACCGCCGGCATGCTCGTCACCCTGGCGCCCGCCGCGCACGCCGCCTCCGGCGCCACCCTCCCCTTCACCTCCGTCGAGGCGGAGTCGGCGAGCACCACCGGCACGAAAATCGGCCCCGATCACACCCAGGGCAGCCTCGCCTCGGAGGCCTCCGGCCGGCAGGCCGTACGGCTCGCCGCGGGACAGCGCGTGGAGTTCACCGTGCCGCGCGCCGCCAACGCGGTGAACGTCGCCTACAGCGTCCCGGACGGTCAGTCCGGTTCGCTGAACGTCTACGTCAACGGCACCAGGCTCGCCCGGACGCTCCCGGTCACCGCCAAGTACTCCTACGTCGACACCGGCTGGATCACGGGTTCCAGGACCCACCACTTCTACGACAACGCCCGGACGCTGCTGGGCCGGGACGTCCAGGCCGACGACAGGATCGCCTTCGAGGCGGCCGGCACCCAGGTCACCGTGGACGTCGCCGACTTCGAGCAGGTCGCGGCGGCCGCCGCCCAGCCCGCCGGCTCGGTGTCCGTCGTCTCCAAGGGTGCCGACCCCAGTGGGAGCGGCGACTCCACCCAGGCCTTCCGCGACGCCATCGCCGCGGCCCGGGGCGGGGTGGTGTGGATCCCGCCGGGCGACTACCGGCTCACCTCCTCCCTCAACGGCGTGCAGAACGTCACCCTGCGTGGCGCGGGCAGTTGGCACTCGGTCGTGCACACCTCCCGCTTCATCGACCAGACCGGCTCCTCGGGCGGTGTCCACATCAAGGACTTCGCGGTCGTCGGCGAGGTCACCGAGCGCGTCGACTCCAACCCGGACAACTTCGTCAACGGCTCCCTCGGCCCGGACTCGTCCGTATCCGGCATGTGGCTCCAGCACCTCAAGGTCGGGCTGTGGCTGACCGGCAACAACGACAACCTGGTGGTGGAGGACAACCGCGTCCTCGACACCACCGCCGACGGCCTCAACCTCAACGGCAGCGCCAAGGGTGTCCGGGTCCGCAACAACTTCCTGCGCAACCAGGGCGACGACGCGCTCGCCATGTGGTCGCTGTACTCCCCGGACACCGGCTCCAGCTTCGAGAACAACACCATCTCGCAGCCCAACCTCGCCAACGGCATCGCCATCTACGGCGGCACCGACCTGACGGTGCGCGGCAACCTGATCTCCGACACCAACGCCCTGGGCAGCGGCATCGCGATCTCCAACCAGAAGTTCCTCGACCCCTTCTCCCCGCTGGCCGGCACCATCACGGTCGACGGCAACACCCTGGTGCGCACCGGCGCGCTGAACCCGAACTGGAACCACCCGATGGGCGCGCTGCGGGTCGACTCCTACGACAGCGCGATCGACGCGACGGTGAACATCACCAACACCACGATCACCGACAGCCCGTACAGCGCCTTCGAGTTCGTCTCCGGCGGCGGACAGGGCCGGCAGGTGCGCAACGTCAACGTGACCGGTGCGACCGTGCGCAACACCGGCACGGTCGTGGTCCAGGCCGAGACGCCGGGCGCGGCATCCTTCCGCGACGTCACCGCCACCCAGGTCGGTTCCGCCGGCGTCTACAACTGCCCGTACCCGGCGAGCTCCGGTGCCTTCACACTCACCGACGGCGGCGGCAACTCCGGCTGGGCCGGCACCTGGCCGGACTGCTCCACCTGGCCCCAGCCCGGCCAGGGCAACCCCGCCCCCGACCCGAACAGCAACCTCGCCAAGGTCCGACCGGCGACCGCGACGGGTTCGCAGGACGTCTACACGCCCGGCAAGGCGGTCGACGGCGACGCGGGCACCTACTGGGAGTCGGCCGACAACGCCTTCCCGCAGGCCCTGACGGTCGACCTCGGCTCCTCCAGCGCGGTGCGCCGCGTCGTGCTGAAGCTGCCCCCGTCCGCCGCCTGGGGCGCCCGCACCCAGACCGTCACGGTGCTCGGCAGCACCGACGGCTCGGCCTACTCCACGGTCGTCGGCGCGCAGGGCTACCGCTTCGACCCGGCCACCGGCAACACGGCCACCGTCTCGCTGCCGAGCGGTACGGACCTGCGCTACCTCCGGCTCTCCGTCAGCGCCAACACCGGCCGGCCGGCCGGGCAGTTCAGCGAGGTGGAGGCGTACCTGGCGAACTGATCCCCGTGCGCGGAGACGCCCTTGAGGCGCTTCCGGGTGCCGCCGGCCGCCCGCAGCGGCCGGCGGCACCCGGCGGACCGCCGGGTTTCACATGGGTGCCATCAGATACTTCCCTGACGTTTGCTGCTCTTGGAACACTCGCTTCGCGCAGATTCCGTCATGTGACGGCAGCTTCTACGTCAGGATGAGAGGACGTTCACCCATGTCCGAAGTCAACCGGCGCCGCTTCCTGCAACTCGCGGGCGCCACGACGGCGTTCACCGCGCTGTCCGGCAGCATCCAGCGGGCGGCCGCACTGCCCGCCCACCACCGCACGGGTTCGGTCCGGGACGTCGAGCACATCGTCGTCCTGATGCAGGAGAACCGCTCGTTCGACCACTACTTCGGCAAGCTCAGAGGTGTCCGGGGCTTCGGCGACCCCCGCCCGGTCACCCAGAACGGCAGGTCCGTCTGGAAGCAGTCCGACGGCACCAAGGACATCCTCCCCTTCCACCCGGACGCCGACGACCTGGGCCTCGCGTTCATCCAGGACCTCCCGCACGGCTGGAACGACGGCCACACCGCGTTCGCCGGCGGCAAGTACGACATGTGGGTGCCCGCCAAGTCCCCGACGACGATGGCGTACCTGACGCGCGACGACATCCCGTTCCACTACGCGCTCGCCGACGCCTTCACCGTCTGCGACGCCTACCACTGCTCGTTCATCGGCTCCACCGACCCCAACCGCTACTACATGTGGACGGGGTACACCGGCAACGACGGCAAGGGCGGCGGCCCGGTCCTCGGCAACGACGAGGCGGGCTACGGCTGGACGACGTACCCCGAGCGCCTGGAGCGGGCCGGGGTCTCCTGGCGGATCTACCAGGACGTCGGCGACGGACTGGACGCGCACGGCGGCTGGGGCTGGATCGAAGACGCCTACCGCGGCAACTACGGCGACAACTCCCTGCTCTACTTCAACCAGTACCGGAGCGCCGAACCCGGCAGTCCGCTCTACGACAAGGCGCGCACCGGCACCGACGCGCGCAAGGGCGAGGGCTTCTTCGACCGGCTCCGTGCCGACGTCACCACCGGGAAGCTGCCGCAGGTCTCCTGGATCGTCGCCCCCGAGGCCTTCACCGAGCACCCCAACTGGCCCGCCAACTACGGCGCCTGGTACGTCTCACAGGTGCTGGACACGCTGACCGCCGACCCGGACGTATGGGCGAAGACGGCGCTGTTCATCACCTACGACGAGAACGACGGCTTCTTCGACCATGTGATCCCGCCCTTCCCGCCGGCCTCCGCCGACCGGGGCCGGTCGACCGTGGACCCCGCACCCGACCTGTTCAAGGGCGACGCCGGCCACGCCGCGGGCCCCTACGGACTGGGCCAGCGCGTGCCGATGCTGGTCGTCTCCCCCTGGAGCAAGGGCGGTTACGTCTGCTCCGAGACCCTCGACCACACCTCGATCATCCGGTTCATCGAGAACCGCTTCGGCGTCCAGGAGCCGAACATCTCGCCCTGGCGCCGGGCCATATGCGGCGACCTGACCTCCGCCTTCGACTTCTCCCGCCAGGACACCGCGCCGGTGGCGCTGCCGTCCACGGCCGGCTACCGGCCGCCGGACCACGACCGCCACCCCGACTACGTGCCCAGCCCGCCCGCCACACCCGCGCTGCCCAGGCAGGAGCGCGGCAGCCGCCCCACCCGTCCGCTCAAGTACGCCCCGGTGGTCGACGGTTCGGCGGACACGGCGGCCGGCAAGTTCACCCTCGCCTTCGCCTCCGGCGCGCACGCGGGAGCCGCGTTCCTCGTCACCTCGGGCAACCGCGGCGACGGCCCCTGGACGTACACCACCGAGGCCGGCAAGACGCTCTCCGACACCTGGAACTCGGCGTACTCGGGCGGCTCCTACGACCTCGCCGTGCACGGCCCGAACGGCTTCCTGCGCCTGTTCAGGGGCCGCAACGGCACGGCCGGGCCGGAGGTCACGGCCCGGCACACCGGCGACGACGTGGAGCTCACCTTCACCAACCGGGGCTCCGGCACGGCACGGCTGAAGCTCGTCAACGGCTACGGCGGCGACCCGGAGACGGTGACCGTGCGGGCCGGAGCCACCGTACGGCGGACCGTCCGGCTCGCGTCCAGCCGGCGCTGGTACGACCTCACGGTCACCACGGACGCCGACCCGGCGTTCCTGCGCGGCTTCGCCGGTCATGTCGAGAACGGGCGACCCGGCGTCAGCGACCCGGCCATCATCACGGAGTGAGCGGGCGATGAACACCGCTCCGGGCGGACTGGTCAGGTACCGGTCACATCAGGGTAGTGTGCCCCGGTGACCACGCAATCGAACACGCCTGCAGGCTGGTACCCCGATCCGCACGGGGCGGCCCAGACGCTCCGCTACTGGGACGGCACCCAGTGGACCGAGCACACCAATCCGGCGCAGCAGGGCGCAGGCCAGGCTCCGCCGGCCGCTCCGCAGCAGCCGGCGGCCCACATCCCGCAGCAGCAGGCCGGCGACGCCAAGGTGCAGCGCCAGGTGCAGAAGCAGGCGGGCGTCACGGCCGGCGGTCCCGGCGGCGGCACTCTCTTCACCGAGCCGGTCCTGGTGGTGAACCAGAAGGCCAAGCTGATCGAGCTGACCAACGAGTACAAGGTCATGGACCAGAGCGGCCGTGAGATCGGCGCGGTCACCGAGGTCGGCCAGAGCGCGCTGAAGAAGATCCTGCGCTTCGTGTCCAGCCTCGACCAGTTCATGACGCACAAGCTGGAGATCCGCGACGCCTACGGCCAGCCGCAGCTCGTGCTCACCCGGCCCGCGAAGTTCTTCAAGTCCCGGGTCATCGTGACGCGCCCGGACGGCTCGCCGGTCGGCGAGATCGTCCAGAAGAACATGATCGGCAAGATCAACTTCGCGATGAACGCGAACGGCCAGCAGGTCGGCGCGATCAAGGCGGAGAACTGGCGGGCCTGGAACTTCGCCATCGTCGACCACGCGGACAACGAGGTCGCCCGGATCACCAAGACCTGGGAAGGCCTCGCCAAGACGCTGTTCACGACCGCGGACAACTACGTCCTGCAGATCCACTACCAGCTGCCCGAACCGCTGCTGAGCCTCGTCGTGGCGACGGCCCTGACCGTCGACACCGCCCTCAAGCAGGACTCGCGCGGCTGGGGCTGACGGGCCTCGCCGGGCCGCGGCCCGAGGGAGCGAACGGCGGTGGCCGGTGCGCGCGGAGGACCCGCGGGCACCGGCCACCGCCGTTCGCCGTTCAGAGCGCGGTGAGATGTCCCGGCTGCTCCGGCTGCCGGGGGACCAGCGCCGGTTCCGCCGCCGCCGTGCCCGGCTCCAGGGCCAGGACCGCCGCGACCGGGTGCTCGTCGTCGTGCCCGTCGTGCCCGTCGTGCCCGTCGGACCCGTCGGATCCGCCGGATCCGCCGGGTGCCGGCGTCGCCCGGGTCAGCAGGAGCACGCCCTGGGCGGCGAGCCCGGCCCCGGCCACCGCCAGCAGCACCCCGCCGGTTCCGCCCCGCAGGCCCTGCCCGAGCAGGGTCAGTCCGATGACCGCGGCGGCCACCGGATTGGCCAGGGTGACCATGGCCAGCGGGGCGCCGAGACCACCGCGGTAGGCCGTCTGGGACAGCAGCAGGCCGCCGGTGGAGAACGCGGCCACGAGGACGGCGACCACGACCACCTCGAGCCCCGGGCCGGACCCGGAGTGGTCCGTGGCCGCCACCGTCACCGTCTGGGTGAGGGCTGAGGCGACCCCCGAGGCGAAGCCCGAGGCGGTGGCGTGCCGCAGGCCCGGCCGGGTACCGGGCCGGGAGAGCAGACCGATCAGCGTGGCGGTGGTACCGGCGACCGCCAGCGCCTCCGGCAGGCTCAGTATCCGTTCGGGCGCCGGTCCCGAGGCGCTGACCAGCACCGCGGCGAGCCCCAGCAGCGTGAGCGCGGTGCCGCGCCACTCCACCGCGCTCACTCCCCGCCCGGCGGCCCGCGCCCCGAGCGGCACGGCCGCGACCAGGGTGAGCGCCCCGAGCGGCTGGACGACCGTCAGCGGCCCGTACTTGAGGGCGACCACGTGCAGCAGCGCGGCGCCCGCGTTCAGGCCGACCGCCGACCACCACGCGCCGGTGCCGAGCAGCCGCACCAGGCTCGTGCCGGGGCCGCGGGAGGCGAGGCGTTCCTGGGCCACGGCGGCGGCCGCGTAGGCGACGGCGGAGATCAGCGACAGGCCGAGGGCGAGCAGGGTGGCGGCGCTCATCGGCCGGCTCCCGCCAGGACCGGCCCGCGCTGGGCGGGCAGCCGCGGGGCGCCCCCGGCCGTACCGGACGGGTGCCGAGGCGCGCGGACGACCGCCAGCGCGGCGCCGAGCATGACGGCCGCCGCCAGCGCGTCGACCCAGTAGTGGTTGGCCGTGCCCACGATCACCAGCAGGGTGACCAGCGGATGCAGCAGCCACAGCGGGCGCAGGGGCGAGCGGGTGGCCGCCATCAGGCCCACCGCCACCATCAGCGCCCAGCCGAAGTGCAGTGAGGGCATCGCCGCGAACTGGTTGGACAGGTGGTCGCCGGCCGGCGGTCCGTAGACCGAGGGTCCGTATATCCGGGCGGTGTCCAGCAGGCCGGTGCCGGCCAGCATCCGCGGCGGAGCCAGCGGGAACGTGAACGGCAGCACCAGGGCGGCCGCGGTCACCGCCGCCAGCACCCGACGCGCCCAGACGTAGTGGGCCGGGCGCCTGACGTACAGCCAGACCAGGAACGCCAGCGTGGCCGGGAAGTGGACGGTCGCGTAGTAGGTGTTCGCCAGGTGGACGAGGAGGTCGCCGTGCAGCAGTGCGGACTGCACGGAGGTCTCGTCGGGCAGGTGCACGGCCCGTTCGAGGTCCCAGACGCGATGCGCGTTGTGGAAGGCGTCCGCGGTGTGGCCGACGGCCAGCCGCCGCCCGAGCTTGTAGACGAGGAAGAGTCCCGCGACGAGCAGGAGCTCGCGCGCGAGCGGCGGTCGCGCGGTCGCTGTCGCGTCCGGCTCCGCTGCTGCAGGCTCGGTTCGGGCGTTCATCCCCCGGCCCCTTCGCTGACGGTCGTGCGGGTGGTGGTGCGGGCCGGGCCCCGTGTTCCGGGCCCGGATCTCATCGATACGTCTCCGTACCGATACGACAGTGTACCGATACGCTCGAGTACCGGTACACTGGCGTATCGATTGAGGTGCGACACACTGGAGACCCGGACACGTCCCGGAACCCGGGCGCGTCCCCGAACAGAGTGAGGAGAGGCAACGCATGACGTCGCAGGCCGAAGACGGACCGGACACGGTCGCCGCCTCGCGCCGCTCCAAGCTCACGCCCGAGCGTGAGCGGGAGTTCTTCGACGCCGTGCTGGAGCAGATCCGCGAGTGCGGCTACGACTCCGTGACCATGGAGGGTGTCGCCCACAGCACCCGGTGCAGCAAGTCCACGCTCTACCGGCAGTGGAAGACCAAACCCCAGTTCGTCGCGGCCGCGCTGCGGGCCAACCGCAAGGTGCGCTTCGCCGGCATCGACACCGGTTCGCTCGCCGAGGACCTGCGCCTGGCCGCGCGGGCCGCGGGTGACTGGTCCAACAAGGACACCCGGCTGATGCAGGCGCTGGGCCACGCGGTCACGGGCGACCACGAACTGGCGCAGGCGCTGCGCGAGGCCCTGGTGCTGCCCGAGATCGCCGAGCTGCAGGAGATGCTGGCACGGGGCGTGGCACGCGGCGAGGTGCCCGCCGACCATCCGGCACTGGAGTACGTCCCGGCCATGATGTTCGGCGTCCTGCGCGTCCGGCCGGTGCTGAGCGGCCAGTACGCCGACGCCGACTACCTCGTCCGCTTCGTGGAGGCCACCGTGCTGCCCGCGCTCGGACTGACACCAGACCCAGGCCGCCGTTCACGGGATGACTGAACGGTGACCTGACCGCGCCGCACCGTGGGGACGGGGGCGGCGCGCACCCCCCGGCCGGGTGGGGTTCCCCTTGAGCGGAGGGGCGCCTCACCCGGCCGACTTCTTTCCCTGGACGTCCTCAGACGTCCTGGCCGCTCCCGCCGCCCGACGAGACCTTGATGCCCTTGAGGATCTCGTCGATGACCGAAACGTCCTGCCCGACGTCCACGCCGAAGCGCACCACGACCATCTGCTTGGCGGCGTTGGGCGAGGGGAAGGCCACCGACTCGACGTAGCCGTCGGCGCCCTTGCTGGTGACCGCCTTCCAGCGCACCGCGTAGCCCTTCTGCCCGGCCACCGTCACCGCCTTGGCCGACAGCACCTCGTGCGAGGTGATGCTGCCGTAGGTGGTGCCGCCGTAGGACTGCTTGGCGTTGGCCGCGACGTCCGCCCTGGCGACCTCCTCGGCGGTGTCGCCCTTCGTCTTCAGGGCGGAGGCGGGCGCGGTGTAGGCGCCGCCCGCGGTGCAGCTCTTCGCGCTGTCGCCGGGGCACTTGTAGGAGTCGCCGGAGGTCACCTGGGCGCCGACGCCGATCGACTCCCCGGTCCAGCCCTTCGGTACCGGCAGGCTGATGCCGTTCATCGGATCCGGCACGCTGCCGCCGCCCTGGACCTTGGGCGCCTCGGAGCCCCGGGGCGCGGGCGACTCGCCCGACCCGCCGTCACCGCCGGAGCCCCCCGGCCCGCCGTCGCCGCCGAAACCGCCCGGGCCGCCGCCGGGCCCGCCCTGGCCGCCGGTGCGGCCGTCCTGCCCCTGCTGCGAACCGGCGCGCTCGGAGCCGCCGCCACCGCCGTCCTTGGCGAGGGCGTACACCCCGACCCCGATGCACACCAGGACCGCTGCCGCGGCCCCCACGGCTATGCCCGTGCGCAGCCCGCGCCGGGGCGCGGCCGGGGGCTGGGCCGGATACGCCGAGTACGCCGGATACCCCGGCTGCGCCCCGTACGGCTGGTACGCCGGGGGAACCGGCTGCGCGCCGCCGGCCGGCTGCTGCGCCGGCGGACCCCAAACGGCGGCCGTCCCGGCGGGGCGCGTCTGGTCCGTCCAGGCCTTGCCGTCCCACCAGCGTTCGGTGGGCGGACCGTCATTCGTCTGCCCGGGGTCGGGGTACCACCCGGGAGGAGTCACCTGCGTCATGCCCCCACCGTATGAGGCATCGGTGAAAGCCGGATGAGAGGATCCGCCGCCAACTTCGCGCACCAGGACATTTCTCCGGAGATTTCCTCGTCCGGCCCCGACCTCGGCCTCGACCCCGGCGGCGGCCCGGCCACCGTCACCGGGCCACCACCAGCCGCACCGGCCCGCGTCCCGCCGCCGGCGGCAGTCGCAGGCCGTCCCGACCCGGTGTCACCGAGCCCAGCACGCTCGAGTGGTGGGCGCCGGTGCTGCGCGGATCGGTGCCGGCCAGGCCGTGCGCGGTGAGGAAACCGAGCACGGCGAAGGCGTACGCCTCCTTCGCGGGAGCGGGCAGGCCCAGCTCGTCGGAGCCGCGCACCGCGACGCCGGGGAGCCGGTCCCGCAGCGCGGACATGAGCACCGGGTTGCGGGTGCCCCCGCCCGAGGCCACCACCTCACCGGCCCCGACGCGGCGCACCGCGTCCGCGACCGTCCGGGCCGTCAGCCAGGTGAGCGTGGCCAGCGCGTCCTCGGCGGCCAGCGCGTCCACCCCGGCCGACCGCAGATACCCGGCGTGGAACAGCTCCTTGCCGGTCGTCTTGGGCGGTTCGAGCGCGTAGTACGGCTCGGCCAGCAGCCGGTCCAGCAACGCCCCGTCCGGCCGGCCCCGCGCGGCCAACGCGCCGTCGGTGTCGCAGGCCAGCCGCCCGCCGCTGAAGTGCCGGGCCGCCGCGTCGAGCAGCGCGCAGCCCGGCCCGGTGTCGAACGCCGTGCCGTCGGGCGCGGTCAGATTGGCGATGCCGCCGATGTTCAGCGCCACGGGCCTGCCCGGCCTGCCCCGCAGCCACAGCAGGTCGACCAGGCTCACCAGGGGCGCGCCCTGCCCCCCGGCGGCCACGTCCCGGGCGCGGAAGTCGGCGACCACCGGCAGCCCGGTCGCCTCCGCGATCCACGCGGGCTGCCCCAGCTGGAGCGTGCCGTGCACCCGGCCCCCGTCCACCCAGTGGTGGACGGTCTGCCCGTGCGAGGCCACCAGCTCGCCGCGGCCCGCGCAGAGCTCACGGTCGGCGCGGACGGCCGCGGCGGCGAACGCCTGCCCGATCCGGGTGTCGAGCCGGCACACCTCGGCGAGCGGGACGGCGGACGGCGGCAGCGCCGCGGCGAGCGCGGCACGCAGTTCCCCGTCGTACGGCGCGCTCACCATCCCCAGCGGCTCCAGCACCAGCGTGTCGCCGTCCAGGCGCAGATCCGCCGCCGCCGCGTCCACGGCGTCGTACGACGTCCCCGACATCAGCCCGATCACCCGCACCGTTCAACCCGCCTTTCCCGAGGGCCGCCTGAGCAGCGCCGGCACGCTGAGCGCGCAGGCCGCCGCCGCGTAGTAGGCGGGCACGTCCGGATTCCCGGTACGCCGCACCGCCTCCGTGATGATCAGCCCCGCGCACCCGGCGAACACCGCGTTGGACAGGGAGTGGGCGAGCCCCATACCGGTCCAGCGCACCCGGGCCGGGAACAGCTCGGCCAGCAGGGCGGGCCCCGGCCCGGCCATCAGGCCCACCACCGCGCCCGCGGCGCCGACGGCCGCGCCCCGGACCACGGCGGAGGTGCCGGGATCCTGAAGCAGATCGAACAGGGGCACCGCCATGACGACGACCAGCACCGCCCCGGTCAGCATCACCGGCCGGCGCCCGATCCGGTCGCTGAGCAGTCCCGCCGGGAGGATCGCGGCGGAGAACCCGGCGCCCGCCGGCACGGTGGCCACCAGCGCCTGCCGGACGTCCGTGTGCAGCGCGGACTGGAGATACGACGGCAGGACGACGAGGAACGTGTATCCGGCCGCCGCCCAGCCCATGATCTGCCCGGCGCCCAGCAGCACCGTCCGCAGCACCGCCCCGGCGCCGCCGCCGGCCCCGGCGGGCGCGCCACCCCGCCTCCGGAACTCCGGCGTCTCCTCGAGACCGGTCCGCAGCCACAGCGCCAGCAGCCCCAGCGGCAGGGACAGCAGGAACGGCAACCGCCAGCCCCAGCCGGCGAGCTGGGCCCCGGTGAGCAGCGAGGCCGTGGCCGCCGCGACCGACGTGCCGGCCAGCAGACCCAGCGCCACGGTGAACGACTGCCACGCGCCGTACAGTCCACGCCGCCCCGGCGGGGCGTGCTCCGTCAGCACGGCCACGGCGCCACCGAACTCACCGCCCGCCGACAGGCCCTGAACAACCCTCAGGAAGGTCAGCAGCCAGGGTGCCAGGGCGCCTGCCGTGGCGTACGTCGGAAGCACACCGATCAGGGTCGTGGCGGCCGTCATCAGTGCGATCACCCCGATCAGCACCGGCCGCCGCCCCAGCCGGTCGCCCAGCCGGCCGAACAGGGCGGCGCCGAGCGGCCGGAAGAAGAACGCCAGCGCGAAGGAGGCGTACGTCCGCACCAGCCCCTCGGTCGCGCTGCCGCCCGACGGGGTGAAGAACCGCTCGGCGAGCACGGTGGCCAGGGAGCCGTAGACACCGAACTCGTACCACTCGACGAGGTTGCCCACCGACCCCGCCGCCACCGCCCGCACCATCGGCACCCGGGGCGCCGCGCCGTAGCGCGACCCGGTACCCCCGTGATCACCCGGTACTTCGGAAAGCTGCTTCATCGCCAGTCCTGTTGACGGTCCGTCCGCTGAACACCGGCTGGTCGGGCGGGGTGCGCGTCGCACGGCCGCGACTTTCCTCACCCGGCGGGGCAACACGTGTCCCGACCGGTCACCACACATCCCACCGGACGGCTACGCTCGGGGTCTGTACGTCATTCGGGCGACCCGGGGAGGTAACGGGATGACGGAGGGACGGCCGTCGGCGACCGGCTCGGCGCCCCTGTGGGAGCGGGACACGGAGATCGCCACGGTCACACGGGCGCTCGACGCCCTGTGCGCCGACCGGTCGTCCGCGGGCAGCCTGCTCGTCTTCCGGGGCGAGGCCGGCCTCGGCAAGACCGCGCTGCTGAACGAGACCCGCCGGATGGCCGAACGCCGCGGCTGTACCGTGTGGTCCGCGCGGGGCGGCGAGACCCTGAGGTCGGTCCCGTTCAACGTGGTCCGGCAACTGCTGCAGCCCGCGCTGGTCTCCCTGCTGCCGGGGGAGGCCCGGGAGTATCTCGGCGACTGGTACGACATAGCGGGGCCGGCCCTCGGCATAGTGGACCCCCAGGAGGGCACCGCCGACCCGCAGTACGTGTGCGACGGACTCGTCGCCGCCGTGCGCCGGCTCGCCCGCCGCGAGTGGCCGCTGGTCCTGCTCGTCGACGACGCGCACTGGGCCGACCAGGAGACCCTGCGCTGGCTCTCCGCGTTCGCCGAACGCCTGGACGACCTGTCCGTGCTGGTCGTGGTCGCCCGCCGCCCGGGCGAGGTGAACGGCGACAGCGCCCGCCACCTCGACGCGGTGGCCGCCGCCGCGGCCCGCCCCGTCAACCTCAGCGTCCTCACCCCGGACGCCACCGCCGGCCTCACCCGGGCCACCGTCGGCCGGCACGCCGACGACCCGTTCTGCCGCGAGGTCTGGGCCGTCACCGGCGGCAACCCCTACGACACCGTCGAACTCCTCGCCAAGGTGCGGGACAGCGAGGTCCAGCCGGTCGAGGCCCGGGCCGGCGAACTGCGCGCCCTGAACCGCTCCGCCCGCGGCGGCGGCCTCGTCGACCGGCTCAAGGGGCTCGGCATCGAGGCCACCCGGTTCGCCTGGGCGGCGGCCATCCTCGGTACCGGCATCTCCGTCGACCTCGTCGCCCGGCTCGCCGGCATGAGCACCGAGGACGCCCGGAGCTGCGCCGAACCGCTGCGCAACGCCCGCTTCCTCACCGAGCCCGACCCCGTGACCGGCACCGAGTCCGGGGACGGCGAGCTGGAGTTCGTCCACCCGCTGATCGCCTCCGCCGTCTACGACTCCATCCCGGCCGGTGTCTGCACCGCGATGCACGGAGTCGCCGCGCAGATCCTCACCGAGACCGGACACAGCGCCGCGGAGGCCTCCCGGCACCTGCTGAAGGTGCACCCGGACGACGACGAGGAACTCGTCGAGCAGCTCCGCGAGGCGGCCCGCGAGCACCTGGCCGTCGGCGCGCCGGACGCGGCCCGCCGCTGTCTGGAACGCGCCCTGCGGGAGCCGCCGCGCCCCGAGGTCCACGCCCACGTGCTCTACGAACTGGGCCGGGCCACCCTGCTGAGCGCGCCCGCCGTCACCGTCGAGCACCTGCGCAGCGCCCTCGCCATGCCCGGTCTCGACGACACGCAGCGGGTCGACGCCGTCGTCCGGCTCTCGCAGGCGCTGCTGCACAACAACGAGCTGGAGGAGGCCGTCCGTACGGTGGAGGCCGAGGCCGCCCGACACCCGGCGTCCCCGGTCCGGATGCGGCTCCAGGCCGTGCAGTTCATGTGGGAGGGCATCCACGGCGAGACCGTCTCCCAGGAACGCTCCCGGCGCCTGGCCGAACTGGCCGCCACCTGCACCGGCCGGGACAACTCCGAGCGGGCCCTGCTGATCCTGCGCGGCTTCGACGCGATGACCCACGGCGAGAGCGCCGAGGACGTCGTGCAGTCCTGCGACCGCGCCCTGGTCAACGGCCGCCTGGCACCCGGGCTCGGCTGGACCGACGGCGAGTGGGGCATCGAACTGCTGATGATGCTCGGCAGCGCGTACGCCTACGCCGACCGGCTCGACCGCGCCGAGAGCCTCTTCTCCGAGGCCCTGCGCGCCTACACCGGCGCCGGCTGGCGCGGCGGCCATCTCTCCCTGGCCAACGCCTTCCTCGGCCTCGCCTACCGCCGGCAGGGCCGGCTGCGCGACGCGGAGACGGCCCTGCGCGAGGCGCTGGCGCTCGCCGAGCGCGTCGGCCGCGGCCTGCCGCTGTACTGGTCCGCGACCTGCGGACTGGTCGACACCCTGCTGGCCCGCGGCGATGTCGAGGAGGCCTGGTCGATCGCCGGGCGGTACGCTTTCGCCCCGCCCTATCCGTCCACCATCGTGCTGCCCGACATCCGCTCCGTGCGCGGCCGGCTGCTGCTCGCCGTCGGCCGCACCGAGGAGGGCGTCAACGAACTGGAGGCCGCCGAGAAGACCGCCGCCTCCCGTGGCGGCCACAACCCGGTCCTCGCCCCCTGGTCCCTCGACCTCGCCAGGGCACTGGCCGTGCAGGACCCGGCGCGCGCCGCCCGGCTCGCCGCGGACGCCCGCCGGCAGGCCGAGCGGTTCGGCACCGACACCGCCATCGGCGAGGCCCTGCGTCTGGCCGCCTCTCTGGAGACCGGCCAGCGCGCGGTGCGCCTCGCCGCCCAGGCCGTCGCCTATCTGGAGGCCTCGCCCTGCCAGTACGAGCACGCGGCGGCCCGGGTCGAGTACGGCATCGCGACCCGCTCCGTCGCGGAGCTCGACCGGGGCCTGACCCTGGCGCGTTCCTGCGGGGCGGACGGTCTGGCGGCGCAGGCACGGGAGGTGCTGGAGACGGGGCGCGGACTGCGCTGAGGCCCGGGGATGCCGGGAGTTCCCCCGCGCCGCCACCGGCCCGCGAGCGTCAGGGGGTCTCCTCATCGGCCAGCACCCGCTGGGCCGTGGCGAACGCCGAGTTGGCCGCCGGCACCCCGCAGTACACGGCGGTCTGCAGCAGCACCGCGCCGATCTCCTCGGGCGTCAGCCCGTTGCGCCGCGCCGCCCGGACGTGCATGGCCAGCTCGTCGTAGTGGCCGTGGGCGACCAGCGCGGTCAGGGTGATCATGCTGCGTTCGCGCCGGGACAGCGTCGGATCGGTCCAGATCTCCCCCCAGGCGTAGCGGGAGATGAAGTCCTGGAACCGCGCGGTGAACGGGGTCTGCCGGGCCTGCGCCCGGTCCACGTGCGCATCGCCCAGCACCTCCCGGCGCACCGCCATCCCGCTCGCCGGAGCCCCGCCGAGCTGGGTGCGCAGGGCGGCCACGACGGCCTTCGGCACCTGTGCGGGCGCCAGATGGGAGGCGCCCGGCAGCTCCAGAAGCGTGGCGCCGGGCACCGCGTCCGAGATCTCCCGCAGATGCGCCGGAGGCGTCGCGGGGTCCTCCCGGCCCGCGACGAGCAGCGTCGGCACGGTGATCCCGGCGAGCCGCTCGCGCAGGTCGAAGGCGGCCAGCGCGTCGCAGCAGGCGGCGTACCCCGCGGGATCGGCATCCCGGTGGTCCCGCACCAGCCGGGGCACGGTGAAGCCGGGCGTGAACCAGCGTGCGTCGGCGCTCTCCACCAGCCACTCGAGGCCCTCCCGGCGCACCCGCTCGGCCCGCTCCCGCCACGGGGTCGCGCCGCCGAAGTGGGCGGACGAGCAGATGACCGCGAGCGAGGAGAGCCGTTCGGGGTGGTGCACGGCCAGATGCAGGCCGACCGCTCCGCCGAGCGACACTCCCGCGTACGCGAACCGTTCGATGCCGAGCGCGTCGGCGAGCGCCAGCACCAGGGCGGCGAGGTCACCGACGGTGGCACCCGGTCCGATCAGGTCCGCCGCCGAACCGCCGTGGCCCGGCAGGTCCCAGCGGACCACACGGTGGCGGGCGGCCAGCTCGGGCGCGACCGCGTCCCACAGGGCGTACGAGGTGCCCAGCGACGGCCCGAGCAGCAACGGGGGAGCGGACGCCGGTCCTTCGTCCAGGTGATTGAGGAGTTGCACGGTCAACGACGCTCCAGGGCCTGATCGGTGAGGACACCGGCGAAGCCGGTGTAGCGGGCGGGGTCGGTGAGGTCGTCCAGCTCGATGTCCTTCAACTCGGCTTGTTCCGAGAGAAGTTCCCGCAGCGGACGGTCCTCGTCGTGCGCGCGGCGCGCCAGTTGGGTGAGCAGTTCCTTCGCCCGGGCCCGGCCCAGGACGGGGGCCAGGGCGGCGGAGAGCCGTTCGGAGACGATCAGCCCCCGGGTGATGCCGAGGTTCCGGCGCATAGCGGCGGGGTGCACCCGCAACTCCTCGGCCAGCCCGGCCGCGTGCGCGGCGGCTCCGCCCACCAGCCGGAGCAGGTCGCGCAGCGGCTCCCACTCGGCGTGCCAGGCACCGGCGGGCCGTTCGTCCTCGGCGGCGAGCGAGCTGTACAGGGTGGCCGCGAGCTGCGGGGCGCGCCGCGCGGCGGCCGCGACGAGCGTCGAGCGCACCGGGTTCGCCTTGTGCGGCATGGCCGACGAGCCGCCACCGCTGCCCTCGGCCACCTCGCCGGTCTCCGTGCGCGACAACGTCAGCACGTCCACCGCGAGCTTGCCGAGCGCCCCCGCCGTGAAGGCCAGGCAGCCGGCCAGGTCGGCGACCGGGGTGCGCAGCGTGTGCCAGGGCAGCACCGGTGCGGCGAGGCCGAGTTCGCGGGCGTAGGCCCGGGTGAGGGCGTCCGCGTCCCCGGCGCCGTACACGCGGAGGGCCGCCAGGGTTCCGGCGGCGCCCCCGAGCTGGACGGGGAGCGAATCCCGTACCCGGCGCACGCGGTCGCGGGCGTCGAGGACCAGCGAGCGCCAGCCGGCCGCCTTCAGCCCGAACGTCGTGGGCACCGCGTGCTGGGTGAGGGTGCGTCCGGGCATCGGCGTGTCCCGGTGGTCGGCGGCGAGGCGGGCGAGCGCCCGCTCGGTCCGGCCGAGATCGTCCAGGACCGGGTCCAGGGTGCGTACGGCGACCAGCATCGTCGCCGTGTCCATGATGTCCTGGCTCGTGGCGCCCCGGTGCACATACGGGCCGTGTTCCTCGCCCACCGCCTTCGTCAGGTCGGCGACCAGCGGGATGACCGGGTTGCCGCCGCCGCGGGCCCGCTCGGCGAGCGAACGGACGTCGAAGCGGCCGGAGCCGGCCGCCTCCGACACCGCGGCGGCCGCCGCCGGCGGCGCCAGACCGAGCGCGGCCTGGGCACGGGTCAGCGCGGCCTCGGCGTCCAGCAGGGCGCGCAGGTAGGCCGTGTCACTCGTCGCGCCGGCGGCGGGGGTACCGGCCCACCCGGGGGCGAGCAGGCCGGTGTCGCTGTCCCCGGGCGTCACCGGAACTCCAGGAAGACCGTCTCGCCCTCGCCCTGGAGGCGGATGTCGAAACGGTAGGTTCCGCCGCCCTCGTCCCCGGCGATCAGCGTGTCGCGCCGGTCGCCCACCCGGGCGAGCAGCGGGTCGGCGGCCAGCGCCGCCTCGTCGCCCGGCAGGTAGATCCGGGTGAACAGGTGGACGAGCAGGCCGCGCGCGAAGACGCACACGCTCAGGTACGGCGCGCTGTCCCCGCGCGCGCCGGGCCGCAGCGTCCGCGCGTACCAGTGGCCGTCCGCGTCGGTCTGGATGCGCCCCCAGCCGGTGAACTCCACGCCGTTGCGGCCCAGATAGCCGCCGGTCGCCGGGTCCCGCCGGATGGCGCCGTCCACCTGGGGGACGGTGCCGTCGGGGCGCGGCCCCCACAGCTCGACGAGGGCGTCGGGCAGCGGCCTGCCCTCGCCGTCGAGGACGTAGCCGTGGACGGTGACCGTGTCGGGGTGCCCGAGCGGGGCGATGTCCTCGCCGCCGCGGAAGGGCAACGCGTACCCGTAGAAGGGGCCGACCGTGTGGGACGGGGTGGGCAGCACGTTCTCCGGGCTGCCGGTGTCGGTCTTCGTCATCGCTGCGGTCAGCGTCCTTCCTCGATCCAGGTGGCGGCGGGGCCGTCCAGCACGATGTCCCAGTGGTAGCCGAGCGAGAACTCGGGCACCGACAGGCCGTGGTCGTAGGTGGCGACCAGCCGCTGCCGCGCCGCGTCGTCCGTCACGGACTGCAGGATCGGGTCGTACGGGAAGAGCGGGTCGTTCGGGAAGTACATCTGCGTCACCAGCCGCTGGGTGAACGCCGCGCCGAACACCGAGAAGTGGATGTGCGCCGGACGCCAGGCGTTGACGTGGTTGCGCCAGGGGTACGGGCCGGGCTGGATGGTGGTGAAGTGGTACCGGCCCTCGGCGTCGGTGAGGGTACGGCCGAAGCCGGTGAAGTTGGGGTCGAGCGGGGCGTCGTGCTGCTCACGCTGATGGGCGTACCGGCCGGCCGAGTTGGCCTGCCAGATCTCCACGAGCTGGCCGCGCACCGGCCGGCCGGCCCGGTCCAGCAGCCGGCCCGAGACGGTGATGCGCTCGCCGACCGGCTCGCCCCGGTGGTGCCGGGTGAGGTCGTTGTCGATCCCGGTGATGTCGCGCTCCCCGAAGGCGGGGGAGTGCAGTTCCACCAGCTCCGGGTCCTGGGCGGTGTCGATGGCGACCAGCGGCTGCCGGGGGTGGCGCAGCACCGACGAGCGGTAGGGCGCGTAGTCCCGGCGCGGGTGGTGCTCGACGGGGGCGCCGTCGGCGACCCGCTTCTGGTACGCGGCGTGCTCGGCCGCGATCTCCTGGTCGATGTCCTGCTGGGTGAGAGTCATCGCGATACCTGACGTTTCCTTAGCGATCGAGGACGAGGGCGAGGCCCTGGCCCACGCCGATGCAGAGGGTGGCCACGCCGGTGCCGGAGCCGCGGCGGGCGAGCTGGTGGGCGACAGTGCCGGCGAGCCGGGCACCGGAGGCGCCGAGCGGATGGCCGAGCGCGATCGCCCCGCCCTGGGGGTTGAGGACCGCCGGATCGAACTCGGGCCACTCGGCGAGGCAGCCGAGCACCTGGGCGGCGAACGCCTCGTTCAGTTCGAGCACGGAGAGGTCGCCGAAGTCCCTGCCCGCCTTGGCGAGGGCGCGCCGGACGGCCTCGACGGGGGCGAGTCCGAAGTACCGCGGGTCGGTCGCGGACACTCCGGTCGCCGACACCCGCGCGAGGGGTTCCCGGCCGAGGGACCGAAGCCCCTCCTCGTCGGCGAGGAGCAGCGCGGCGGCGCCGTCGTTCAGCGGGGAGGCGTTGCCCGCGGTCACCGTGCCGGCCTCGGTGCGGAACGACGGCCTGAGCTTCGCCATCGCGGCGAGGGAGGCGTCCGGCCGTACGCTCTCGTCGGCGGCGAAGAGGACCGGGTCGCCCTTGCGGCGCGGCACCGGCACGGGCGTCAGCTCGGCGTCGAACAGGCCCTTCTCCTGGGCGGCGGCGGCCTTGCGGTGGGAGGCGAGGGCGAACTCGTCCTGCTGCTCCCGGCCGATCCCGTGCTTGTCGGCGATCAGCTCGGCGCTCTCGCCGAGCGGGATGGTCCACTGCGGGTCCATGGCCGGGTTGACCATGCGCCAGCCGAGCGTGGTCGAGTACAGCTCGGTGTGCGCGGCCGGGAAGGCCCGGTCGTTCTTGGGCAGCACGTACGGCGCCCGGGTCATGGACTCCACGCCGCCCGCGACGGCGATGGACGCGTCGCCCACCGCGATGGCGCGGGCGGCCTGGATCACCGCCTCCAGGCCCGAGGCGCACAGCCGGTTGACCGTGACGCCCGGCACCGAGACCGGCAGACCGGCGAGCAGGGCGGCCATGCGGGCGACGTTGCGGTTCTCCTCGCCGGCGCCGTTGGCGTTGCCGAAGTAGACGTCCTCGACGCGCGCCGGGTCCAGGTCCGGGGTGCGGGCGAGCAGTTCACGCAGGGCGTGGGCGGCGAGGTCGTCCGGGCGTACCGAGGACAGTCCGCCGTTGTAGCGGCCGATCGGGGTGCGGACGGCGTCGACGATGTAGACGGACTTCACAGCAGGTTCTCCGCGATGGTCAGCTTGGCGTCGGTGCGGGCGACCACGTCGTCGACGCTCACGCCCGGCGCGGTCTCCACGAGGGTCAGCCCCTCCTCGGTGACGTCCAGGACGCCCAGGTCGGTGATGATCCGGTTCACACACGCCTTGCCCGTGAGCGGCAGCGTGCACTGCTGGAGGATCTTCGGGGAGCCGTCCTTGGCCGTGTGCGTCATGACGACGACGACCGTCCGGGCGCCGTGCACCAGGTCCATCGCGCCGCCGATGCCGGTGACCAGCTTGCCCGGGACCGCCCAGTTGGCCAGGTCGCCGCCCGCGGACACCTGCATCGCGCCCAGCACGGCCACGTCGATGTGCCCGCCGCGGATCATCGCGAACGACAGCGCCGAGTCGAAGAAGGAGGCACCCGGCAGAACCGTCACGGTCTCCTTGCCGGCGTTGATCAGATCCGGGTCGACCTCGTCGTCGGCGGGGTACGGGCCCGTGCCGAGGATGCCGTTCTCCGACTCCAGCACCACCTCGACGCCCGGCGGCAGATGGTTGGGGATCAGCGTCGGCAGGCCGATGCCGAGGTTGACGTACTGGCCGTCCTCCAGCTCGCGGGCCGCGCGGGCGGCCATCTCCTCGCGTGTCCAGGCCATCAGGACCTCACCGTCCGCCGCTCGATCTTCTTGTCCGCCGCCTGCTCCGGAGTCAGCGCCAGCACGCGCTGCACGAAGACACCGGGCACGTGCACCGCGTCCGGGTCGATCTCCCCGGGCTCCACCAGTTCCTCCACCTCGGCGACGGTCACCCGGCCGGCCATCGCGGCCAGCGGGTTGAAGTTCCGGGCGGACCTGTTGAAGACGAGGTTGCCGTGCCGGTCGCCCCGGGCGGCGCGCACCAGCGCGAAGTCGGTGCGGATGCCGCGCTCCAGCACGTACTCCACGCCGTCGAACTCGCGCACCTCCTTGGGCGGCGAGGCCAGCGCGACCCCGCCCGTGCCGTCGTACCGCCAGGGCAGGCCGCCGTCGGCGACCTGTGTGCCCACGCCGGCCGGGGTGTAGAAGGCGGGGATGCCGGCGCCGCCCGCGCGCAGCCGCTCGGCGAGGGTGCCCTGCGGGATCAGCTCGACCTCCAGCTCACCGGCCAGGTACTGGCGGGCGAACTCCTTGTTGGCGCCGATGTAGGAGCCGGTCACCCGGGCGATCCGGCCGGCGGCCAGCAGCACCGCGAGGCCGGACTCCATCGCCCCGCAGTTGTTCGAGACGACGCCCAGCCCGGCCGTGCCGCGCTCGTACAGCGCCTGGATCAGTACGTTCGGCACACCGCTCAGCCCGAAACCGCCGACCGCGAGGGACGCGCCGTCCGGCACATCGGCCACCGCCTCGGCGGCCGTGGCGACCACCTTGTCCATCCGTGAAGCCCCATCTCTGCAAAATTAATCAGGGCACTGAGTATTTCAGCGAGGTGACGCTCACGCTGCCATCGGATGAGTGAGCCGTCAAGACCTCGTAGAACCGTCGTAGAACCGCCGCACTAGCCCACAGACAGCAAGACCCTCGATGGGTATTGTTCAGTGCACCAACGATTTGAATCAGGGAGCGCACATGGCCGCGGTGGATCTCACCACCCATCCCGGGCACCTGGCCCGGCGGCTCCAGCAGGCGCACTACCTGCTGTGGAACACGATGGTCTCGGAGGAGATCACCTCCCCCCAGTTCGCGGTCCTGAACGCGCTCGTCGCCGAGCCGGGCCTCGACCAGCGGACCGTGGGGGAGCGGGTGGGCCTGGACCGGTCGACCATCGCCGAGGTCATCAGCCGGCTCGGCCGCCGCGGCCTGCTGGACAAGGTGCGCGATCCGCAGGACGGCCGCCGCTTCCTGCTCCGCCTCACCGACGACGGGCTGCGCACCCACCGCAGGCTGACCGTGCGCACCGCCCGGATGAACCAGGTCTTCCTCGCCCCGCTGACCGCGGAGGAGCGGACCGTGTTCTTCGACCTGATCCGCCGGGTCGCCGACGCCGCCGAGGAACTGCGCAACCCGGCGGAGCCGCCGGCCCTCGAGCAGGGCTGACCGGCCGGTCAGCCGGAGGAGGCGGCGAACACCACCCACACCTGCCCGTCGGCGAAGTTCATGGGCCGCCGTCCGCCGTCGTGAACTCGGTACCGTCCGTCGCGGCCGGCCGTGACCAGCGCGCTTCGAAGGACCGCCCGTCCCGCAGCACCTCGGCCCTGCCGGAGCCGACCGTCTCGGTGTACGGCGTGCGGTTGCCGAGCACGTCGTGGTACTTCGAGGAGTGGACCCGTACGTACTGGACGACCACGGTCGGCGGTGCCAGGCGCCCGCCGTCCGTCGTCGCCGCGGGTGTGCCGCCCATCGCGACCAGCCAGCCGCCCCGCTGCCCGGACCAGGTGAAGGCGAAGCGCGCCGCCGGGTAGCGCACGGTGCGCGTGGCGGCGGGGGAGCCGCCGGAAGGTGCCGGACCGTACCGGAACCCGGTGGTCAGCGCGGCGCGGCCCGGGGCGGAGGGCAGCAGCCGGGCCGGGCGCAGATAGAGGTTGTGCGGCGCGGCCCGCCCGGTCCCCCGGTAGTACGCGCTCTCGGCGTCGTCCGGCGACTCGGCCCGCAGCGGCGCCCGGCCGATCAGCGGCAGCAGTTTGCGCTGGGCGCCCGAGTAGGCCAGCGTCGGTTCGCGGAACTGGCGCAGCAACTCCAGATCCGACTCGCGGGCGCTGCGCACCGGCCCGACCGACTTCGGCAGCCGGGTCGCGTACAACGCCATCAGCCGGCTCAGGCCGCCCTCGACCTGCTCCGTGTAGACCACGTCGGCCGCGCCGAGCCCGGTCTGCGGTCGCGCCGCGGACACGTTGTCGATCTTCACCGCGAGCAGTGACCCGGCCGCGGGCGTGGGAGTGGGTGTGGCGGAGGTGCTCGGCGTAGGGGTCCGCGCCGGGGCGCGGGAGTCGTCCGCGGGCCGGTGCCGGGTGCAGCCCGCCGTGAGTGAGGCCGCCGCCGTCACGGCGACCAGTGCCGCCGTCAGCACGGCGCGGCGCGTGCGCGCCCCCTGTCGCATGCCCACCGTCGTCTCCCCGTTCGTATGTGTCGATTGTGTGCTCGCCGGCACAGTGCGGGCCATACCCGTTCGGCCGGTTCCGCGCGCGTGCACTGGGCCGATCGGGCCCCCGGCGTGACCCCGGAGAGCGGCGGGGGAGCGGCCGGGGTGTCACGGGCGGGGCGGAGCGAGTGGTTCCGGCGGGCTCGCGCGGGTACCCGGGCTCCACCCCGAACCGGACGCGCCAGGGCGAACCGGCGCGCACGCGAGCAAGGGAGCGCGACCCCATGAAGGCAGTGACCTGGCAGGGCAGGCGGGACGTGCGGGTGGAGGATGTGCCCGACCCGCGGATCGAGGAGCCCACCGACGCGGTCATCCGCATCACGTCCAGCGGCCTGTGCGGCTCGGACCTGCATCTGTACGAGGTGCTCACCCCGTTCATGACCCCGGGTGACATCCTCGGACACGAACCGATGGGCATCGTCGAGGAGGTCGGGGCGGCCGTGCCCGACCTCTCGGTGGGCGACCGGGTCGTGGTGCCCTTCCAGATCGCCTGCGGCAACTGCTGGATGTGTCTCACCGGGCTGCCGACCCAGTGCGAGACCACCCAGGTCACCGGCGAGCACATGGGTGCCCCCCTGTTCGGCTACACCCGGCTGTACGGCGCGGTGCCCGGCGCGCAGGCCGAGTACCTGCGGGTGCCACAGGCCCAGTTCGGGCCGATGAAGGTGCCCGAGGGCCCGCCGGACGACCGGTTCGTCTACCTCTCCGACGTGCTGCCCACCGCCTGGCAGGCGGTCGAGTACGCCTCCGTCCCGCCGGGCGGCTCCCTCGCCGTGCTCGGGCTCGGCCCCATCGGCGACATGGCCTGCCGCATCGCGATGGCCCGGGGCGCCGAGCAGGTCTTCGGCATCGACCTGGTGCCGGAGCGGCTGGCCCGCGCCAAGCGGCGCGGCACCCGTACGTACGACATCAGGGCCTTCGACGACGAGAAGGAGCTGATCGAGGCGATCCGCGACGAGACCGGCGGCCGGGGCCCGGACGCCGTGATCGACGCCGTCGGCACCGAGGCCCACGGCGGCGCGACCGCGAAGCTCGTCCAGACGGCCGCCGCTGTGATGCCGCGCAAGATCAGCGCCCCCATCGCCGAACGTTTCAGCGTCGACCGGCTCTCCGCCCTGTACATGGCCATCGAACTGGTCCGGCGCGGCGGCACCATCTCGCTCAGCGGCGTGTACGGCGGCATGGCCGACCCGCTGCCGATGCTCACCATGTTCGACAAGCAGATCCAGATGCGGATGGGCCAGGCCAACGTGCGCCGGTGGAGCGACCAGATCATGCCCTACCTGACGGACGAGGACCCGCTCGGCGTCGACGACTTCGCCACCCACCGGGTGCCGCTGTCCGAGGCCCCGCACGCCTACGAGATGTTCCAGCGCAAGCAGGACGGCGCCATCAAGATCCTGATGCAGCCGTAGGGCCCGGCGGGGCCCCGAGGACTGCGGCAGGGTCCTAGGGGCTGCCGCCCGGGGTGCCCAGGATTTCCGCCAGGTCGTAGCGCACCGGCTCCTCCAACTGGGCGTAGGTGCAGCTCTCCGGCGTGCGGTCCGGGCGCCAGCGGCGGAAGCGCGCCGTGTGCCGGAAGCGGGCGCCGTTCTCCATGTGGTCGTAGGCCACCTCGGCGACCCGCTCCGGCCGCAGCGGCACCCAGGACAGGTCCTTCTTGCCCGACCAGCGGCTCGGCGCCCCCGGCAGCCGGGCCGTCTCATGCGCGGCCTCCTCCCCCCAGGCCGCCCACGGATGCCCGCGCACGTCGTCCATCCGCAGCGGCTCCAGCTCCTCGATCAGCTCGGCGCGCCGCTTCATCGGGAAAGCGGCCGACACGCCCACGTGCTGCAGCGCGCCCCGGTCGTCGTACAGACCGAGCAGCAGCGAGCCCACCACCGGCCCGCTCTTGTGGAACCGGTAGCCCGCCACCACCACGTCCGCCGTCCGCTCGTGCTTGACCTTGAACATGGCCCGCTCGTCCTGCCGGTAGCGCAAGGTCAGCGGCTTTGCCACGATCCCGTCGAGGCCCGCCCCCTCGTACTGCTCGAACCACCGCCCGGCCACCTCGGCGTCGGTCGTCGCGGGCGCCAGATGGACCGGTGCGTCCACCCCGGCCAGCGCCCGGTCCAGCAGGGCCCGCCGGTCGGTCAGCGGCGCGTCCACCAGGGACCGGTCGTCCAGGGCCAGCAGATCGAACGCCACGAACGAGGCCGGCGTCCGCTCTGCCAGCGTCCGCACCCGCGAGTCCGCCGGATGGATCCGCTCGGTCAGCGCGTCGAAGTCCAGCCGGCCCTCCCGCACGATCACGATCTCCCCGTCCAGCACACACCGCTCGGGCACCCGCTCCTTCAGCGCCGCCACCAGCTCCGGGAAGTACCGAGTCAGCGGCTTGCCGGTACGGCTGCCCAGCTCGACCTCGTCGCCGTCGCGGAACACGATCGCCCGGAACCCGTCCCACTTGGCCTCGTAGTGCATGCCCGGCGGGATCCTCGCCACCGACTTGGCGAGCATCGGCTTCACGGGTGGCATCACCGGAAGATCCATGCGTCCGATTCTGCTCGCATACGTACGGCGCCGCCCGGTATGCGCGCTGTGCGGGGTGCGCCTACGGTGGCCGCATGGGTGATGCGGTGCAACTGGAGGTGGGCGGCCGGACCGTACGGCTGTCCAGCCCGGACAAGGTGTTCTTCCCCGAGCGCGGTTTCACCAAGCTGGACCTCGCCCGGTACTACGCCGCCGTCGGCCCCGGCATCCTGCGCGCCCTGCGCGAACGCCCCACCACCCTGGAGCGCTACCCGGACGGCGTCGGCGGCGAGTGGTTCTACCAGAAACGGGCCCCCAAGGGCATGCCCGACTGGATCCCGACCGCCCACATCACCTTCCCCAGCGGCCGCAGCGCCGACGAGATGTGCCCCACCGAGGAGGCCGCCGTGGTGTGGGCCGCCCAGTACGGCACGCTCACCTTCCACCCCTGGCCGGTGCGCCGCGGCGACGTCGACCACCCCGACGAACTGCGCATCGACCTCGACCCGCAGCCCGGCACCGACTACGCCGACGCCGTCCGCGCCGCCCACGAACTGCGCGCCGTCCTAGACGAGTACGGCGGCCTGCGCGGCTGGCCCAAGACCTCCGGCGGCCGCGGGCTGCACGTCTTCGTCCCCATCGAACCCCGCTGGACCTTCACCCAGGTCCGCCGCGCCGCGATCGCGGTGGGCCGGGAGATGGAACGCCGGATGCCGGACCAGGTGACCATCAAGTGGTGGAAGGAGGAACGCGGCGAGCGCATCTTCGTCGACTACAACCAGACCGCCCGCGACCGCACCATCGCCTCCGCCTACTCCGTACGTCCCCGCCCGCACGCCCCCGTCTCCGCGCCGCTGCGCTGGGAGGAGGTCGGCGTGGCCCAGCCCCGCGACTTCGACCTCGCCACCATGCCGGCCCGCTTCGCCGAACTCGGCGACGTGCACGCCGGCATGGACGACCACGCCTACTCCCTGGAAGCCCTGCTGGAGCTGGCCCGCCGTGACGAGCACGACCACGGCCTGGGCGACCTGCCGTACCCGCCGGAGTACCCGAAGATGCCGGGCGAGCCCAAGCGGGTCCAGCCGAGCCGGGCCCGCCGGGAGCAGGCCTCCTGAACGACCGGAACCCCGGCCTGGCGAGAAGGCCCTGGCCCGGCGCCGGCCGGCACCCGCTCCGGCCCGTCCGGCCCGCCGTACCGCGGCTATCCTGATCGTCAGCCGCCGATGAGGAGCCCGAAGTGACCGAGGCAGTGTCGCGTCCCACGCTGGAGGCCGTGGCCGCGCGGGCCGGGGTGTCCCGGGCCACCGTGTCACGGGTGGTCAACGGCGGGGACGGAGTCCGGGAGCCGCTGGCCGAGCGGGTCCGGCGGGCGGTCGAGGAACTCGGGTACGTGCCCAACCAGGCCGCGCGGAGCCTGGTCACCAAGAGGCACGACGCCATCGCCGTCGTCATCGCCGAGCCCGAGGCCCGGGTGTTCGCCGACCCCTTCTTCGCCCTGCAACTGCGCGGCATCAGCAAGGAACTGACGGCCCACGACAACCAGCTCGTACTGCTGCTGACCGAGGGCCGCGCCGACCACGCGCGCGTGGCCCGCTATCTGGCCGGCGGTCACGTCGACGGCGCGCTCGTCTTCTCCCTGCACCTCGACGACCCGCTGCCCGGCCTGATCCGCAACGCGGGCGTGCCCACCGTGTTCGGCGGCCGGCCCGACTGGAGCGACGGCGACGGCGCCCCCGGACCGGTGTACGTCGACAGCGACAACCGGGGCGGTGCCCGCGCGGCCGTGCGCCATCTCGCGGGCCTCGGCCGGACCCGGATCGCCCACATCACCGGCGCGCTGGACCAGACCTCGGCCGTGGACCGGCTCGACGGCTACCGGGACGTCATGGGCGACGCCGACCCCCGGCTCGTGGTGGAGAGCGACTTCACCCCGGCAGGTGGCGAGCAGGCCATGCGGGAACTGCTCGACCGCTGCCCGGACGTGGACGCCGTGTTCGCCGCCAACGACCTCACCGCGCTCGGCGCCCTGCGCGTGCTGCGCGAGCGGGGGCTGCGCGTGCCCGAGGACGTGGCCGTGATCGGCTTCGACGACGTGCTGCCCGTCGCCGAGGAGTGCGACCCGCCGCTGACCACGGTCCGTCAGGACATCGAGGAGATGGGCAGGCTGATGGCCCGCCTGCTGCTCGCCGGTCCGGCCGGACAGGGCGACGGGCTGGAGCCGACGGATCCACCGGCGGCCGGCGTGGTCCTGCCGACCACGCTGATACGCCGCGCTTCCGCCTAGGACGGCGCCGGCGGCCCCCGTTCCGCGTTCAGTTCTGCGGCGCCGCGCTTCTGATCACCGCGAAACGGGCACCGTACGGGTCGGCGAGTCTGGCCATACGGCCGACGCCCTCCACGGTGGTCGCCGGCACGCGCACCGTGCCACCGAGTTGCCGCGCCTTCTCGACCACGGCGTCGGTGTCCTCGACCTCGAAGTACGGCAGCCAGTACGGGCCGGCCTCCGCCTCGACCGGGTCGTCGGCCAGCGGCACCATCCCGCCGAACATCGCCTCCTCCCCGGCCCCGCCGGGGTTGACACAGGTGTACGTGCCGCCGGGGAAGGGCACGCCGGAGGTCTCCAGGCCGAGGACCTTGTGGTAGAACGCGGCGGCGGCCGCGATGTCCGCCGTGTACAGCTCGACCCAGCACAGCGCGCCCGGCTCGTTCGCCACGTCGACGCCCCTGGTCCGCCCGGGCTGCCAGATGCCGAACGGCACCCGAGCCTGGTCGAAGAGGACCGCCATGTGCCCCTGTCCCATCACGTCGACGGGCTGGAACAGCACACCCCCGTGCGCCTGTTCGGCCGTTCTGGCGGTTGCCTGCGCGTCGTCGCTCTGGAAGTACACCGTCCAGGCCGGCGGACCCTGCTCAGGTCCGGTCCGCATGCCGCCGGCCACGGTCCTGCCGTCGAGCTGGAAGAAGCCGTAGCCGCCGGCGTCCGGCCCCGCCGACCGGAACTCCCAGCCGAGGAGACCGCCGTAGAAGGAGAGGGCGCCGTCCAGGTCCGGGGTGCCGAGATCGACCCAGTTGGGAGCGCCGTTGACGAAACGGGTGGTGAGCATCTTCGCCCTCCTCGACAGGGGGACCGTGAGCCGGGTCCCGTCCTCTGCACTGCCGAGTGTGGCATCGTCCACTGACAACCGCCGCCGAGGCGCCGCGGCGCGCCGGGCCCACGCGGGCGGCCGGCCCCGCCGGGCCCGAGGGTTCCGCGGGATTCGGCGCCGACACCGCGCGCCGCCGTGCACGGGCGTGTCGCGCGGCGCATCATCGGGACGGTGAACGCCTCCCGGCAGGGTGCCGGACACGCCGTCGACGCGGCGTTGATGCGGCGTTGATCGAACGTTTTTCGCCGCACGGCACGATCCTGGCCATGCACATCGACACGATCACCCCGGCCGACACCACCTGGCAGGCCCAGGCCCTGTGCGCGCAGACCGGGGCCGACTTCTTCTTCCCCGAGCCCGGCAGCTCGGTCCGCGAGGCGAAGCGCATCTGCGGTATGTGCGAGATGCGCCCCGCCTGCCTCGACTACGCCCTGAGCAACGACGAACGCTTCGGCGTCTGGGGCGGCCTGTCCGAGAAGGAGCGCCTCGCACTGAGGCGCACCTCCGGCTGACACACCGCGGACGGCCTGCTCAGCCGGCCGCCCGCGCCGCCATGCGGGCCTTGCGCGCCGCCAGCCGCTCGTCGAACCGGGCGGCCTCCGTGTCCAGGCCGTCCATGAACAGACCCAGCTCCTCCTGGGCCCGCAGACCCTCCGGGCCGAGCCCGTCGATCTCCATGATCTTCAGGAAGCGCAGCACGGGCTGGAGCACGTCGTCGTGGTGGATGCGCAGGTTGTAGACCTCGCCGATCGCCATCTGCGCCGCGGCCCGCTCGAAGCCGGGGATGCCGTGCCCGGGCATGCGGAAGTTGACGACGACGTCCCGGACCGCCTGCATGGTGAGGTCGGGGGCGAGTTCGAAGGCGGACTTCAGCAGGTTGCGGTAGAAGACCATGTGCAGGTTCTCGTCGGTCGCGATGCGGGCCAGCATGCGGTCGCAGACCGGGTCGCCGGACTGGTGGCCGGTGTTGCGGTGCGAGATGCGGGTGGCCAGCTCCTGGAAGGCGACGTACGCGATCGAGTGCAGCATCGAGTGCCGGTTGTCGGACTCGAAGCCCTCGCTCATGTGGGACATGCGGAACTGCTCCAGCTTGTCCGGGTCCACCGCACGCGAGGTGAGCAGATAGTCGCGCATCACGATGCCGTGCCGGCCCTCCTCGGCCGTCCAGCGGTGCACCCACGTACCCCACGCGCCGTCGCGGCCGAACAGCGAGGCGATCTCGTGGTGGTAGCTCGGGAGGTTGTCCTCGGTCAGCAGATTCACGACGAGCGCGATACGGCCGATCTCCGTGACCCCGGACTGCTCCTTGCCCCAGGCCTCGCCGTCCTCGAACAGGCCGGGGAAGTTGCGGCCGTCGCTCCAGGGCACGTACTCGTGCGGCATCCAGTCCTTGGCGACCTG
This sequence comes from Streptomyces sp. NPDC047869, assembly GCF_040704065.1. NCBI lineage: Bacteria > Bacillati > Actinomycetota > Actinomycetes > Kitasatosporales > Streptomycetaceae > Streptomyces > Streptomyces sp. NPDC047869. The sequence goes on from NZ_JBEYRK010000018.1 coordinate 48,599, forward strand.
CAGATGCCGGTTCAGCTCCTTCTCGACCACTTCCTCCAGCGCGTACAGCAGCCGCGCGTCGGTCCATGCGGACGGGCTGCCGAGGTGAGGGGAGGTGATCGTCACGGTAACTCCAGGGGGACGCCGGGCAGAAGGGGGAGTGAAGGGGACGGTCCGGCGAGCGGTGCCGGGAAACCTACGTGATCGTAGGCTACGAACCCGTAGGTTACGAAGCCGTAGGTTAAGGCCACCGTAAAGATCGCTGATCAGGTGCCCTGGCGCGGCCGGTTCACGGGTGTGCCGGACAGCCCCGGGACCCGCAGGTCCCGGGGCTGTCCGAGGTAAGCCGCCACTCCGTCAGACGTACAGCTCCCGGAGTCGTACCGAGAGACACGTCACACACCCCTCGAGCTTCTCGAACTCGGAAATGTCCACGGTGACCACCTCGTGGCCGAGATCGGTCAGCAGTTCCGCCGTCTTCGGGGCGCTCGCCGCCATGAGCAGCTTGTGGCCGCCGAGCAGCACCACGTGCGCACCGGACTCCTCCGGTACCGAGAGGAAGCCCGGGAACAGCGACGGCCGGTCCACCATCGGGATGTGCCCGATGACCGTGCCGTCCGGCAGCGCGGTGACCGCCGACTTCAGATGCAGCACCTTGCTCACCGGCACGGCCACCACGCGCGCGCCCAGCGGTTCGAACGCGGCCCGAAGCTGCTGCACCCCGGCCGCGTTGGTGCGCCCTCCCCGGCCGACGTAGACGGTGTCGCCGACCTTGAGGACGTCACCGCCGTCCAGCGTGCCCGGCTCCCAGATCCAGTTCACCGAGCAGCCGAGCCGGGCCACCGCCTCCTCGACGCCCGCGGTCTCCGCGCGCCGGGACTCCGCGCCGGGCCGGGTGATCAGCGCCACGTTCCGGTACATGACCACGGTGTCCTCGACGAACACCGAGTCGGGGCAGTCGTCGGCCGGATCGACCTCGATCGTCTCCCAGCCATGTGAGTCGAGCGCCTCGACGTAGGCCTCCCACTGCTCGACGGCGAGGTCCACGTCGGCCTTCTCCCGCTCGATGTGCGTGACCAGCCCCTCGGCGAGCAGCGGGCCGGGGCGGCGGACGAGGGCCTTCTTGCTGGGCACGAGGGGCCTTTCCTGATCGGTGGCGCGGTCCGGCGCCCGGGACACGGGAGCCGGACCGCCATCATGCAGCGCGCCATGGCCAGGACAAAACCCTCACTCTGCCTCGTTAGCAGGCTGTTCCCCTCCTGAGACCCCTGGCGGTACCGGCCGGCCCGGGTTCGCGAGCTCCTCCGGCGTGGTCTCCCTCAGCTTCCCTCCCTCCATCAGCAGCCAGCGGGTGATGCCGATCGACTCCAGGAACGGCAGGTCGTGGCTGGCGACGAGCAGCGCGCCCTGGTACGACTCCAGGGCCGAGGTCAGCTGCCGGACGCTGGCCATGTCGAGGTTGTTGGTCGGCTCGTCCAGCAGGAGGAGCTGGGGCGCCGGTTCGGCGAGCATCAGCGCGGCCAGGGCGGCCCGGAAGCGCTCGCCGCCGGAGAGCGTCCCCGCCTTCTGGTCGGCCCGCGCGCCACGGAACAGGAAGCGGGCGAGGCGCGCCCGGATCCGGTTGTTGGTGGCGCCCGGTGCGAACCGGGCCACGTTCTCGGCGACGGTCGCCTCGTCGTCGAGCACGTCCAGGCGCTGCGGCAGGAACCGCAGCGGAACGTGCGTCAGCGCCTCGCCGGCCACCGCCGGCAGCTCCCCGGTGATGGTCCGCAGCAGCGTCGTCTTGCCGGCGCCGTTGCGCCCGACGAGCGCGATCCGCTCCGGCCCGCGCAGATCGAGGATGCCCTCGACACGCGACCCGTACGCCGTTTCCAGGTTCTCCAGGGTGAGTACCTGGCGGCCGGGCGGCACGGCCGTGTACGGCAGTTCGACGCGGATCTCGTCGTCGTCCCGCACCGCCTCGACCGCCTCGTCCAGCCGGTCCTTGGCGTCGGCGAGCCGTTCCTCGTGCATGATGCGGTGCTTGCCGGCGGACTCCTGCGCGGCGCGTTTGCGCGCGCCCACGAGGATCCTGGGCAGGCTCCCGGATTCGCCGAGCTTCTGCCCGTACCGCTTGCGCCGGGCCAGCTTGACCTGGGCGTCGGCCAGTTCGCGCTTCTGCCTGCGCACGTCCGACTCGGCGACCCGCACCATCCGCTCGGCCGCCTCCTGTTCGACGGCCAGGGCCTCCTCGTAGGCCGAGAAGTTGCCGCCGTACCGGACGATCTCACCGGAGCGCAGATCGGCGATCTGGTCGACCAGGTCGAGCAGTTCGCGGTCGTGGCTGACGACCACCAGCACACCCGGCCAGGCGGCGACGGCCGCGTACAGCCGGCGGCGCGCGTACAGGTCCAGGTTGTTGGTGGGCTCGTCGAGCAGCAGGACGTCCGGGCGGCGCAGCAGCAGCGCGGCCAGCCGCAGCAGCACCGACTCGCCGCCGGACACCTCGCCGACGGTGCGGTCCAGGCCGATGTCATCGAGGCCCAGCTCGCCGAGGGTGACCAGGGCGCGCTCCTCGACGTCCCAGTCGTCGCCGACCGCCTCGAAGTGCTCCTCGGCGACATCGCCCGCCTCGATGGCGTGCAGGGCGGCCCGCCGGGCGGCGATGCCCAGGACCTCGTCGACGCGGAGCGTGGTGTCGAGCGTGACGTTCTGCGGCAGATGACCGATCTCACCGGTCACCTTGACGGTGCCGTCGGCCGGGGTCAGTTCGCCGGCCAGCAGTTTCAACAGGGTGGACTTCCCTGACCCGTTGACGCCGACGAGTCCCGTCCTGCCGGGTCCGAAGGAGACGTCGAGGCCGTCGAAGACGGAGGTGCCGTCGGGCCAGGCGAAGGACAGGGACGTGCAGGTGAGGGACATGGACATGAAGGCCTCGCGGTTGCTGGATGCGGTCTGGGCGAACGCGTGTCGAGACACCGCGAGGCGGAAACCGAAGGCCTGGGCAGCAGGGGGCCCATGGAAAAGGGCCTGTGCCGGAGGACGTGTCGGACGCCGAGGTCGTACAACCACGCACACCTCACCGGTGTGAGCGCGGTGTCTCAGGACCTCAGACGAGCAACGTCCTTCTCCAATCGACGGCAACAGGACCTCATACAAAGTACGAGGGGGGCTTGGAAGCTGTCAACGCGATTCATCACGGGGTCTCCCAGGTGTCCCGCGGTCACCCGGCTCGGGGAACCGACGTCCACGGCGGATTCCTGCCGGCACCCGTCCCGCCCGGTCTGTTCGACTGCCGTCATGACGCATCAGCACCCGCTTCTGAGGGCCGCCCAGGCCTTCCGCGCCCTCCACGAGCCCGGCCGGCCGCTGGTCCTGCCGAACGCCTGGGACGCCGTCAGCGCCGCCGTCGTGCAGGACGCGGGCGCCGCCGCGATCGCCACCACCAGCGCCGGGCTGGCCTGGGCGCTCGGCGCCGCCGACGGCGACCGGCTCCGCCGCGACCAGGCGCTCGCGGCCGTCGCCCGCGTCGCCGCCGCGGTGCGGGTCCCGGTCAGCGCCGACATCGAGGGCGGCTACGCCGGGGACGCCGCCGGCGTCGGTGACACCGTCGCGGCGGTCATCGACGCGGGCGCGGTCGGCGTCAACATCGAGGACGCCCGGTACGAGCCGGGCGGCGCACCCCTGCGCACGGTGGCCGAGCAGGTGGAGAGGATCGCGGCGGCCCGGGCGGCCGCCGACCGGGCCGGGGTGCCCCTGTTCGTCAACGCGCGGATCGACACCTTCCTGCGCGGCGCCGGGGGAGTGGACCTCACCCTGGGACGGGCCGCCGCCTTCCTCGCCGCGGGCGCCGACGGGATCTTCGTCCCCGGAGCCGTCGAACCGGGGACGGTCAAGGCGCTCGTGGCGGGCACCGACGGACCGCTCAACGTGATGGTGGGGCCCGGGGCACCCCCGGTGGCGGAACTGGCCGCACTCGGCGTCGCCCGGATCAGCGCCGGCGCGGGCCTCGCCCAGGCCGCCCACGCCCTGGTCCACCGCGCCGCGCGGGAGCTGCTGCGGGAGGGGACCTACGGGTCGCTGGCCGGCGGGTTCGACTACGCGGAGCTGAACACGCTCGTCACGCGCGCGTAGCCGAACGCGGTGATCACGCGCGCGTAGCGCGCACGCTGCTCACGCGCGCAGGCGGGCGTGGCCGCGCGTCGGACGTCAGCAGGCGTCCCGCATCAGGACGGCCAGGTCGTGGTCGAGGTCGAGCTGAAGGTGTTCGAGGCCGACCGGCACCAGGTCCGCGGTCGCCTCCAGGAACCGCCGTATCTCGCCCGAGCGCACATGCACGACCGCCGTGCCCTCGGGCGCGTGGAACTCCAGCACCGTGCGGTCGTAGCCGTACGGCCGGACGCGGACGTCCCCGTGACCGTCCGGGCCCTCGAGTCCGGCCGCGAGGAGTTCACGGGAGAAGGTCCAGCAGACGTCGACACCCTCCAGGGTGGCCTGCGCGGGGAAGGACATCCGGACGGCGAACGGATCGCACCGGTCGTAGTGAAGCGTGGCGGGGATGTTCGGCATGCGTGGTGCGGCGGCGACGAGGCGGGCCTCGACGGGCTGCTCGATCATGGTGGACAACGCCTTGCTCCCTTGTGACGGCTGGACGTACTTCCGGTGTGACACCTGGTACTGGAGGAGACGACGGATTCGGCCAGTCCGTGCACACGAGACACGAGTGACCTCGGTCACCGCCTTCATGCTTCGCGGGCGAGGCGGCCCTCTGGACGGTGCCGGGGCGGTCCGCTAGCTTCGCCCGCCATGAGGCGCTTGGGGAGCACGCGACGCAGGGGACGAACGCATCGGCTGCTGGCGGCGGGGGTGGCGTGCGTGGCGGCACTGGCCGCGGCGACGGTACCGGCCGCCGCCGGGGCGGCCGCGCCGGCCCGGGGCGGTGTGCACTGGGCGGAGAAGGACAGCGGCACCCCGCAGGTCCGCTTCCGCGGCCTGGCCGCCGTCGACCGCGGGACCGCCTGGCTGGCCGGTACCGGCGGCACCGTACTGCGCACCACCGACGGCGGGGCGAGCTGGCGGAACGTCTCCCCGCCGGGCGCCGCCGACCTGCAGTTCCGGGACGTCGAGGCGTTCGACGGGCGGCGCGCGGTGGTGCTGGCCATCGGCGAGGGCGAGGCCTCCCGCGTCTACCGCACCGATGACGGCGGCACGACGTGGACGGAGTCGTTCCGCAACACCGATCCGAAGGCCTTCTACGACTGCCTCACCTTCTTCGACCACCGTCACGGCCTCGCCATGAGCGACCCGGTGGACGGCCGGTTCCGCATCCTGTCCACCGGCGACGGCGGCCGTTCCTGGCGCGTTCTGCCCTCCGCCGGCATGCCGGCGGCCCTGGACGGCGAGGCCGGCTTCGCCGCGAGCGGCCAGTGCCTGGTCACCGCGGGCCCGAAGGATGTCTGGCTGGCCACCGGCGGCGCCGCCCGCGGGCGCGTGCTGCACTCCGCCGACCGCGGGCTGATCTGGACGGCCGCCGACACGCCGGTGCCGGCGGGCGATCCCGCCAAGGGCGTCTTCGCGCTCGCCTTCCGGGACCGCCTCCACGGTCTCGCCGTCGGCGGCGACTACCGCCCCGACCAGTCCTCGCCGCGGGCCGCCTCGGTGACCGCCGACGGCGGCCGCACCTGGCGCCCCGTCACGACCCCGCCGCCCGCGTACCGCTCGGGCGCCGCCTGGCTCCCGCACAGCCGTACCGCCGCGCTGGCCGTCGGCCCGACCGGCACCGACCTGACCACCGACGGGGGCCGCACCTGGCGCACCGTCGACACCGGTTCGTACGACACCGTGGCCTGTGCCCCGGACCTGAGCTGCTGGGCAGCCGGTGAGAAGGGGCGGGTGGCCCGGCTGGAACGCTGACGTAGGCGTCCGGAACCCGGGTACTCGTCTCCCATCGCCGAGGACAGTTGAGGACAGGAAGGGAGCGATCATGCCAGCCGGTTCCAGCCCCAAGCGCGAACGCCAGTACGAGCACATCAAGGAGAGCGCGCAGGACCGGGGTGAAAGCGCCGGGCGCGCGAAGGAGATCGCCGCGCGGACCGTGAACAAGGAACGCGCCCGCTCCGGCGAGTCCAGGACCGCCAGCCGCAGTTCGACGCAGGACAAGAAGTCGTCCAGCGAGCGCGGCGGCCAGCGGTCGGGCAACCGGGTCGGCTCCCACGGTCCGACCCGCGACCAGCTCTACAACGAGGCCAGGCAGCGCGGCATCGAGGGCCGCTCGAACATGAACAAGGACCAGTTGCAGCGCGCGCTGGACGACAAGAAGGGCTGACCGGCTCCGGTCAGTCCGCCGGCTGCCGGTGGCGGTCCAGCTCCGGGGCCGTCTTCGTGGCGCGGAACTCCGTGACGCGGTACTCGCACACCCCGGCCGCGACGAACGGGTCGCCCGCGGCGATCTCCTCGACGTGGGCGCGGTCCCCCGCGACGGCGAGGATCACTCCGCCGTCGCGGGGCTCCTTGCGCCCGGACGCCAGGAAGTGGCCCTTGCCGTAGTGCTCCTCGAGCCAGACCCGGTGCGCCGGCAGCACGGCGTCGACGTCCTCCAGCGGGGCGGTGTACGTCAGCTCCAGTACGAACATGATCACGAGGCTACCCCCGGCGCCCGCCGGGCCGTCCCCGGGTCGTACAGTCCTGTCCACCATGAGGACCGTAGGCGTGCCCGCGAACTGGCCGGCGACCGAGGAAGAGGCCCGCGCCGTACAGGACGAACTGCGCGGGCGGGTGGTGCTCGACGAGCCGGGTCCGCCGCCCGGATCGGGGCGGGTGACGGGTGTGGACGTCGCCTACGACGACGAGCGCGACCTCGTCGCCGCGGCGGCCGTCGTCCTGGACGCGGCCACCCTGGAGGTCGTCGCCGAGGCCACGGCGGTCGGCCGGATCTCCTTCCCGTACGTACCCGGGCTGCTGGCCTTCCGCGAGATCCCGACCGTACGGGCCGCCCTGGACGCCCTGCCCTGCCCGCCCGGCCTGGTGGTGTGCGACGGCTACGGCCTCGCCCACCCGCGCCGCTTCGGGCTCGCGAGCCATCTCGGCGTCCTCACCGGCCTGCCGACGATCGGCGTCGCCAAGAACCCCTTCACCTTCACCTACGACGACCCCGCCCCCCTCCGCGGCAGCTCCGCCCCGCTCCTCGCGGGCCCCGAGGAGGTGGGCCGCGCCCTGCGCACCCGGGACCACGTCAAACCGGTCTTCGTCTCCGTCGGCCACCGCACGACCCTGGACGACGCCCTGGCCCACACCCTGGCGCTGACTCCCCGGTACCGGTTGCCGGAGTCGACCCGCCGCGCGGACTCGCTGTGCGGGCAGGCGCTGAAGCGGGCGGTCGCGGGGGGAGCGGGAGGGGCCGGACCGGACACCGCGGCACAGGACTCCGACGGCCCCGGCAGCCGTGCCCGGTGACTGAGTACCGGGACTGAGTAGCCGTACGGATGTGCGGGGTCCAGGGCGGTCGGCAGGGTGGGCGCATGACGACGCACCGTGCGCACAAGCCCCTCGCCGATCCGAACCGGCCCGTCGAGCGGGTCGTGAACGCCGCTCTCGTGCTCGCGGTGCTCGCCGGGCTCGGCTGGATCTGCGGGATGATCTACACCTTGCTGCAGTGGCCCCTCTGACGGGTCAGCGGGTCGCCGCGACGCGGAAGCGGATGCCCGCCCCGCGCAGCCGCCGGGTGAGCGCGTCGCCCATCGCCACCGCGGTGGTGACCTGTCCGGCCGTCGGCGGGAGGTCGTCGAAGGCCAGGCAGAGCGCCGACTCGGCGAACATCTTCGCCGTCTCGTCGTAGCCCGGGTCGCCGCCCGAGACCTCGGTGTACACACGCCGTCCGCCGCCCTCGCCGACGAAGCGGACCCGGAACCAGCTCCGCGCGCGCTTCTCGGCGCTCGGTCCGTCCCCGGGCCTGAGCCGGTTTGAGAGCCAGCGCCGGGCGGGCGGCAACTGGGCGGCCGCCGCGACCGCGCCGACGGCGGCGGCCCCGCCCGCGGCCACCGGCAGGTGCCGGACCGCCGCGTAGTGCCGGTAACGGAAGTCGGGGCCGTACCGCTCCAGCGCCTTCGCCGAGCGGCGCACGATCTGCGGGTCGATGGTCGGCAGCGGCAGCGCCCAGGCGCCCACCTCCCGGGCGAACCGCGGCGCGCCCGCCGGTGCCGACACCCGGCGCCCCAGCAGCCGCGGCTCGTGCCGCCGGCGTTCCCGGGCCGCGGCCGCCATCTGCCCGCCGCGCGCGAACTGGTTCAGCGCGGAGGCCAGGGTGCCGCCGGAGAAGGTGGCGTCGGCCGTCACGAAACCGTCGACGGTCAGCGGCACGCCCTCCGGCAGGTGCCGGACCGTGAAGTGCACGCCCAGGTCGTGCGGTACGGAGTCGAAACCGCAGGCGTGCACCAGGCGGGCGCCGGTCTCCCGCGCGCGTGCGTCGTGCCGGACGTACATCAGATCGACGAACTCGGGCTCGCCGGTGAGGTCGAGGTAGTCGGTCCCGGTGTCCGCGCAGGCGGCGACCAGCTCCTCGCCGTACTCCAGGTACGGGCCCACGGTCGTGGCCACCACGCGCGCGTGCTCGGCGAGGGCACGCAGGGTGGCCGGATCCCGTACGTCCGCGCGGAGCGTCCCGATGCCGGAACCGCCGGGCAGTCGCGCCCGCAGCCGCTCCAGCGCGAGTTCGTCGCGGCCCGCGACCGCCCAACGCAGATTCTCGGGGGCATGGGCCGCCAGGTACTCCGCCGTGAGCGTGCCGACGAAGCCGGTGGCCCCGAAAAGCACGAGGTCGTAGGGACGATCCGTCCTGTTTAGCCTGCTCATGTCACCCCTTGCCTACGCAGCCCGCGCCGCCGTCGGTGGCTGAGGCTAGCGTGAGGGGTGCGGAGCCGGACGACCAGGCCGGGAATGACGCCGGCGGGCACTTGGCTAAGCGCTTGCTCGTTCAGGTCTTGTGTCGAGTGGAACGTGTTCTTAGCATCCTCGGTGTTACATCAGTTGTGTCACATGGACTTGGGGGCAGGACGGCATGACGACGGCAGGGACGCCGGGCCACGGTCCGCTCTCGGGTGTGCGCGTGGTCGAACTGGCCGGCATCGGGCCGGGCCCGTTCGCCGCCATGCTCCTCGCCGACCTGGGCGCCGACGTGGTCCGGGTGGACCGCCCGGGCGGCCCCGGCCTCGGGATCGACCCGGCGCACGACGTGACCAACCGCAACAAGCGCTCGGTCGTCGTCGACCTCAAGACACCGGACGGCACCGCGCGCGTGCTCGACCTCGCCGACCGCGCCGACATCCTCATCGAGGGCTACCGCCCCGGCGTCGCCGAACGGCTCGGCGTCGGCCCCGCCGCCTGCCACGCCCGCAACCCCCGGCTGGTCTACGGCCGCATGACCGGCTGGGGCCAGGACGGCCCCCTCGCCGACCGCGCCGGCCACGACGTGACGTACATCGCCCTCACCGGCACCCTCGGCATGATCGGCCGCCCCGGCGAGCCTCCCGCGGTCCCCGCCAACCTGCTCGGCGACTACGCGGGCGGTTCCCTCTACCTGGTCGTCGGCGTCCTGGCCGCCCTGCACCACGCGCGCGCCACCGGCACCGGTCAGGTGGTGGACGCGGCCATCGTGGACGGCACCGCGCACCTGTCGGCGATGATCCACGGCATGCTGTCCGCCGGCGGCTGGCAGGACCGGCGCGGCGTCAACCTCCTGGACGGCGGCTGCCCGTACTACGGCACCTACGAGACCGCCGACGGCGGGCACATGGCGGTCGGCGCCCTGGAGAGACGGTTCTACGCGGAGTTCCTGCACCTGCTCGGCCTGGACCACCTGGCCCCGGCCCACGACGACTGGAGCCGCTGGGGCGAGCTGCGCGAACAGGTCGCCGCTCGCTTCAAGTCCCGCACCCGGGACCAGTGGACGGCCCTCTTCGAGGGCTCGGACGCCTGCGTGGCCCCGGTGCTGTCGCTGCGCGAGGCCCCGCACCACCCGCACCTGGCCGCCCGCGGCACCTTCACCGACCACGGCGGCATCACCCAGCCGGCCCCCGCCCCCCGTTTCTCCGCGACCCCCACCACCGTCCGCACCGGCCCCGCCCAGCCGGGCGCCGACACCGGGACGGTGGCGCGGGACTGGGGCATACCTGACCTCGTGGACGACGACCTCGCCCCGGACGCCGACTGACCCCGGCCACCGGGCCACCCGACGACCCACCCCGCCCTCGGCGACCGAGCCCCGCTCGGCCCACCCTCCCGAAAGGCACATCAGTGAGCACCGAAGCGTACGTGTACGACGCGATCCGCACCCCGCGCGGCCGCGGCAAGGCGAACGGCGCCCTGCACGGCACGAAGCCCATCGACCTGGTCGTCGGCCTCATCCACGAGATCCGCGACCGCTTCCCCGGCCTCGACCCGGCCGCCATCGACGACATCGTGCTCGGCGTGGTCGGCCCCGTCGGCGACCAGGGGTCGGACATCGCCCGCATCGCCGCGATCGCCGCCGGGCTGCCGGACACCGTCGCCGGCCTCCAGGAGAACCGCTTCTGTGCCTCCGGCCTCGAAGCCGTCAACCTGGCCGCGGCCAAGATCCGCTCGGGCTGGGAGGACATGGTCCTCGCCGGCGGCGTGGAGTCCATGTCCCGCGTGCCGATGGCCTCGGACGGCGGCGCCTGGTTCAACGACCCGATGACCAACCTGTCCGTCAACTTCGTACCGCAGGGCATCGGCGCCGACCTCATCGCCACCGTCGAGGGCTTCTCCCGCCGGGACGTCGACGAGTACGCCGCCCTGTCCCAGGAGCGCGCCGCCACCGCCTGGAAGGAGGGCCGCTTCGACCGCTCCGTCGTCCCCGTCAAGGACCGCAGCGGCCTGGTCGTCCTCGACCACGACGAGCACATGCGCCCCGGCACCACCGCCGACTCGCTCGCCGGGCTCAAGCCCTCGTTCGCGGACATCGGCGAACTGGGCGGCTTCGACGCGGTCGCCCTGCAGAAGTACCACTGGGTGGAGAAGATCGACCACGTCCACCACGCGGGCAACTCCTCCGGCATCGTGGACGGAGCCTCGCTGGTCGCGATCGGCTCCAAGGAGGTCGGCGAGCGGCACGGCCTCGCCCCGCGCGCGCGGATCGTCTCCGCCGCCGTCTCCGGTTCCGAGCCCACCATCATGCTCACCGGCCCCGCCCCGGCCGCCCGCAAGGCGCTCGCCAGGGCCGGGCTCACCATCGACGACATCGACCTGGTCGAGATCAACGAGGCGTTCGCGGCGGTCGTGCTGCGCTTCGTGAAGGACATGGGCCTGTCCCTGGACAAGGTCAACGTCAACGGCGGCGCCATCGCCCTCGGCCACCCGCTGGGCGCGACCGGCGCGATGATCCTCGGCTCGCTCATCGACGAGCTGGAGCGCCAGGACAAGCGCTACGGCCTGGCCACCCTGTGCGTGGGCGGCGGCATGGGCATCGCCACCATCGTCGAGCGCGTCTGACCTCCCTGCGGAACCAAGAGACTTCAACGGAGACGACTGTCATGACCGAGAGCACCACCATCCGCTGGGAGCAGGACGACACCGGGGTCGTCACCCTCGTCCTGGACGACCCGAACCAGTCCGCGAACACCATGAACCAGGCGTTCCGCGACTCCTTCGCAGCGATCACCGACCGGCTGGAGGCCGAGAAGGACTCCATCCGCGGCGTCATCCTCACCTCGGCCAAGAAGACCTTCTTCGCCGGCGGCGACCTGCGCGACCTGGTCCGGGTCACCCCGGAGACCGCCCAGGACCTGTTCGACGGCGGCCTCGCCATCAAGCGGAACCTGCGCCGCATCGAGACCCTCGGCAAGCCGGTGGTCGCCGCCATCAACGGCGCGGCCCTCGGCGGCGGCTTCGAACTCGCCCTCGCCTGCCACCACCGCGTCGCCCTCGACACCTCCGGCACCAGGATCGGCTGCCCCGAGGTCACCCTCGGCCTGCTCCCCGGCGGAGGCGGCGTCGTACGCACCGTACGGCTGCTCGGCATCGCCGACGCGCTGCTGAAGGTGCTCCTCCAGGGGCAGCAGTACAACGCGCGCCGCGCCCAGGAGAACGGCCTGGTGCACGAGGTCGCCGCCACGCCCGAGGAACTGCTCGCCAAGGCCCGCGCCTTCATCGACGCCAACCCCGAGTCGCAGCAGCCCTGGGACCGGCCCGGCTACCGGATCCCCGGCGGTACGCCCGCCAACCCGAAGTTCGCCGCCAACCTGCCCGCCTTCCCGGCCACCCTGCGCAAGCAGACGAACGGCGCCCCCTACCCGGCCCCGCGCAACATCCTGGCCGCGGCCGTCGAGGGTTCGCAGGTCGACTTCGAGACCGCCCAGGTCATCGAGGCCCGCTACTTCGTGGAGCTGGCCGCCGGGCAGACCTCGAAGAACATGATCCAGGCGTTCTTCTTCGACCTCCAGGCCGTCAACTCCGGCGCCAACCGCCCGAAGGGCGTCGAGCCCCGCACGGTCCGCAGGGTCGCCGTCCTCGGCGCCGGGATGATGGGCGCCGGGATCGCCTACTCCTGTGCCCGCGCGGGCATCGAGGTCGTCCTGAAGGACGTCTCCCTGGAGGCGGCCGTCAAGGGCAAGGGCTACTCCGAGAAGCTGTGCGCCAAGGCCGTCGCCAGGGGCCGTACCAGCCAGGAGAAGGCCGACGCGCTGCTCGCCCGGATCACGCCCACCGCCGAGGCGGCCGACCTCGCGGGCTGCGACGCGGTCATCGAGGCCGTCTTCGAGGACACCTCGCTCAAGCACAAGGTCTTCCAGGAGATCGAGTCCGTCGTCGCGCCCGACGCGCTGCTGTGCTCCAACACCTCCACCCTGCCCATCACCGCGCTGGCCGAGGGCGTGGAGCGCCAGGGCGACTTCATCGGGCTGCACTTCTTCTCGCCCGTCGACAAGATGCCGCTGGTCGAGATCATCAAGGGCGAGCGCACCGGCGACGAGGCCCTCGCCCGGGCCTTCGACCTGGTCCGGCAGATCAACAAGACGCCGATCGTCGTCAACGACTCGCGCGGCTTCTTCACCTCGCGGGTGATCGGCCACTTCATCAACGAGGGCGTCGCCATGGTCGGCGAGGGCGTCGAGCCCGCCTCCGTTGAGCAGGCCGCCGCCCAGGCCGGCTACCCCGCCAAGGTGCTGTCCCTCATGGACGAGCTGACCCTCACCCTCCCACGCAAGATCCGGGGCGAGACCAGGCGGGCCGTGGAGGAGGCGGGCGGCACCTGGACCGCGCACCCCGCGGACGCCGTCATCGACCGCCTGGTCGACGAGTTCGGCCGCACCGGCCGCAGCGGCGGCGCCGGCTTCTACGACTACGCGGAGGACGGCAAGCGGGCCGGGCTCTGGCCAGGCCTGCGCGAGCACTTCACGCGGCCCGGACACGAGATCCCGTTCCGGGACATGCAGGAGCGGATGCTCTTCGCCGAGGCGCTCGACACCGTACGGCTCCTGGAGGAGGGCGTGCTGACGTCGGTCGCCGACGCCAACATCGGCTCGATCCTCGGCATCGGCTTCCCGGGCTGGACCGGTGGCGTGCTCCAGTACATCAACGGCTACGAGGGCGGCCTGCCCGGATTCGTCGCACGCGCGCGTGAGCTCGCCGAGCGCTACGGCGAGCGGTTCACCCCGCCCGCGCTGCTGGTGGCCAAGGCCGAGAAGGGGGAGCGGTTCGGCGACTCCCGCTCATGACCCGGTGAGCCACTCGCTCAGCTCTTCCCGCAGCGAGCGCTGGAACGTGGACAGCAGCGCCTGCACCACCAGCGGGTGCATGTGTGCCGACAGGGACTGCACGTCCCGGGCGTCACGCTCCGCCACCTCGCCGCGGAAGAGCCGGGCCAGCTCGTGGGCCGCGGCGCGCGAGTGCTCGACGAGCACCTCGCGCGCCGCGAGTATCGCCTCCTGCGACAGCGGTACGTCCAGCAGCCGCAGGCCGAGCCGGAACAGCCCGGCATCGAGGCGGAAGGTGTCCTCGTCCTCCTGACGGACGACGTTCATCGCGGCCAGCCGCTCCATGTCCCCGGACGTGAGCGGCCGCCCCGCCCGCCGCTCCAGTTCCCGCCGCGACACCTCCTCCGGCGCGTCCGGTGCCCAGGACGCGACCACCGCGCGGTGGATGGCCAGGTCGTGCGGGCTGAGGTCCGGCGGGAGCTGCCGCAGATACCGCTCGATCGCCGCCAGGGTCATGCCCTGCTGTTGGAGCTCCTCGATCAGGGCCAGCCGCGCCACGTGCCCGGCGCCGTAGTGCCCCACCCGCCGCGGGCCGATCTCCGGCGGCGGGAGCAGGCCCCTGCTGCCGTAGAAGCGGACGGTGCGGACCGTGACGCCCGCCCGGGCGGCCAGCTCGTCGATGGTGAGGGCGGGCTCCCCGCCCCCGGTCGTGGCGTCCGTCGTCATGTGCAGCAGTATCGCTGTCTCACCAATGGTGTGAAACATGTGTCGACCATGTGAGAAGTGCCCCGATGTGACATGGATCATCGCATAGATGCTGATCTCCCTGGGAAGCTGCTGCCTTGGTCTGTACCGCGACACACAAGGGTGGTGCGGGCCAGGACCTGCACGAACCCCGGACCCACGAGGCCCGGGCGCACCAGGAAGTGGAACCACCCGTGAGCAAGGACGCCGTGGAATCGGCACAGGCCACCGCCCGCCCCCAGGTGGACCGGACCCCCGCTGACGCGGGCGACGCCGGCTACAGCAAGGACCTCAAGGCCCGCCACGTCAACATGATCGCCATCGGCGGTGCCATCGGCACCGGCCTCTTCCTGGGCGCCGGTGGCCGCCTGCACACCGCGGGCCCGGCACTCGCCCTGGCCTACCTGGTCTGCGGCGTCTTCGCCTTCTTCGTCGTACGGGCCCTCGGCGAGCTGGTCCTCTACCGCCCGTCCTCCGGGTCCTTCGTGAGCTACGCGCGCGAGTTCCTCGGCGAGAAGGGCGCCTACGTCGCCGGCTGGATGTACTTCCTGAACTGGTCGACCACCGGCATCGCCGACATCACCGCGATCGCGCTGTACACGCACTACTGGAGCCTGTTCACGGCCATCCCGCAGTGGGTGCTGGCGCTGATCGCCCTCGCGGTGGTGCTGGCGGTGAACCTGATCTCCGTGAAGATCTTCGGCGAGATGGAGTTCTGGTTCGCGATCATCAAGGTCGCGACGCTGGTCGGCTTCATGTTCGTCGGCATCTTCCTGCTCGCCACCCAGCACGAGGTCGGCGGCGAGAAGCCCGGCCTGAGCGTCATCACCGACCACGGCGGCATCATGCCGCAGGGCATGATGCCGGTCGTCCTGGTCATGCAGGGCGTGATCTTCGCGTACGCGGCCCTCGAACTGGTCGGCGTCGCCGCCGGCGAGACCGCCGAGCCGGAGAAGGTCGTCCCGCGCGCGGTGAACTCGATCATGTGGCGCGTGGGCCTGTTCTACGTCGGCTCGGTCGTGCTGCTCGCCCTGCTGCTGCCCGGCTCGGTGTACTCCGCCGACCAGAGCCCCTTCGTCACGGTGCTGTCCAAGATCGGCGTCCCGGCGGCCGGCGACGTGATGAACCTGGTCGTGCTGACCGCCGCCATGTCCTCGCTCAACTCCGGCCTCTACTCCACCGGCCGCATCCTGCGCTCGATGGCCACGGCCGGCTCGGCGCCGAAGTTCACCGCCCGCATGAACCGCAGCCAGGTGCCCTACGGCGGCATCCTGCTGACCTGCGCGGTCTGCGTGCTCGGCGTCGGCCTGAACTACCTGGTGCCCAGCCAGGCCTTCGAGATCGTGCTGAACGTCGCCTCCCTCGGCATCATCAGCACCTGGGTGATCATCATGGTCTGCCACCTGATCTTCGTCCGCCGCGCCCGCGCGGGCCTGGTGACCCGGCCGCACTTCCAGCTCAAGTTCAGCCCGGTCGCCGAGATCGCCACGATCGTCTTCCTGCTGGCCTGCCTGGGCATGATGTGGAACGACCCCGAGGTCGGCCGCAAGACTCTCCTGCTCATCCCCCTGATCGCCGTCCTCCTGGTCGCCGGCTGGTTCGGCGTCCGCCGCCGCGTGTCCCAGAACACGGACCAGGAACTGTCCCGGCTGACGAAGTAGCGGCGAGACCCCCGGCGAGACGACCGGACCGCCCTGAGTGGTCTCGCCGGGGAAGTGATCGAACCCGGTGTGTCCGCCCGCGTGCCCCGCATAAGCTGCGGTCCGACGGTGTACGGCCACGGGGAGGGTGGGGGATGACCTCGCAGAGCGAAGCGATCGACGTGCTCGTGCTGGGCGGAGCCGGGGTGGACACGATCGTCTACGTCCCGGAACTTCCGCTGCCGTACGCCGACAGTTACGGGATCGACTCCGGGATCCGTACCCGTGCCGGGCAGACCGGCGACTTCGTCGCCCTGGGGCTGGACGCGCTGGGCCTGCGCACCCACCACCTGGACCTGATCGGCGACGATCCGGAGGGCGACCTCGTGCGCGCCCTGCACCGGGACCGGGGCATCGGGCTCACCGCGCTTCCCGGCCCCGCCGGGACCAAGCGCGCGGTCAACCTCGTCGGCCCGGACGGCCGGCGGCTGTCCCTGTACGACACGAGCCGCGCCCACCCCGGCGACCGCTTCCCGGAGGACACCCTGCGCGCGCTCGCCACGGCGAGCCGGCACGTCCACGTGACCATCACCCAGCCCTGCGCCCAGGCCCTGCCCGTGCTGGCCGGGACGGGCGTGCCCCTCTCCACCGACCTGCACGACTGGGACGGCGAGAACCCCTACCACGAGCCGTTCGCGCTCGCGGCGGACGTCGTCTTCCTCTCCGCTGCGGCGCTGTCCGACCCCGAGCGCACCGTACGGCGCATCGCCGAGCGCGGCCGGGCCGAGGTCGTCGTCGCCACCGCCGGGGCCGAGGGCGCGTATCTGCTGGCCGACGGCGAGCTGACCCGGATACCGGCGGTGGCCCCGCCCGCGCCGGTGGTCGACTCCAACGGCGCGGGCGACGCCTTCGCCGCCGCGTTCCTCTACGGCCGGCTCACCGGCGAGCCTCCCCTGCGCTGCGCGCGGTACGGGGCGGTCGCCGGCGCCCACGCCTGCACGGTCCCGGCCACCCGCGCCGAGCCGATGGGTCGCGACGCCCTCGTCGGGCGGATGGCCGCCGTCACGGCCTGAGCCGTGCGGGCGTCAGTGCCCGTGCACGTCGTTCGTCGCCGCGATCCGCTTCCACGACCGGGGCCGCGCCACGTCCGTGCCCGCCCCCGCGAGCGACGCCGCGCGGGCCGCGGGCGCGGCCGGCTTCGACGGCTGGAACAGCCAGGTGTCGAACAGCGCGGCCAGCGGCCTGCCCGACACCCGCTCGGCGTACTTCCGGAAGTCCGCCACCGACGCGTTGCCGTACGCGTGCTCCTTCGGCCAGCCCTTCAGCACGGCGAAGAAGGCGTCGTCGCCGATATCCTCGCGCAGCGCCTGGATGGCGAGCGCGCCCCGGTCGTAGACGGCGGCGTCGAACTGGTGGTCCGGGCCCGGGTCACCGGGCGCGACCGTCCAGAACGCGTCGTCGGCGGGGTGGGAGGCGTAGACGTAGTCGGCGAGTTCCCGCGTGGTGCCCTCGCCCTCGTGCTCGGACCACAGCCACTGGGCGTAGCGCGCGAAGCCCTCGTTGATCCAGATGTCCTTCCAGCCCTTCAGCGACACGTCGTCGCCGTACCACTGGTGGGCCAGCTCGTGCACGACCACCGAGGTGTTGGAGCCGGACGCGAACTGCTTCGGGCTGTAGTAGACCCGGGTCTGCGTCTCCAGCGCGTACCCGGTGGTGGTGTTGGGCACGTATCCGCCGGCCGAGGCGAACGGGTACGGCCCGAAGTAGCCGCTCAGCCAGTCCACGAGCTCCCCGGTGCGCTCCACACTCGCCCGCGCCGCCCCGTCGTTGTCGCCCAGGTCCTTGCTGTAGGCGTTGAGGACCGGCACCCCGCCGTCGGAGGTGCCGGTGGTGATGTCGAACCTCCCGAGGGCGAGTGTGGCCAGATAGGTCGCCTGCGGTTTGTTCTGCCGCCAGTTGTAGGTGGTCCAGCCGAGCTTCGAGACCGTCGACTGCAGCGTGCCGTTGGAGATGGCCTGCGTGCCGTCGGGCACGGCCACCGACACGTCGTAGGTGGCCTTGTCGCTGGGGTGGTCGTTGCTCGGGAACCACCACCAGGCGGCCTCGGGCTCGTCGGCGGCCACCGCGCCGTCCGGGGTGCGGTGCCAGGTGGTGAACCCGTAGGCGCTCTTCGCCGACGGCACCCCGCTGTAGCGGACCACGACGGTGACCGGTGTGCCCTTCGCCAGCGGCTTGTCGGGCGTGACGACGAGTTCGTGCTCGCCCGACCTCGCGAAGGCCGCCCTGCTGCCGTTGACCCGCACCTCGCTCACGTCCAGCAGGAAGTCCAGGTCGAAACTGGACAGGTCCTGCGTGGTCCGCGCCAGGACGGTCGCGGTGCCCCGCAACTCGTCCGTCCCCGGCTGGTACCGCAGCCGCAGGTCGTAGTGCGAGACGTCGTAGCCGCCGTTGCCGTAGTTCGGGTAGTAGGGGTCGCCGATGCCCGGCGCGCCCGGGGTGTGGTTCGCGGCCGATGCCGGGATCGCCAGCAGGAGGGAGGCCGCCGCCAGTGCGCCCGGCGCGATGATTCTGCGGTGCACGTCAGCTCCAAGTCTTCGGGACAGGAAGTCTGTTCGGAGCCTATTCAGTCGCTGTGGCCCCCGGCCTGTCCATGGCCCCTGCCGTCACACGATCGCCATTCGGCCGCAATACGCCACCCGGCTGCCGTAAAGCCCTCTTCTGCGCGGGAGTTGACGGGGGTACCGTCCGCGCATGCCGACACGCACGCGCTTCACGACCTGGAGAACGCTCGCGACCGTGGCCGTCGCAGCCCTGACGGCCGCCCTCCTCACCCCGTCCGGCGCCCACGCCGCGCCACGCGAGAGCCGGCCCGTCTACTCCTACGCACACGCCGTCCGCGAGGCCGTCTGGGTGGACACCGGTCTCGACGCGGACGGCGACGGACGGACCGACCGGGTGGCCGCCGACATCGTCCGGCCCTCCGAACCGGCCCGCCAGGGCCGCAAGGTGCCGGTCGTCATGGACGCCAGCCCGTACTACTCCTGCTGCGGACGCGGCAACGAGAGCCAGCTCAAGACGTACGACGCCCAGGGCCGCGTCGTCCAGATGCCGCTGTTCTACGACAACTACTTCGTGCCCAGGGGCTACGCCTTCGTCGGCGTCGACCTGACCGGCACCAACCGCTCGGACGGCTGCGTCGACGTCGGCGGCCGCTCCGAGATCCAGTCCGCCAAGGCCGTGATCGACTGGCTGAACGGCCGCGCCAGGGCCTACACGACCCGCACCGGCTCCACGACCGTCAGGGCCGGCTGGACCAACGGCAGAACCGGCATGATCGGCAAGAGCTGGGACGGCACCATCGCCAACGGCGTCGCCGCCACCGGCGTACGGGGCCTGAGGACGATCGTCCCGATCAGCGCCATCTCCTCCTGGTACGACTACTACTTCGCCCAGGGCGCCCCGCTCTACGACGGCGGCCCCGACGAACTGGCCGGCTACGTCGAGAGCGACGCCGCGCACGCCCGCTGCGCGGCCGTCCGGAAGAAGCTCGCCGACGGCAGCCCGCCGAGCGGCGACTGGACCCCGCTGTGGACCGAGCGCGACTACGTGAAGGACGCGGCCAGGGTACGCGCGAGCGTGTTCCTCGCCCACGGCATGCAGGACCTCAACGTGCGCACCAAGCACTTCGGCCAGTGGTGGGACGCGCTGGCGAAGCACGGTGTCGAACGCAAGATCTGGCTCTCCCAGACCGGGCATGTCGACCCCTTCGACTACCGGCGCGGCGCCTGGGTCGACACCCTGCACCGCTGGTTCGACCACGAACTCCTCGGCTACGACAACGGCATCGACCGCGAGCCGATGGCCGACATCGAACGCCACCCCGACCAGTGGGTGACCTCGAAGGCCTGGCCGCCGCACGGCACCCGGACCACCACCCTGCGCCCGGCCCCCGGCGCGCGGGCGGGCGTCGGCACCCTCGGCCTGCGCCCGGCCACCGGCACCGAGACCTTCACCGACGACCCGGCGCTCGGCGAGACCGACTGGGCCGCCCGGCTGACCACCCCCACCCCCGAGAAGGCCGGCTTCCTCACCGCACCGCTCACCCGCGACCTGCGCCTGTCCGGCTCCTCCCGGGTGACCGTCACCGTCACCCCGACCACCACCTCGGCCCACCTGTCCGCCGTCCTGGTGGACCTCGGCCCGGACACCGTCCGCGACTACGCCGACGCGGCCGAGGGCATCACCACGCTCGCCGACCGCACCTGCTGGGGCGAGAGCACACCCGGGGACAGCGCCTGCTTCAAGAAGACCGCGGCCAGAACCGCGGAGACCGACTACACGGTGTTCAGCCGGGGCTGGGCCGACCTCGGCCACCACGCCTCGCTCGGCAAGGGCGTCCCGCTCACCCCGGGCAAGGCCGTCACCATGACCCTCGACCTGGCCGCCACCGACCACGTCGTCCCCCGGGGCCACCGGCTGGCACTGATCATCGCCGGCACGGACAAGGACCTCATCGACCCGCCGTCCACCCGGCCGGCCCTCACCCTCGACCTGTCCCGCACATCGGCCCGGCTCCCCTTGACCGGAGGCACGGCGGCGTTCGCCGGGGCCACCGCCGGCAGCACGGCCGCCGCTCCGGCGCCCCGGCGGCTGACCGGCGTCGGCACACCGGACCTGACCGGGCACATCCCCGCGCCCTGACCCGTCAGGCGGCCGGGCCCGTCACCAGCCCGGCCGCCTCGCGGGCGCACCCCCAGGCCACCGTGATCCCGGCCCCGCCGTGGCCGTAGTTGTGCACCAGCGGCCGTCCGTCCGGCAGCGACCGCCGTTCCAGGCGTACCGCGTCCCGGGCGGGCCGCAGACCCACCCGGTGCGCCAGGACCCGCGCCCCGGCGATCTCCGGCCGGATCTCCGCGCACCGCGCGACGATCGCCCCGGCGGTCGCGGGATCCGGTTCCAGCGACCAGTCGCCGTCCTCCGCCGTACCGCCGAGGAGCAGCACACCGGGCTGCGGGATGAAGTAGGCCGAGGCGGCGGAGGAGTGGTCGACGGAGGTGTACCAGGTGGTGATCCCCGGGTTCTCCACCACCACGAGCTGCCCGCGCACCGGGCGCACCGCCGGGTCCGGCACCAGTGAACGGGAGCCCAGGCCCGTGCAGTTGACCACTGCAGCGGCGGGCACGGCCGCGAGGTCGGTCACCTCCCGCTCCTCGACCGTGCCGCCCGCCTTCGCCAACCGATCCCGCAGCCAGGCCAGATGGACCGGCATGTCGATCACCGGCAGCCGTGCCGCCAGTCCCTCGGGCACCGCCCGCAGCCCCGGCACCCGGCCGGCCCACGCGCCCAGCTCGTCCAGCCGCGTCCCCGCGTGTACGCCCTCGACCAGGCGTACGCCCGTCTCCCCGGGGCGGGCCGCCTGTTCCTCGTACACGGCGAGGGATTCCAGCGCCCAGGCACCGACCAGCGGTTCGGGTTCGATCCGGTACGGCCACCACAGCCCGCCGGCCACCGCCGAGGTCGTACGTTCCGCGGGCTCGCGCGCCCACACCCGCACCCGCCGCCCGGACTCGGCCAGCACCACGGCGGTCGTCAGCCCGGCGATCCCGCCGCCGACCACGATCACTTCGTCACTCGACTCGCGTTTCACACCCAGACGCTAAGCGAATGTGCCACGCAGCGCTCACACCCGTCCCCGTGTGGGAATACTCACAGCATGTCTGCCGCATACGCGACCTTCGGCCTGGCACCGGCGACACGCGCCGGCGGTGTCCTCGCCGACGGCGGCTACGAGGTCCACCGCGATTTCGTGGACTTCGTCGTCGACGGCCGTCCCCTGCTGTTCCGGCTCTCCGACCTGGACGCCGTCTCCCCGCTCGCCTCCGACGTCCCCCCGGCCATCTTCACCGAGCAGGTGCGCGGCCTGCTCCGGGAGACCGAACCCCCGCTCCCCGACGGCCGGTTCGTGATCTACGGCTGCCCCGAGTGCGCGGACCTGGCCTGTGGCGCGGTGACCGCGGTCATCGAGCGGGACGGCGAGGACTACGTCTGGCGGGACTTCGCCTGGCAGACCGGTGAACACGCCGATCTGCAACTCAACGGGTACCAGGGGATAGGGCCGTTCCGCTTCCACGGCGCCGAGTACCGGGCGGCGCTCGCCGCCCTCGTGGCGCACCCCGGGGGCCCGTCCGCGGCCCGCCGCCGGGTGCTGCTGATCGGCGCGCGCGTCGCCGTGCTCGCCCGGCTGGCCGCCGCGCTGCGCACCATCGGCATCGGCGCCGACATCACCCAGGACGCCACCGGCGTTCCCGCCGAGGAACTGCGCGGCTACGGCGCGGTCGCCTTCGGCCGTGCCGTGAGCGAGGCGCAACGAGCATGCGTGATGGACGCGTTCGAGCGTGCCGGGGTGGCGGTCGCCCGGGTGGACGGCCTGGCTCCGATCGTCCCGCTGCTCGTCGCGCAGATCGAGCAGGCCCTGCACCGCGGCCCGCTGCCGCGCCGGCTCACCTCCCTGGCCGCCGCCGGCGGGTCGGCGGACGTCGAGGTGACCTCCGCCTGCCGGGTCCGGGTGACCGCGTACCGCCTCGACCGGCTGCGCCGCACCCACGCCCGGGACGTCTTCGACGGTGTCCTGGAGCCCGGCCGGCACCGCGTCCCGCTGGACCCGGAGGCGGTCAGGGGGGAGTCCTTCGTGGTGGCCCGGACCACGGGGAGCGTACTGGTGCGGCCGGTGGACGGGTGAGCGGCGGGCCACTCCCCGCACGGCGGGGAACCAGGCCGAAGGCCGGGTGCCCGGGAGATTAGGATCGGCGCTCTGATGACTGCCACCCTCGTCGCCAAGAACCTCGCCGCCGGGCACGGCGACCGCTCCCTGTTCGCCGGGCTCGACCTCGTCGTCGCGCCGGGCGACGTGATCGGTCTCGTCGGTGCCAACGGCGCAGGCAAGTCCACGCTGCTGCGCCTGCTCGCCGGGCTGACCGCGCCCGAGCAGGGCGAACTGCGGCTCTCCCCGCCGACCGCGACCGTCGGCCATCTGCCGCAGGAGCCGGAGCGCAGGCCGGGGGAGACCGTCGGTGAGTTCCTGGCCCGCCGCACCGGAGTGGCCGAGGCGCAGCGGGTGATGGACGAGGCCACCCAGGCACTGGTCGACGGTGCACCCGGCGCCGACGACGCCTACGCGGCGAGCCTGGAGCGCTGGCTCGGCCTCGGCGGCGCCGACCTGGAGGAACGGGCGGAGGAGGTGGCCGACTCGCTGGGCCTCGCCGTCGACCTGGACCAGCCGATGACCTCCCTGTCCGGCGGCCAGGCGGCCCGCGCCGGTCTCGCCTCCCTCCTCCTCTCCCGCTACGACGTCTTCCTCCTGGACGAGCCCACCAACGACCTGGACCTCGACGGCCTGGAACGTCTGGAACGCTTCGTCACCGGCCTGCGCGCGGGCACGGTGGTCGTCAGCCACGACCGCGAGTTCCTCACCCGCACGGTCACCAAGGTCCTCGAACTGGACCTGGCCCAGGGGCGCATCAACCTCTACGGCGGCGGCTACGAGGCCTACCTGGAGGAGCGGGACGTCGCCCGCCGGCACGCCCGCGAGGAGTACGAGGAGTACGCCGACAAGCGGGGCGCGCTCCAGGACCGCGCGCAGATGCAGCGTTCGTGGATGGACAAGGGCGTGAAGAACGCCCGGCGAAAGGCCGGCAACGACAACGACAAGATCGGGCGCAAGTTCCGCAGCGAGGCCAGCGAGAAGCAGGCCGCCAAGGCCCGGCAGACCCAGCGCATGATCGAGCGCCTGGAGGCCGTCGAGGAGCCGCGCAAGGAGTGGGAGTTGCGGATGGAGATCGCGGCCGCCCCGCGGTCCGGAGCGGTCGTGGCGACCCTGCGCGACGCCGAGGTCCGGCGCGGCGGCTTCACCTTCGGCCCCGTGTCGCTCCAGATCGACTGGGCGGACCGGGTGGCGGTCACCGGGGCCAACGGCGCCGGCAAGTCCACCCTGCTCGGCGCGCTGCTGGGCCGGATCCCGCTGGACCGCGGGCACGCCGCCCTGGGCTCGGGCGTCCTGGTGGGCGAGGTGGACCAGGCCCGCCGGCTGTTCCACGGCTCCGAGTCGCTGCTCGACGCCTTCTGCGCGGCCGTGCCCGACACCGAGCCGGTCGAGGTCCGCACCCTGCTCGCCAAGTTCGGCCTGAGGTCCGACCATGTGCTGCGCCCGGCGGCGAGTCTGTCCCCGGGCGAACGCACCCGCGCCTCCCTGGCGCTGCTCCAGGGCCGCGGTGTCAACCTCCTCGTCCTCGACGAGCCGACGAACCACCTCGACCTGCCCGCCATCGAACAGCTCGAGTCGGCCCTCGACGCCTACGAGGGCACGCTCCTGCTGGTCACCCACGACCGCCGCATGCTGGACGCGATCCGCGTCACCCGCCGCCTGGAGGTCGCGGCGGGCAAGGTGACCGAGCAGCCCTGACCGCCCTCGGCGGCCGGCCGGGCCGGGGCCGGGGTCGAGCACCCCGGCCCCGGGACCGTCAGCGGCGGCCGTTCTTCGGGTCGACCAGGCCCGCGCGGCGCAGCGCGTCGGCCATCGCGCTGTTGGCCGGCGCCGGGGCCTGACGGCCGCCCCGGTCACCGCCACCGCGGCCCTGCCGCTGCCCCTGGCCGCCCTGGCGCTGCCCTTGGCCGCCCTGCCGCTGCTGAGGCGGGCGGGCGCCGCCGCCGCGCTGCTGCCGGCCGCCGCCCTCGCCCTGGGGTGCGGCCTCGTCGTCCAGCCGCAGGGTCAGCGCGATCCGCTTGCGCGGGATGTCCACGTCCAGGACCTTCACCTTGACGATGTCGCCGGGCTTCACCACGTCCCGCGGGTCCTTGACGAACGTCTTCGACATCGCCGAGACATGCACGAGACCGTCCTGGTGGACGCCGACGTCCACGAACGCGCCGAAGGCGGCCACGTTCGTCACCACACCCTCCAGGACCATCCCCGAGGACAGGTCCGAGATCTTCTCCACGCCTTCCTTGAAGGTGGCCGTCTTGAACGCCGGACGCGGGTCGCGGCCGGGCTTCTCCAGCTCCTTCAGGATGTCCGTGACGGTCGGCAGGCCGAAGGTGTCGTCCACGAAGTCGGCGGGCCGCAGCGAGCGCAGCGCACCCGTGTTGCCGATGAGGGACGCGACGTCCTGCCCGGAGGTCTTCACCATGCGCCGCACCACCGGGTACGACTCCGGGTGCACGCTGGAGAAGTCCAGCGGGTCGTCGCCGCCGCGGATGCGCAGGAAGCCCGCGCACTGCTCGTACGCCTTGGGGCCGAGCCGCGGCACCTTCTTCAGCTCCGCACGGGACCGGAACGGGCCGTTCTGGTCGCGGTGCGCGACGATGTTCTCGGCCAGTCCGGCGGAGACGCCCGACACCCGGGCGAGGAGCGGTACGGACGCCGTGTTGACGTCCACGCCGACGCCGTTCACACAGTCCTCGACCACCGCGTCCAGCGAACGGGACAGCTTCACCTCGGACAGGTCGTGCTGGTACTGGCCGACCCCGATCGACTTCGGGTCGATCTTCACCAGCTCCGCCAGCGGGTCCTGCAGCCGGCGCGCGATGGACACCGCGCCGCGCAGCGACACGTCCATGTCGGGCAGCTCCTGCGAGGCGTAACTCGAGGCCGAGTACACGGACGCGCCCGCCTCGGACACCATCACCTTGGTGAGCTTCAGCTCCGGGTGCTTCGCGATCAGTTCGGCGGCGAGCTTGTCGGTCTCCCGGGACGCGGTGCCGTTGCCGATGGCGACCAGGTCGACCGCGTGCTCCTTGCTGAGCCGCGCCAGCTTGGCGATCGCCTCGTCCCACCTGTTGGCCGGGACGTGCGGGTGGATCACGTCCGTGGCGACGACCTTGCCGGTCGCGTCCACCACGGCGACCTTCACGCCCGTACGGAAGCCGGGGTCCAGGCCCAGCGTCGCGCGCGTGCCGGCCGGCGCGGCCAGCAGCAGATCGCGCAGGTTCGCGGCGAAGACGTTCACCGCCTCGTCCTCGGCGGCCGTCCGCAGCCGCAGCCGCAGGTCGATGCCCAGGTGGACCAGGACGCGGGTGCGCCAGGCCCAGCGGACCGTGTCCTTCAGCCACTTGTCGGCGGGGCGGCCGTGGTCGGCGATGCCGAAGCGGTGCGCGATGACGCCCTCGTACGAGGACGGCCCCTCGGTGGCCTCCTCGGGTTCCAGGACGAGATCCAGGACCTCCTCCTTCTCGCCGCGCAGCATCGCGAGAACACGGTGCGAGGGCAGCTCGGTGAACGGCTCGGCGAAGTCGAAGTAGTCGGCGAACTTGGCGCCCGCCTCCTCCTTGCCCTCGCGCACCTTGGCGGCCAGCCGCCCGCGCACCCACATGCGCTCGCGCAGCTCGCCGATCAGGTCGGCGTCCTCCGAGAACCGCTCGGTCAGGATGGCCCGCGCGCCCTCCAGCGCGGCCTGCGCGTCGGCGACGCCCTTGTCCGCGTCGACGAACGCGGCGGCGGCCGCCTGCGGGTCGACCGTCGGGTCACCCAGCAGCCCCTCGGCGAGCGGCTCCAGGCCCGCCTCGCGCGCGATCTGCGCCTTGGTGCGCCGCTTGGGCTTGTAGGGGAGGTAGATGTCCTCCAGCCGCGCCTTGGTCTCGGCGCCGCGGATCCGCTCCTCGAGCTCCTCGGTGAGCTTGCCCTGCTCGCGCACCGACTCCAGGATCGCCGTCCGACGCTCCTCCAGCTCCCGCAGGTAGCGCAGCCGCTCCTCGAGCGTGCGCAGCTGCGCGTCGTCGAGCATCTCGGTCGCTTCCTTGCGGTAGCGGGCGATGAAGGGCACCGTCGAACCGCCGTCGAGCAGTTCGACCGCGGCCTTCACCTGCCGCTCCCGTACGCCGAGTTCCCCGGCGATCCTGCTTTCGATGGACCCTACGAGGGGTGTCGTCACGATCCCGTACCGCCTTCTCCACTGAGGTTGCGCGGCAATTGTGGCAGGTGACGCCGACAACCGGGGATCAGGGCGACACGCGGCGGGCCGCCGGCCGGGGAAGTCAGGCCCCGCTGCCCCGAGCGGACGAGGAGGCACCGCCGAACAGGCGGGCCAGGGCCCGGAACGGCAGCGTGACCACCGTCGCGATGGCTCCGCCGATCTGCCGCAACACGTCTGCGATGGCACGGAACACGAGAACTTCTCCTTCCTCCCGGACGCCCTGCCCGGGAGCGGCCCGGGTACCTCCGCCGCCGTCGGTCATGCCCGGCAGGCCGCACCGGATGGCAGAAAAGGTGGGGAACTGGTCATTGCGGCCATGCGGGCACCGGCGAAGAATCGGGGCATGCCGCAGCGCACCGTTCTCCTCGTCCTGTTCGACGGCGTGCAGAGCCTCGACGTCACCGGCCCCCTGGAGGTGTTCACCGGGGCCGAGCTGCACACTCCGGGGACGTACCGCGTCCGTACCGCCTCGCTGGACGGCGGCCCCGTGCGCACCTCCAGCGGGCTGGCCCTCGTACCCGACGGGGCGCTCACCGCGATGCCGGACCCGGACACCCTGCTGGTCCCGGGCGGGCAGGGCACCCGCGGCCCCGATCCGCGGCTGACCGACTGGCTGCGCGCGCACGGCCCGCGCGCACGTCGCCTGGTCTCCGTCTGCACCGGCGCGATCCTGCTCGCCGCCGCCGGCCTGCTCGACGGCCGCCGGGCCACCACCCACTGGGCCTACTGCGACAAGCTCGCCCGCGACCATCCGGCCGTGACGGTGGACCCCGAGCCGATCTACGTACGGGACGGGCACGTCGCCACCTCCGCGGGCGTGACCTCGGGCATCGACCTGGCCCTCGCCCTGGTGGAGGAGGACCTCGACCGGGAGGTCGCGCTGAGCGTCGCCCGGCATCTGGTGGTCTTCCTGCGCCGGCCCGGCAACCAGGCGCAGTTCAGCGCACAGCTCGCCGCCCAGACCGCTCGTCGCGACCCGCTGCGGGAGGTGCAGCGGTGGATCACCGAGCACCCCGCGGGCGACCTGACCGTGGAGTCACTCGCCGCCCGCGCCCGGCTCTCGCCGCGCCACTTCGCGCGCGCCTTCCGGGAGGAGGCCGGCACGACTCCCGGCCGCTACGTCGACCGCGTCCGGCTCGAACACGCCCGCCGGCTCCTGGAGGACACCGGCGACGGCGTCGAGGAGATCTCCCGGGCCAGCGGCTACGGCACCCCCGAGGCCATGCGGCGCGCGTTCGTCAGGGCGCTCGGCACGGCCCCGGCCGAGTACCGGCGCCGTTTCCGCCCCGTCACCGCCGAATGAAAGGACTTCTCATGCAGATCGCCGTCGTCGTCTACGACCGGTTCACCGCCCTCGACGCCGTGGGGCCGTACGAGATGCTCTCCCGCGCCCCCGGCGCCGAGACGGTGTTCGTGGCCGAGCGCCCCGGACCCGTCCGCACCGACACCGGAGCGCTCGCGGTCGTCGCCGACCGGTCCCTGGACGAAGTGCCCGCCCCCGATGTCGTGCTCGTGCCCGGCGGGCCCGGCCAGAGCGCGCTGATGGAGCACGGGCCGCTGCTGGACTGGCTGCGCGCCGCCGACGCCACCAGCACCTGGACCACGTCGGTGTGCACCGGCTCCCTGCTGCTGGCCGCCGCCGGACTCCTTGACGGCCGCCGCGCCACCTCGCACTGGCTGGCCCTGGACCAGCTCGAGCGGTACGGCGCCGCGCCGGCGGAGGAACGGGTGGTGTCCGACGGCAAGTACGTCACCGCGGCGGGGGTCTCCGCCGGCATCGACATGGGGCTCGCCCTGCTCGGCCGGATCGCGGGCGACGAGCACGCCCGGGCGGTGCAGCTGGCCACCGAGTACGACCCGCGGCCGCCCTACGAGGCCGGGTCCCCGCACAAGGCCCCCGCGCACCTGGTGGAGAGACTGCGCGCCGGGAGCCGGTTCATCCTGCGGTAGTCCAGGTGAAGCGCGGCTGCCTGCGCTCCAGGAACGCGGCGACCCCCTCGGCGGTGTCGCCGCTGCCCCGCGCCTGCTCCGCCCAGTGGGCGTCCCGGTCGGTGCGGCCGTCCGCGAACTCCTTGGCGGCGGCCTGGGTGAGCCGGGAACGCGACGCCAGGACGCGCGTCAGCTCGGCGACCCGCTTGTCCAGTTCGCCCTCGGGCAGCACCTCGTCCACGAACCCGGTGCGCAGCGCCCGCCCGGCGTCCATCAACTCGGCGGTGAAAAGCAGGTACTTGGCGGTCGCCGGTCCCACCAGCGACACCAGCCGCCGGGTGGACGACGACGGATAGACGATCCCGAGCCGGGCCGGGGTCACCCCGAACAGGGCGCCCTCCTCCGCCAGCCGCAGATCGCAGGCGGCCGCCAGCTGGGCCCCGCCGCCCACGCAGTGGCCGCGGATCGCGGCGAGGGTCGGCCCCGGGAACGCGGCGAGGGCCTCCTCGGCCGCCACGGCCAGCCCCTGCGCCTCCAGCCGCGCTCCCTGGAGCGTGGAGATGTCGGCGCCCGCGCAGAAGGTCCCGCCCTCACCGGTCAGCACCAGGGCCCGCACGCCGGGATCGCCCGCCAGCTCCTCCAGCAGCGGTGGCAGGGCCTGCCACATGCCCGCCGTCATGGCGTTGCGCTTGGCCGGGTGACGGATCACGACGGTGGCGACGGAGTCGGTGACTTCGTGCGACAGCTGGGGCTCCATGAGGCCGGATGCTATCCGCCCCGCCATGACGGCCGGCCGGGTGGGCACCTGGAAGGGCGGGCGTCCCGCGCGCCCGGGCGGGTGGCGCGCGCCAAACCCGTACAAGCCGAATAGTTCGTGAACCTTGCACAGGAGGAACAGGAACAGTCCCGCGCCTGCCGGTGTCATACGCAGGCGGTCAGAACCGCTCGAAAGCAGCTGACTTCTGTTCAGTCCGCAGGACAGGAGCGCGTCGTTACCAACACTCGACGTGTGGTGACAATCGAGCGCGAGGGTGGCGACCGGACGATGGACGACCACGGGCGTGGGGACGGCGGCCCGCGCCCGGCGGGAGGCGCCGAGCGGCCGCCCGATCCACTGCCGTACGAGGGGGTCTGGCGGTTCACCGCGGCCGCCGTGGACGCCTCGGTCCCGCAGGCCCGGCACGCCGTTCGGGACCTGCTGCTGCGGCAGGGCGTACCGGTCGGCGACGACACGGTGCACGGCCTGCTGCTGATCGTCTCCGAGCTGGTCACGAACGCGGTCCGGCACGCGGCGCTGCTGTCGCCGATGCTCGCCGTGGAGGTGGCCGTCGGCGCCGAGTGGGTGCGGGTGTCGGTGGAGGACAACCACCCCTACCGGCCCACCGCCCTGGAGGCCGACCACGGCCAGACCGGCGGCCGGGGGCTGCTCCTGGTGCGGGAGGTGGCCCGGGAGGCGGGCGGGGCGGTCGACGTGGAGCACACGGCGAGCGGCGGCAAGGTGATCTGGGCCGCTCTGCCGCTCAAGCCGGCGGCGCCGGCGTAGCGCCTACCAGCCCGCGGACTGCCCCGTCAGTTCCCGGATCGCCGGGCGGGCCGCGTCCAGCACGGTCATGAACCACGCCGAGAACGGGTCCCGGGCGTGCCGCTCGGCCAGTTCGGACGCCGTCACGAAGGCCGTCGAGCCGACCTCCTCGGGGTCCGGCGCCAGCGGTGCCTGCACCATGCCCACGAACAAGTGGTTGAACTCCTGCTCCACCAGGCCCGAGGCCGGGTCCGGGTGGTTGTAGCGGACCGTGCCCGCCTCCGCCAGCAGTGACGGCGAGACCCCCAGCTCCTCGTGGGTCCGCCGGGCCGCGGCGGCGAACGGCGCCTCACCGGGGTACGGGTGGCCGCAGCAGGTGTTGGACCACACACCGGGGGAGTGGTACTTGCCGAGCGCCCGCTGCTGGAGCAGCAGCCGGCCCTGCTCGTCGAAGAGGAACACCGAGAACGCGCGGTGCAGCTGCCCCGGCGGCTGGTGGGCGGTGAGCTTCTCCGCCGTGCCGATCGTCACGCCCTTCTCGTCGACCAGTTCCAGCAAAATCGCCTCTGCGGTGCCGTTCGACGAGCTGTGCGTCTCGGTGGCAGGTGTGATCGGCATACCCATCCTTCGCCTCGGTCTTGCGCCCCAAGTCTGCCGTACGAATCCGGCACTCCCGGCACTTCCCCGCACGTCCGCATGTCCTACGCGGGGCGGTGGTCGAGTGGGGCCCCGGTGATTCATCGTGCCCGGCGCCTCCCGTCGGGAACCGTCCGCCGGGCTCGAACGGACGTACCTACGGTGTGGAGGAGCGCGGGGTCAGAGGCACAGCCGCGCCTCGTGCTCCGCGTGCCCGCCCGGCTCCAGCTGGAAGGTGCAGTGCTCCACGTCGAAGTGGTGGCCGAGGCAGCCCTGGAGCTCGTGCAGCATCTTCTCGTGGCCGATGGCGTTCAGCACCTCCGAGCTGACCACCACGTGCGCGGACAGCACCGGCATGCCAGAGGTGATGGTCCAGGCGTGCAGGTCGTGCACGTCCTCCACGCCGTCCAGCGCCAGGATGTGCGAGCGCACCTCGGCCATGTCGACGTCCTTCGGGGCGGCCTCCAGCAGGACGTCCAGCGTCTCGCGCAGCAGCTTCACCGTCCGCGGGACGATCATCAGCCCGATGACCAGCGACGCGATCGGGTCGGCCGCCTGCCAGCCCGTGGTCAGGATCACGGCCGCCGAGATCAGCACCGCCACCGAGCCCAGCGCGTCCGCGGCCACCTCCAGGAAGGCGCCGCGCACGTTCAGGCTCTCCTTCTGCCCGCGCATGAGCAGGAGGAGCGAGACAGAGTTCGCGACCAGGCCGAACAGACCGAACACGATCATCAGACCGCCCTCGGTGTCCGCGGGTGTGAGGAAGCGCTGGACCGCCTCGAAGAGCACATAGCCGCCGACGCCCAGCAGCAGCAGGCAGTTGGCCAGGGCGGCGAGGATCTCCGCGCGGGCGAGCCCGAAGGTGCGGTTGGTGCTCGGCGGGCGGTTGGCGAAGTGGATGGCGAGCAGCGCCATGCCCAGGCCCAGCGCGTCGGTCGCCATGTGGGCCGCGTCCGCGATCAGGGCGAGCGAGTCCGCGAGGAGACCGCCGACGATCTCCACCACCATGATCGTGAGCGTGATGCCCAGTGCCACCCGCAGCCGGCCGCAATAGGCGGCCGCGGCCGTGCCCGTGGGCGGCGCATGGCTGTGCGCGTGCCCGTGGTCGTGCCCTGCCCCCATGAGAGGACCACCCTTCCGTGTTGCGCGCGTGGCCACAGTCAACTACGGGCGGGGGGTATCGGGCAACGCGGCACTGAACACCGTTGTCATCTGCCCTGACCTGCGCAAACAAGCGGCAGGTCAGGCGGCGGACGGCCGCTCGGCGACCGGCTCCGGCTCAGGCGCCGTGGTGCAGCCGCCAGCCCGCCCAGGCCGACTCGATCATTTCCCGCACCCCGAGCCGGGCCCGCCAGCCCAGCGCCTCGGCGGCCCGCTCGGCCGAGGCGACCGCGCGCGGCGCGTCCCCGGGCCGGCGCCCCTCCACCAGCGCGGGCCGCCGGTCGCCGGTGACCTCCCCGATGACCGTGACCATCTCCCGCACGGAGACGCCCTCGCCGCGGCCGATGTTCAGCGTCAGGTCGCCCGCGTGGCCACCCCCGGCGAGCCGCCGGGCCGCCGACAGATGGGCCTCGGCGAGGTCGGCGACGTGAATGTAGTCACGTACACAGGTGCCGTCCGGCGTCGGATAGTCGTCGCCGAAGATCCGCGGGGCCTCGTCCCGGGTGAGCCGGTCGAAGACCATCGGCACGATGTTGAACACCCCGGTGTCCGCCAGTTCCGGCGCGGCCGCCCCCGCCACGTTGAAGTAGCGCAGGCACACCGTGGAGATCCCGTGCGCCTGCCCGGCCGCCCGCACCAGCCACTCCCCGGCCAGCTTGGTCTCGCCGTAGGGGTTCACCGGGGCGCAGGGGGTGTCCTCGGTGATCAGGTCCACGTCCGGGTTGCCGTACACGGCCGCCGACGAGGAGAACAGCAGCCGGTCGATCCCCGCCTCGGCGATCGCGTCCAGCAGCGTGGCCAGGCCGCCCACGTTCTCCCGGTAGTAGCGGGTGGGCTGCGCCACGGACTCGGCGACCTGCTTGCGCGCCGCGAGATGCACCACACCCGTCACGCCGTACTCCGCGAAGACCCGCTTGAGCAGATCCCCGTCCAGCGTCGAGCCCTCGACGAGCGGGACGCCCGCCGGGAGCCGCGCCGGCACGGCGGCCGACAGGTCGTCCAGCGCCACGACGCTCTCGCCGGCGCCGGTCATGGCCCGTACCACGTGCGCCCCGATGTATCCGGCTCCGCCGGTGATCAGCCAGGTCATGGTCACCCACCCTATGCCGAACCGGGCATGTGTCCGCGATGCCGGAGGATGCCCGGGTCTGCGCCGCGCGGTTTGTGGGGCGGGCCCCGCATCCCCGATGATGATCGCGGCAAAGGACCGGGCAGCCCCCGTGGACCGGGCCGTGAACGGCCGGTGAACACGGGCTTCCGCCCATCCGATAGCCTCTGCCGACATGCCGCCCGGGTGCCGCAGGCAGGGGCGCCCCACCACGCAGAAGACCGGCGCCCCCGCGTCGGCACCCAGGGAGTGAGTTTCGGTTGTCGACCGCCATCGTCACCGGTCAGCCGGTCCCCGGATCGTCGCTCGAGAACGATCTGCGGTCCCTCGGCTTCGACGTGCGCGTGGCCGCTGACGCCGCCGAGACCCGGACCCTGCTCGCCGCCGCACCCGCCGGAAGGCGCGTGGCCCTGGTGGACGCCCGCTTCGTCGGCCACCCGCACGCCCTGCGCCTAGGCCTCACCGACCCGCGGTTCCCGCTCGCGGCCGTGCCCGGAGCCGTCACCGCCCAGCCGGAGGCCCGCCAGGCGCTGACCCGGGCGCTGGACCGCGAGACCGCCACCGCGGGCGGGGGTGCCGCGCCGGCGAAGCCGAGCGCGGGGGACGCCGACTCCCTCGCCGACCGCGTCGTCACCACGCTCGACGCCGACGACGCCGGTGTGCACCGCCCCGAGCTGGGCAGCCTGGTCGCCGCCGTCCCGGCCGACCCGCAGGCCCGCAACGAGGCACGGCAGGCCGTCGCCGCCGTGGACGACGAGGCCGTACGCCTGAGGTCGGCCGTGAAGTCCCGCGACGGCTTCTTCACCACGTTCTTCATCAGCCCGTACTCGCGCTACATCGCCCGCTGGTGCGCCCGCCGGGGCCTGACGCCCAACCAGGTCACCACCGCCTCCCTGCTCACCGCCCTGATAGCCGCGGGCTGCGCGGCGACCGGCACCCGGGCCGGCTTCGTCGCGGCCGGCGTCCTGCTGATCGCCTCCTTCGTGCTCGACTGCACCGACGGCCAGCTCGCCCGCTACGCCCTGAAGTACTCCACGCTCGGCGCCTGGCTCGACGCCACCTTCGACCGGGCCAAGGAGTACGCCTACTACGCCGGCCTCGCCCTCGGCGCGGCCCGCGGCGGCGACGACGTCTGGGCCCTGGCGCTGGGCGCCATGATCCTGCAGACCTGCCGGCACGTCGTGGACTTCTCCTTCAACGAGGCCAACCACGACGCCACCGCCAACACCAGCCCCACCGCCGCCCTATCCGACAAGCTGGACAGCGTCGGCTGGACGGTCTGGGTACGCCGGATGATCGTCCTGCCGATCGGCGAGCGCTGGGCGATGATCGCCGTCCTCACCGCGGTCACCACCCCGCGCATCACCTTCTACGTGCTGCTCGCCGGCTGCGCCTTCGCCGCCACGTACACCACGGCCGGCCGTGTGCTGCGCTCGGTGACCCGCAAGGCGCGGCGCACTGACCGGGCGGCCCAGGCGCTGGCCGACCTGGCCGACAACGGCCCGCTCGCCTCGTACGTGGCACGTGCCACCCGGGTCCGCCTCGGCGCCCCGCTGCTCGTGGCCCTGGCCGGCACCGCCGTGCTCGCCGTCTCCCTCTTCTCCGGCCCGGCCTGGGCGCCCGTCGCCGGCGCGGCCGTCTACGCCGTCACCGCCGGCCAGGCCCTGTACCGCCCCCTCAAGGGCGCCCTCGACTGGCTGCTCCCGCCGCTGTTCCGTGCCGCCGAGTACGGCACCGTGCTGGTACTGGCGGCCCACGCGGACGTGAACGGAGCCCTTCCCGCGGCTTTCGGCCTGGTGGCGGCCGTCGCCTACCATCACTACGACACGGTGTACCGCATCCGCGGCAACGCCGGAGCGCCCCCGGCCTGGCTGGTGCGCGCCATCGGGGGGCAGGAGGGGCGGACGCTGCTCGTCACCGTCCTGGCCGCGGTGCTCACCGCCTCGCAGTTCAAGGCCGCGCTCACGGTCCTCGCCGTGGCCGTCGCCGTGCTGGTGCTCGTCGAGAGCATCCGCTTCTGGGTGTCCGCAGGGGCGCCCGCCGTACACGACGAAGGAGAACCCGCATGATCGGCCTCGTGCTGGCGGCCGGCGCCGGACGGCGTCTGCGCCCCTACACCGACAGCCTTCCCAAGGCTCTGGTGCCGGTGGGCCCCGCGGGCATAGAGGGCGAGCCGACGGTCCTGGACCTCACCCTCGGCAACTTCGCCGAGATCGGCCTGACCGAGGTCGCGATCATCGTCGGCTACCGCAAGGAGGCCGTGTACGAGCGCAAGGCGGCCCTCGAGGCGAAGTACGGCCTCAAGCTCACCCTCATCGACAACGACAAGGCCGAGGAGTGGAACAACGCCTACTCCCTGTGGTGCGGCCGTGACGCCCTCAAGGACGGTGTGATCCTCGCCAACGGCGACACCGTGCACCCGGTCTCGGTGGAGCGCACGCTGCTCGCGGCCCGCGGCGAGGGCAGGCGGATCATTCTCGCGCTGGACACCGTGAAGTCCCTGGCGGACGAGGAGATGAAGGTCGTCGTGGACCCCGCCGAGGGCGTCCGGAAGATCACCAAGCTGATGGACCCCGCCGAGGCCACCGGTGAGTACATCGGCGTCACCCTCATCGAGGGCGACGCGGCCCCCGAGCTGGCCGACGCCCTGAAGACGGTCTTCGAGACCGACCCCCAGCAGTTCTACGAGCACGGTTACCAGGAGCTGGTGAACCGCGGCTTCCGGATCGACGTCGCGCCGATCGGCGACGTGCAGTGGGTGGAGATCGACAACCACGACGACCTCGCCCGTGGACGGGAGATCGCGTGCCAGTACTGACCCGGCTGATCCCCTCGCCGCTCGTCGTCGACATCCGCCCGGGTGCCCTCGACGACCTGGCCGGGGTCCTCGCCGACGAGCGCATCTCCCAGTCCGGCCGGCTCGCCGTCGCCGTCAGCAACGGCTCGGGCGCCCGGCTGCGTGAACGCCTCGCCCCGTCGCTGCCCGGCGCCACCTGGTACGAGGTCGGCGGCGGCACCATCGACGACGCGGTCCGGCTGGCGAGCGAGATAAAGGCCGGCCGCTACGACGCCGTCGTCGGACTCGGCGGCGGGAAGATCATCGACTGCGCCAAGTTCGCCGCCGCGCGCGTCGGGCTGCCGTTGGTCGCCGTCGCCACCAACCTCGCGCACGACGGTCTGTGCTCGCCGGTCGCGACCCTGGACAACGACGCGGGCCGCGGCTCCTACGGTGTGCCGAACCCGATCGCGGTCGTCATCGACCTCAACGTGATCCGTGAGGCGCCGGTCCGCTTCGTGCGCTCCGGCATCGGCGATGCCATCTCCAACATCTCCGCGGTCGCGGACTGGGAGCTGGCCAACCGGGTCAACGGCGAGAAGATCGACGGTCTCGCCGCCGCCATGGCCCGGCAGGCCGGCGAGTCGGTGCTCAGGCACCCCGGCGGCGTCGGCGACGACGGCTTCCTGCAGGTGCTGGCCGAAGCCCTCGTCCTCACCGGCATCGCCATGTCCGTCTCCGGCGACTCCCGCCCCTCCTCAGGGGCCTGCCACGAGATCAACCACGCCTTCGACCTGCTCTACCCGAAGCGGGCGGCCGCCCACGGCGAGCAGTGCGGCATCGGCGCGGCCTTCGCGATGTACCTGCGCGGAGCGCACGAGGAGGCGGCGTCCATGGCCGCCGTACTGCGCCGGCACGGGCTTCCGGTGCTGCCGGAGGAGATCGGCTTCTCGGTGGACGAGTTCGTCCGCGCCGTGGAGTTCGCTCCGGAGACCAGGCCCGGCCGCTACACGATCCTCGAACACCTCGACCTCAAGACGAACCAGATCAAGGACACCTACGCCGACTATGTCAAGGCCATCGGTAGCTGAACTCCGTCCGGTCGTCCACCCCGTCGGGGTGAAGGACCGGCGCAGCGGTGAGCACTGGGGAGGGCGCCTCTACATGCGAGAGGTGTCCCTGCGCGTCGACCGCTACCTGGTGAACACCCGGGTCACGCCCAACCAGCTCACGTACCTGATGACCCTCTGCGGGGTGCTCGCGGCCCCGGCGCTGCTGGTGCCGGGGATCCCGGGCGCCGTGCTCGGCGTGGTCGCCACCCAGCTCTACCTGCTGCTGGACTGCGTCGACGGCGAGATCGCCCGCTGGAAGCAGCAGTACTCGCTCAGCGGGGTCTACCTGGACCGGGTCGGTGCCTACCTCACCGACGCGGCCGTCCTGGTCGGCCTCGGGCTGCGCGCCGCCGACCTGTGGGGCGGCGGCCGGATCGACTGGCTGTGGGCCTTCCTCGGCACGCTCGCCGCGCTGGGCGCCATCCTGATCAAGGCCGAGACCGACCTGGTCGGCGTCGCCCGGCACCAGGCCGGGAAGCCGCCGGTCCAGGACGCGGCGGCCGAGCCGCGCTCCTCCGGCATGGCGCTGGCCCGCCGGGCCGCCGCGGCGCTGAAGTTCCACCGGCTGATCCTCGGCATCGAGGCCGCGCTGCTGATCCTGGTCCTGGCGATCGCCGACCAGATCCACGGCGACCTGTTCTTCACCCGGCTCGGCACCGCCGTCCTCGCGGGCATCGCCCTGCTGCAGACCGTGCTGCACCTGGTGTCCATCCTGGCGTCCAGCAGGCTGAGGTGAGTGCCATGAAGGTCGGCGCGGTCATCATCACCATGGGCAACCGGCCCGAGGAGCTGCGGGCACTGCTCGACTCCGTCGCCAAGCAGGACGGCGACCGGGTCGAGGTGGTCGTCGTCGGCAACGGCTCGCCCGTCCCGGACGTCCCCGAGGGCGTCCGGACCGTGGAACTGCCCGAGAACCTGGGCATCCCCGGCGGCCGCAACGTCGGCATAGCGGCCTTCGGGCCGGCCGGCCGCGATGTCGACATACTGCTTTTCCTGGACGACGACGGGCTCCTGGCCCGCCACGACACGGCCGAGCTGTGCCGCGAGGCCTTCACGGCCGACCCGGAGCTCGGCATCATCAGCTTCCGCATCGCGGACCCCGAGACCGGCGAGACCCAGCGCCGGCACGTGCCCCGGCTGCGCGCGTCCGACCCGATGCGCTCCTCCCGGGTCACCACCTTCCTCGGCGGCGCCAACGCCGTCCGCACCCGGGTCTTCGCCGACGCCGGCGTCCTCCCGGACGAGTTCTTCTACGCCCACGAGGAGACCGACCTGGCCTGGCGGGCCCTCGACGCCGGCTGGATGATCGACTACCGGTCCGACATGGTGCTCTACCACCCGACGACCGCGCCCTCGCGGCACGCGGTGTACCACCGCATGGTCGCCCGCAACCGGGTCTGGCTGGCCCGCCGCAACCTCCCCGCCCTCCTGGTCCCGGTCTACCTCGGGGTCTGGCTGCTGCTCACGCTGCTGCGCCGGCCCTCTGGACCGGCCCTGAAGGCCTGGTTCGGCGGCTTCAAGGAGGGGTGGAGCAGCCCCTGCGGACCCCGGCGCCCGATGCGCTGGCGTACGGTGTGGCGGCTGACCCGACTGGGCCGGCCCCCGGTGATCTGACAAGCTCGACCGTACGGACCCGCCCCGGCGGGCGGGTCCGCCGCCCTTGAAGACGCAACCGTGCAAGACGTACTCGAAGACGAAAGCTTCCACCCGTGAGTGAGACAACGCATGACGCCGGAGTCGCGGTGACCGCGGCCCCGTCGCCCGACGAGGGACTGACGGCCGCCCAGCTCGCCGCCAAGTACGGACTCGCCGTGAGCGGCGCCCGGCCCTCGCTCGCCGAGTACGTGCGCCAACTGTGGGGGCGCCGCCACTTCATCCTCGCCTTCTCCCAGGCGAAGCTGACCGCGCAGTACAGCCAGGCCAAGCTGGGCCAGCTCTGGCAGGTGGCGACCCCGCTGCTGAACGCGGCGGTCTACTACTTCATCTTCGGCGTCATCCTGCACGCGAGCCGCGGCATGTCCCAGGACGTGTACATCCCGTTCCTGGTCACGGGCGTGTTCGTGTTCACCTTCACGCAGAGCTCGGTCATGACCGGCGTCCGCGCGATCTCCGGCAACCTGGGCCTGGTGCGCGCCCTGCACTTCCCGCGCGCCTCGCTGCCCGTCTCCTTCTCGCTGCAGCAGCTCCAGCAGCTGCTGTTCTCGATGATCGTGATGTTCATCGTGGCCATCGGGTTCGGCAGCTACCCGGGGATGTCCTGGCTGCTGATCATCCCGGTGCTGATGCTGCAATTCCTGTTCAACACCGGTCTCGCGCTGATCGTCGCCCGCCTGGGCGCCAAGACCCCGGACCTCGCCCAGCTGATGCCGTTCGTCCTGCGCACCTGGATGTACGCCTCCGGTGTCATGTTCTCCATCAGCAAGATGATGGAGGGCCGCCCCGAGTGGGTGGTCCGGCTGCTGCAGGTCAACCCGGCCGCCGTCTACATGGACCTGATGCGGTTCGCGCTGATCGACGGGTACGGCGCCTCGAACCTGCCGCCGCACGTGTGGGCCATCGCCCTGTTCTGGGCCGTGATCGTCTTCGCCGGCGGCTTCGTGTACTTCTGGAAGGCGGAGGAGAGGTACGGCCGTGGCTGAGACCGACACCCAGGACACCCCGGACCCGCGCCCGACCGTCATCGCGGACGAGCTGCACATCGTCTACCGGGTCAACGGCGCCAGGACCGGCAAGGGCAGCGCCACCGCCGCCCTCAGCCGCATACTCAAGCGCGGCTCCGACGACGGGGCGCGCGGCGTGCGCAAGGTGCACGCGGTGCGCGGAGTCTCCTTCGTCGCCCGCCGCGGAGAGGCGATCGGCCTGATCGGATCCAACGGCTCCGGCAAGTCCACGCTGCTGCGCGCCATCGCCGGACTGCTCCCCGCCGAGAGCGGCAAGGTCTACACCGACGGCCAGCCCTCCCTGCTCGGCGTCAACGCCGCCCTGATGAACGACCTCACCGGTGAGCGCAACGTCATCCTCGGCGGGCTCGCGATGGGCATGTCCCGCGAGCAGGTCAAGGAGCGCTACCAGGACATCGTCGACTTCTCGGGGATCAACGAGAAGGGCGACTTCATCACCCTGCCGATGCGGACGTACTCCTCCGGCATGGCGGCCCGGCTGCGCTTCTCCATCGCCGCCGCCAAGGACCACGACGTCCTCATGATCGACGAGGCGCTGGCCACCGGTGACCGCAAGTTCCAGAAGCGCTCGGAGGCGCGGATCCGGGAACTGCGCAAGGAGGCCGGCACGGTCTTCCTGGTCAGCCACAACAACAAGTCCATCCGCGACACCTGCGACCGCGTCCTGTGGCTGGAACGCGGCGAACTGCGCATGGACGGACCCACCGAAGAGGTCCTCAAGGAGTACGAGAAGTTCACGGGCAAGTGACCCGTTTCGGCCAGGGCCCCGCGGAACCTCTCCGGCGGGGCCCTGCGTCTGCAAAGGAAACGTCAACTCGCGCATGACGTAGGAATCTTGACGGCAATTGGTGTGTTGTTGTGATGCGCGGGACACCCTGCCGGTCCAAGCTGCGTTGTACAACGTAAGCTGTACCGGTCCCCGAAAGCGGCACATGGGGCGACAAAGCGCGACACCCTCCGCCGGGCCGCCCCGCGGAGGGCCAGGCGGCGTGTCCGAAATAGTGTGTATCGGATCGGCAGTGTAGAACGGGAGATGTGACGGCAATGGCTACGGAAACTCCCCAGCTCAGCGCAGCATGTGCCGTCCACGCCCCGGGCAGCCCGCGGTGACGGGAACCCGCACGGCGCCGGGCCTGGAGCGCGCCACCCTCGACAAGGCCGCGAGCGAGAACTTCCCCGTGGCCCCCTTCTTCCTGCCCCGCGCCTGGCGTGAGGACCTCATGGCCGTGTACGGATTCGCCCGCCTGGTGGACGACATCGGCGACGGCGACCTCGCCCCCGGCGGCGCCGACGCCCGCGCCCTCGGTGTGCCGGCCGCCGATGCCGGGGACCGGCTGGTCCTCCTCGACGCCTTCGAGGCGGATCTGCGCCGGGTCTTCGACGGCACCCCGCGCCACCCGCTGCTGCGCCGCCTGCAGCCCACGGCCCGCCGCCGCTCCCTCACCCCCGAGCCGTTCCTCGGCCTGATCGCCGCCAACCGCCAGGACCAGCTGGTGCGGCGCTACGAGACCTACGACGACCTCCTCGCCTACTGCGAACTGTCCGCGAACCCCGTCGGCCGCCTCGTCCTCGCCGTCACCGGCACCGCGACCCCCGAGCGGATCCGGCTGTCCGACTCGATCTGCACCGCGCTGCAGATCGTCGAGCACCTCCAGGACGTCGCGGAGGACCTCGGCCGTGACCGGATCTATCTGCCGGCCCGGGACATGAAACGTTTCCACGTCCAGGAAACCGACCTCGCCGCGAAAATCGCGAGCGCTTCGGTGCGCGCCCTGGTTGCATACGAAGCACAACGCGCCCGCGATCTGCTGAATGAAGGCGCCCCCCTGGTGGGTAGCGTCCACGGCAGGTTGAAGCTGCTGCTCGCGGGGTTCGTGGCGGGGGGAAGGGCGGCGGTCCGGGCGATCGCCGCCGCCGAATACGACGTACTTCCCGGCCCGCTCAAGCCCGGCAAGGTCCGGTTGCTGCGTGAGGCGGGCGCGACTCTGCGAGGAGAGGGGTGATCCGGACCGTGGAGTCTGTGCCGCACGTGTCCGCACCGGTACTCGCCGCCTACGGCTACTGCGAGGCCGTCACCGGGCAGCAGGCCCGCAACTTCGCCTACGGCATCCGGCTGCTGCCGACGCCCAAGCGGCGCGCCATGTCCGCGCTGTACGCGTTCTCCCGGCGCGTCGACGACATCGGCGACGGCGGCCTGCCGGCCGAGGTGAAGGTCGCGCGGCTCGAGGACACCCGGGAACTGCTCACCCTGATCCGCGCCGGGGAGATCGAGGAGGACCACACCGACCCGGTGGCAGTGGCCCTCGCCTATGCCGCGCGCGCCTTCCCGATCCCGCTCGGCGGTCTGGACGAGCTGATCGACGGCGTCCAGATGGACGTGCGCGGCGAGAGCTACGAGACCTGGCACGACCTGAAGGTCTACTGCCGCTGCGTGGCCGGCGCCATCGGCCGTCTCTCGCTCGGCGTCTTCGGTACGGAACCGGGCGCGCGCGGCGCCGAGCGCGCCCCCGAGTACGCCGACACGCTCGGCCTCGCGCTCCAGCTCACCAACATCCTCCGGGACGTCCGTGAGGACGCCGAGGGCGGGCGCACCTACCTGCCCGCCGACGACCTGGCCAAGTTCGGCTGCTCGGCCGGGTTCGACGGGCCCACTCCACCGCAGGGCTCCGACTTCGCCGGCCTCGTGCACTTCGAAGTGCGGCGGGCCCGCGCCCTGTTCGCCGAGGGCTACCGGCTGCTCCCCATGCTCGACCGGCGCAGCGGCGCCTGTGTGGCCGCCATGGCCGGCATCTACCGCCGGCTGCTGGACCGCATCGAGCGCGACCCCGGGGCCGTGCTGCGCGGCCGGGTCTCGCTGCCCGGACGCGAGAAGGCGTACGTCGCCGTGCGCGGACTGTCCGGCCTCGACACCCGGAACGTCTCCCGGCGGACCGTCAGGAGGCGCGCCTGATGGGTTCCCGGGAACCGTCCGGTTCCGACGATCCGGCGCGGCGGGCAACCCCGCGCTGCGGCGTGGCGTCCCTGACTGCGACGGGCGACCGTGCACCGTTCATCCAGCACGGTCGGCACGCAGGGAAGGACGCACGATGAGCGAGGGCTCCCGCGCCGAACAGGCGCACGCCGGTGCCCGGGCACCCGAGGCCCCGGCGCGGCGTACCGCCGTAGTCGTCGGCGGGGGTCTCGCCGGCGTCACCGCGGCGCTCGCGCTCGCCGACGCGGGCGTCGACGTCACGCTCGTCGAAGGCAGACCCCGGCTGGGCGGTCTCGCCTTCTCCTTCCAGCGCGGCGAGTTGACCGTCGACAACGGCCAGCACGTGTACCTGCGCTGCTGCACCGCCTACCGCTGGTTCCTCGACCGGATCGAGGGCGCGGCGCTGGCACCGCTGCAGGACCGCCTGGACGTGCCCGTCGTCGACGTCGCCAAGCCCGAGGGCGGACGGCTCGGGCGGCTGCGGCGCGACCCGCTGCCCGTCCCCCTCCACCTGGGACGCAGCCTGGCCACCTACCCGCACCTCTCGCTCGCCGAGCGCGCCGCCGTCGGGCGCGCCGCGCTCGCGCTGAAGGGGCTCGACCTCGCCGATCCGGCACTGGACGCCCAGGACTTCGGCAGCTGGCTGGCCGCGCACGGCCAGTCGGCGCGGGCCGTCGAGGCCCTGTGGGACCTGGTCGGGGTCGCCACCCTCAACGCGGTCGCGGGCGACGCCTCACTGGGGCTCGCCGCGATGGTGTTCAAGACCGGTCTGCTGTCCGACCCGGGCGCGGCCGACATCGGCTGGGCCGCCGTACCGCTCGGCGAACTGCACGACCGGCTGGCCCGCAAGGCGCTCGACTCCGCGGGCGTCCGTACCGAAGTCCGTACACGCGTCACCTCCGTCTCCCTCAACGGGAACGGAGGCTGGAGCGTTCAGGTTCCCGGCGAAACACTCCGCGCCGACGCGGTCGTCCTCGCCGTACCCCAGCGCGAGACGCACGGCCTGCTGCCGCCCGGCGCCCTCGACGACCCCGGGCGGCTGCTGGAGATCGGCACCGCGCCCATCCTCAACGTGCACGTCGTCTACGACCGCCCGGTGCTGGCCCGGCCCTTCCTCGCCGCCCTCGGCACCCGCGTGCAGTGGGTCTTCGACCGCACCGACGCCTCCGGGCTGCGCGAGGGCCAGTACCTCGCGGTGTCGCAGTCGGCCGCGCGGGACGACATCGACGAACCGGTCGCCGTGCTCCGCGAGCGCTACCTGCCCGAGCTGGAGCGGCTGATCCCCGGTGCGCGCGGTGCCGTGGTGAAGGACTTCTTCGTGACCCGGGAGCGCACGGCGACGTTCGCCCCCACCCCCGGCGTCGGCCGGCTGCGGCCCGGCGCCCGCACCAAGGCTCCCGGCCTGTACCTGGCCGGAGCGTGGACCGCCACCGGGTGGCCCGCGACCATGGAGAGTGCGGTCCGCAGCGGCGTGAGCGCGGCCGACGCCGCGCTGAGCGCCCTGGGCCGGCCCCGCCCCGCCCGCCTCTTCGCGTTCGAGGAGGCGGCCTGATGACCGAGCACTACGCGGCGGGCCCCCGCACCCCCGGTACCGCAACAACAGGAGAGACTGTGCCCACTGTGCCCCCCGCCTCGACGGCCGACTCGAGGACCGCGGTGGACGTGACCGCGCTGCTGGAGCGCGGCCGCACCCTGGCCACCCCGGTCCTGCGCGCCGCCGTCGACCGCCTGGCGCCGCCCATGGACACCGTCGCCGCCTACCACTTCGGCTGGATCGACGCCGCGGGCAACCCGGCCGACGGGGACGGCGGCAAGGCCGTGCGTCCCGCCCTCGCCGTGCTCTCCGCCGAGGTGACCGGCGCCGCGCCCGAGGTGGGCGTCCCCGGCGCGGTCGCCGTCGAACTCGTCCACAACTTCTCGCTGCTGCACGACGACCTGATGGACGGC
The DNA here is from genome assembly GCF_040704065.1 of Streptomyces sp. NPDC047869. Taxonomy (NCBI): domain Bacteria; kingdom Bacillati; phylum Actinomycetota; class Actinomycetes; order Kitasatosporales; family Streptomycetaceae; genus Streptomyces; species Streptomyces sp. NPDC047869. Next base: position 93,451 of record NZ_JBEYRK010000018.1, read on the forward strand.
GACGAGCAGCGCCGGCACCGCGACACCGTCTGGAAGGTGCACGGCCCCGCCCAGGCCATCCTGGTCGGTGACGCCCTGTTCGCCCTCGGCAACGAGGTCCTGCTGGAGCTCGGCACCGTCGAGGCCGGCCGCGCCACCCGCCGGCTGACCACCGCCACCCGCGCCCTGATCGATGGTCAGGCGCAGGACATCTCCTACGAGCACCGCGACCGCGTCAGCGTCGAGGAGTGCCTGGAGATGGAGGGCAACAAGACCGGCGCGCTGCTCGCCTGCGCCTCCTCGATCGGCGCGGTCCTCGGCGGCGCGGACGACGCCACCGCCGACGCGCTGGAGCGCTACGGCTACCACCTCGGCCTCGCCTTCCAAGCCGTCGACGACCTCCTCGGCATCTGGGGCGACCCGGAGGCCACCGGCAAGCAGACCTGGAGCGACCTGCGCCAGCGCAAGAAGTCCCTGCCGGTGGTGGCCGCGCTCGCGGCGGGCGGCGACGCCTCCGAACGGCTCGGCGAGATCCTCGCCGCCGACGCCAAGAGCAGCGACTTCGAGAACTTCTCCGAGGAGGAGTTCGCGGCCCGGGCCGCCCTCATCGAGGAGGCCGGCGGCCGAGAGTGGACGGCCGAGGAGGCACGCCGGCAGCACGCGATCGCCGTCGAGGCACTCGACGCCGTCCACATGCCCGACCGGGTGAGGGCCGCCTTCACGGCACTCGCCGATTTCGTCGTCGTACGAAAGAGATGATCACTATCGGCCGAATAACCCTCGCGTAGTCGCCGGCCGGTGCCGCGGATGACGGCACCGGCCGACGGCGGACCCACAGCAGCACGACTCGCACGACTGCACGAAGGGGAAGCCATGACAGCGACGACCGACGGAAGCACCGGAGCGACCATGCCGCCCCGCGCTGCCGCGGCCAGCGAAACAGACATCACCATCCCCGAGGCTGCCGGGGTACCAGAAGCCGCCGAACGCGCCGCGCGCCGCGCCACCGACTTCCTGCTCGCCCGGCAGGACGCCCAGGGCTGGTGGAAGGGCGACCTGGAGACGAACGTCACCATGGACGCCGAGGACCTGCTGCTCCGTCAGTTCCTGGGCATCCTGGACGAGGAGACGACGCGGGCCGCCGCCCTGTTCATCCGCGGCGAGCAGCGCCCGGACGGCACCTGGGCCACCTTCTACGGCGGCCCCGGCGAACTTTCCACCACCATCGAGGCGTACGTCGCCCTGCGCCTGGCCGGCGACGCGCCCGACGCCCCGCACATGGCGAAGGCCTCGGCCTGGGTCCGCGAGCGCGGCGGTATCGCCGCCTCCCGTGTCTTCACCCGGATCTGGCTCGCCCTGTTCGGCTGGTGGAAGTGGGATGACCTGCCCGAACTCCCGCCGGAGCTCATCTACTTCCCCCGCTGGATGCCGCTCAACATCTACGACTTCGGGTGCTGGGCCCGGCAGACCATCGTGCCGCTGACCATCGTCTCGGCCAAGCGCCCCGTCCGCCCGGCCCCCTTCCCGCTGGACGAGCTGCACACCGACCCGGCCGATCCCAATCCCGCCAAGCCGCTGGCACCGGCGGCCAGTTGGGACGGCGCCTTTCAGCGCCTCGACAAGGCGCTGCACCAACTGCGCAAGGTCGTCCCGCGCCGGCTGCGCAGGGCCGCGATGAACTCCGCCGCCCGCTGGATCATCGAGCGGCAGGAGAACGACGGCTGCTGGGGCGGCATCCAGCCCCCGGCCGTGTACTCGGTCATCGCCCTGCGCCTGCTCGGCTACGACCTCCAGCACCCGGTGATGCGCGAGGGTCTCGCCTCACTGGACCGCTTCGCCGTGTGGCGCGAGGACGGCGCCCGGATGATCGAGGCCTGCCAGTCCCCGGTGTGGGACACCTGCCTCGCCACCATCGCGCTCGTCGACGCGGGTCTGCCGGTCGACCATCCGCAACTGGTCAGGGCGGCCGACTGGATGCTCGGCGAGGAGATCGTCCGGCCCGGTGACTGGGCCGTGAAGCGACCCCAACTTCCGCCCGGCGGGTGGGCGTTCGAGTTCCACAACGACAACTACCCGGACATCGACGACACCGCCGAGGTGGCTCTCGCGCTGCGCCGGGTCCGGCACCACGACCCGGAGCGCGTGGACCACGCCGTCGGGCGCGCGGTGCGCTGGAACCTGGGGATGCAGTCGAGGAACGGCGCGTGGGGCGCCTTCGACGTCGACAACACCAGCCCGTTCCCGAACCGGCTGCCGTTCTGCGACTTCGGCGAGGTCATCGACCCGCCGTCCGCCGACGTCACCGCCCACGTCGTCGAGATGCTCGCCGCCGAGGGTCTGGCCCACGATCCCCGCACCCGGCGCGGCATCGACTGGCTGCTCGCCGAACAGGAGCCCGACGGCTCGTGGTTCGGGCGCTGGGGCGTCAACTACCTGTACGGCACCGGTTCCGTGGTGCCCGCCCTCACCGCGGCCGGCCTGCCCGGCTCCCACCCGGCGATCCGGCGGGCGGTGGCCTGGCTGGAGAAGGTGCAGAACGACGACGGCGGCTGGGGCGAGGACCTGCGCTCCTACAAGCACGTCAAGGAGTGGAGCGGCCGCGGCGCCTCCACCGCCTCGCAGACCGGCTGGGCGCTGATGGCGCTGCTCGCGGCGGGGGAGCGGGACTCGGAGGCCGTGGAACGCGGCATCCAGTGGCTGGCCGCGACCCAGCGGGAGGACGGCTCCTGGGACGAGCCGTACTTCACCGGCACCGGCTTCCCCTGGGACTTCTCCATCAACTACCACCTGTACCGCCAGGTGTTCCCGCTCACCGCGCTCGGCCGCTATCTGCACGGCGACCCCTTCGAGCGGCCGCCGCTCGCCCGGGCCAGGAGGTCCCACTCCGACGGCAGGAAGCCGCTGCCCGAGGCCACGGTGAGCTGAGGTGAGCACCCGGCCCGCTCCGCCTCCGCTGCTGATCGCCTGTGCGCTCGGCATCGAGCACCTCGCCCTGCGCACCGGCGACCGGGGCGGGGCGGGAGGGCCGGTCACCTTCGTCCGCACCGGCATGGGCCCCCGGGCGGCGGAACGGTCCGTCACCCGGTACCTGTCCGAGCCGGCGCTCACCGCCGCGGCCGTCCTGGCCACCGGCTTCTGCGCCGGGCTCGCCCCCGGTATGCACCCCGGAGACCTGGTCGTCGCCGAGGAGACCCGGGACCCGTGCGGGACCGTCCCGTGCGTGGACACCGAACCACTCGTCAAGGAGCTCGCGCGCGTCCTGCCCGGGCGCACCGTCCACACCGGACCGCTCACCGGCTCCGACCACGTCGTCCGCGGCCCGGAGAGGTCCGCGCTGCGCGCGACCGGCGCGATCGCCGTCGACATGGAGTCGGCGGCCACGCTGCTGAGCGCCGTGCGCGCCGGCGAGCGTCCGGTTGCGGCCGTACGGGTGGTCGTGGACGCTCCGGAACATGAACTCGTCCGGATCGGCACGCTGCGCGGTGGAATATCAGCTTTCCGCGTTCTTCGTTCCGTTCTTCCCGCCTTTCATGAATGGCACCGTTCTTTGTCGCTCCCCCGGAGGTGAGCCAGATGGCCATGCCGTTGCGTCAGTCCATCAAGGTCGCTACATACCTGGCCGAACAGAAACTCCGCAGGCGGGACAAGTTTCCGCTCATCGTCGAACTGGAACCGCTCTTCGCGTGCAACCTCAAGTGCGAGGGCTGCGGCAAGATCCAGCACCCGGCCGGCGTGCTCAAGCAGCGCATGCCGGTCGCCCAGGCCGTGGGCGCGGTGCTGGAGTCGGGTGCGCCGATGGTGTCCATCGCCGGCGGGGAACCGCTGATGCACCCGCAGATCGACGAGATCGTGCGCCAGCTCGTGGCCAAGCGGAAGTACGTCTTTCTCTGCACCAACGCGCTGCTGATGCGCAAGAAGATGGACAAGTTCACGCCCTCGCCCTACTTCGCCTTCGCGGTGCACATCGACGGGCTTCGGGCGCGGCACGACGAGTCGGTCGCGAAGGAGGGGGTGTTCGACGAGGCGGTGGAGGCCATCAAGGAGGCCAAGCGGCGCGGCTTCCGGGTGACCACCAACTCCACCTTCTTCAACACCGACACCCCGCAGACGGTCATCGAGGTGCTCAACTTCCTCAATGACGACCTGCGGGTGGACGAGATGATGATCTCGCCCGCCTACGCCTACGAGAAGGCGCCCGACCAGGAGCACTTCCTGGGCGTGGAGCAGACCCGCGAGCTGTTCCGGAAGGCCTTCGCGGGCGGCAACCGCCGCAAGTGGCGGCTCAACCACTCCCCGCTCTTCCTGGACTTCCTGGAGGGAAAGGTCGACTTCCCCTGCACCGCCTGGGCGATCCCGAACTACTCGCTCTTCGGCTGGCAGCGCCCCTGCTACCTGATGAGCGACGGCTACGTCCCGACGTACCGCGAGCTCATCGAGGAGACCGACTGGGACAAGTACGGCCGCGGCAAGGACCCCCGCTGCGCCAACTGCATGGCGCACTGCGGCTACGAGCCCACCGCCGTCCTCGCCACCATGGGCTCCCTGAAGGAGTCGCTGCGGGCCATGCGCGAGACCGTCTCCGGAAACCGGGAGTGACGCCGTGACCGCCGTCCCTCTGGGTGTCCCCGAGGTGCCGGCCCGGCCGGTCGCTCCGCGGCGTGTGTCGCGGCGGATCGACGTCGGGCCGGTGGCGGTCGGGGGCGGAGCTCCGGTCTCGGTGCAGTCGATGACGACCACCCGCACGTCGGACATCGGTGCCACCCTCCAGCAGATCGCGGAACTGACCGCGTCCGGCTGCCAGATCGTCCGGGTCGCCTGCCCCACGCAGGACGACGCGGACGCGCTGCCGGCCATCGCCCGCAAGTCTCGGATCCCGGTGATCGCGGACATCCACTTCCAGCCGAAGTACGTCTTCGCCGCCATCGAGGCGGGCTGCGCGGCCGTCCGCGTCAACCCGGGCAACATCAAGCAGTTCGACGACAAGGTCAAGGAGATCGCGCGGGCCGCCAGGGACCACGGCACCCCGATCCGGATCGGCGTCAACGCGGGTTCCCTGGACCGGCGGCTGCTGCAGAAGTACGGCAAGGGCACCCCGGAGGCGCTGGTCGAGTCGGCCCTGTGGGAGGCGTCCCTGTTCGAGGAGCACGACTTCCGGGACATCAAGATCTCGGTCAAGCACAACGACCCGGTCGTGATGATCGAGGCCTACAAGCAGCTCGCCGCCCAGTGCGACTACCCGCTGCACCTCGGCGTCACGGAGGCTGGCCCCGCCTTCCAGGGCACGATCAAGTCGGCGGTCGCCTTCGGCGCGCTGCTCTCCCAGGGCATCGGCGACACCATCCGGGTGTCGCTGTCCGCGCCTCCCGTGGAGGAGGTCAAGGTCGGCAACCAGATCCTGGAGTCCCTGAACCTCAAGCAGCGTGGCCTGGAGATCGTCTCCTGCCCGTCCTGCGGCCGCGCCCAGGTCGACGTCTACAAGCTGGCGGAGGAGGTCACGGCAGGCCTGGACGGCATGGAAGTGCCGCTCAGGGTCGCGGTGATGGGGTGCGTGGTCAACGGCCCGGGCGAGGCCCGTGAAGCCGACCTCGGAGTTGCCTCGGGCAACGGCAAGGGCCAGATCTTCGTCAAGGGCGAGGTCATCAAGACCGTCCCCGAGTCCAAGATCGTGGAGACCCTCATCGAGGAGGCCATGAAGCTCGCCGAGGGGGCGGGCGCCGCGGACGAAGTGAGTTGAGGCAAGGCACGGCACGGACCGAGAGGGGGCCCAGCGTGACGATCCTGGAGACCATCCGGCAACCACGCGACCTGAAGGCGCTGTCCGAGGCGGAAGTCGGGGAACTAGCCGAAGAGATACGTGAGTTCCTGGTGCACGCGGTGTCGAGAACCGGCGGTCACCTGGGGCCCAACCTGGGGGTGGTGGAACTCTCCATCGCACTCCACCGGGTCTTCGAGTCACCGGTCGACCGCATCCTGTGGGACACCGGCCACCAGAGCTATGTGCACAAGCTGCTGACGGGGCGTCAGGACTTCTCCAAGCTGCGTGGCAAGGGCGGCCTGTCGGGCTACCCGTCGCGCGAGGAGTCCGAGCACGACGTCATCGAGAACAGTCATGCCTCCACCGCGCTGGGCTGGGCGGACGGGCTCGCCAAGGCCAACCAGGTGCTGGGGGAGAAGGGGCATGTGGTCGCGGTCACCGGCGACGGCGCGCTGACCGGCGGCATGGCCTGGGAGGCACTGAACAACATCGCGGCCGCCAGGGACCGGCCGCTGATCATAGTCGTCAACGACAACGAGCGCTCCTACGCCCCGACCATCGGCGGCCTCGCCAGCCATCTGGCCACCCTGCGCACCACCGACGGGTACGAGAAGGCCCTCGCCTGGGGCAAGGAGGTGCTGCTGCGCACCCCGGTGGTGGGCAGCACGATCTACGAGTCCCTGCACGGCGCGAAGAAGGGCTTCAAGGACGCCTTCGCCCCGCAGGGCATGTTCGAGGACCTCGGGCTGAAGTACGTCGGCCCCATCGACGGGCACGACATCGGCGCCGTCGAGTCGGCGCTGCGCCGCGCGAAACGCTTCCACGGGCCCGTCCTGGTCCACTGCCTCACGGAGAAGGGCCGCGGCTACGAACCCGCCCTGGCCCACGAGGAGGATCACTTCCACACCGTCGGCGTGATGGACCCGCTCACCTGCGCGCCCCTCGCGCCGGCCGGCGGTCCCTCCTGGACCTCGGTGTTCGGCGAGGAGATCGTCCGCATCGGCGAGGAGCGCGAGGACGTCGTCGCGATCACGGCGGCCATGCTGCACCCGGTGGGCCTCGGCCGCTTCGCCGAGCGGTTCCCCGACCGGGTGTGGGACGTGGGCATCGCCGAGCAGCACGCGGCCGTCTCGGCGGCCGGACTCGCGACCGGCGGACTCCATCCCGTCGTCGCCGTCTACGCCACCTTCCTCAACCGCGCCTTCGACCAGTTGCTGATGGACGTGGCTCTGCACCGCTGCGGGGTCACCTTCGTGCTGGACCGGGCCGGCGTCACCGGAGTGGACGGGGCGTCCCACAACGGCATGTGGGACATGTCCGTCCTCCAGGTCGTACCCGGCCTGCGGATCGCCGCCCCGCGCGACGCCGGGCAACTGCGCGCCCAACTGCGCGAGGCGGTCGCCGTGGACGACGCGCCCACTCTGGTGCGCTTCCCCAAGGAATCGGTCGGCCCGGACATCCCGGCGGTCGGCCAGGTGGGCGGCATGGACGTCCTGCACCGCGGCGAACACCCCGACGTGCTGCTGGTGGCCGTCGGCGTGATGGCGCCGGTGTGCCTCCAGGCAGCCGAGCTGCTCGCGGCCCGGGGCGTCGGCTGCACGGTGGTGGACCCCCGCTGGGTCAAGCCCGTCGACCCCGCCCTGCCGGGCCTGGCCGCCGGGCACCGCCTGGTCGCCGTGGTGGAGGACAACAGCCGTGCGGCAGGCGTCGGTTCGGCCGTGGCACTGGCCCTCGGCGACGCGGACGTGGACGTGCCGGTACGCCGGTTCGGCATCCCGGACCAGTTCCTCGCACACGCCAAGCGCGGCGAAGTACTGGCCGACATCGGCCTCACGCCCGTGGAGATCGCCGGGCGCATCAGCGCGAGCCTGGCCGTCAAGGCCGTGAGGGCCCTCGATGGCACAGCCAAGGAGAGTGAATGAGCACGGAGTTCGACCTCGGCGCCCTCCTCGCCGAGCGCGGAGCCGAACGCTACGAGCTGCACGCCAAGCACCTCAACCCGCAGCTCCCGCGGATGCTGCACACCATCGGCTTCGACCGGGTCTACGAACGGGCCGAAGGCGCCCACTTCTTCGACGCGGACGGCACCGACTACCTGGACATGCTCGCCGGGTTCGGTGTGATGGGCCTCGGCCGCCATCACCCGGTCGTCCGCAAGGCGCTGCACGAGGTCCTGGACCTCGGCCTCGCCGACCTCACCCGCTTCGACTGCCAGCCGCTGCCGGGCCTGCTCGCGGAGCGGCTGCTCGCCCACAGCCCGCATCTGGACCGGGTGTTCTTCGGCAACAGCGGCACCGAGGCGGTGGAGACCGCCCTGAAGTTCGCCCGGTACGCCACCGGCAGGCCCCGCGTGCTGTACTGCGACCACGCGTTCCACGGCCTGACCACCGGCTCCCTGTCGGTCAACGGCGAGGACGGCTTCCGTGACGGCTTCGCCCCGCTGCTGCCCGACACCGCAGTGCCCCTCGGCGACCTCGGCGCGCTGGCCAGGGAGCTGAAGAAGGGCGACGTGGCCGCCCTGATCGTCGAGCCCATCCAGGGCAAGGGGGTGCACGAGGCACCGCCCGGCTATCTGCGCGCCGCCCAGGAGCTGCTGCACCGCCACAAGGCGCTGCTGATCGCCGACGAGGTGCAGACCGGCCTCGGCCGCACCGGCGACTTCTACGCCTACCAGCACGAGGAGGGCGTGGAGCCGGACCTGGTGTGCGTGGCCAAGGCGCTGTCCGGCGGCTACGTACCGGTCGGCGCCACCCTGGGCAAGGAGTGGATCTTCAAGAAGGTCTACTCGTCCATGGACCGCGTCCTGGTCCACTCGGCCAGCTTCGGCGCCAACGCCCAGGCCATGGCCGCCGGGCTCGCCGTGCTGTCGGTCATGGAGAACGAGCAGATCGTCGCCGGGGTGCGGGCCACCGGCGAGCTGCTGAAGTCGCGGCTCACCGCGCTGATCGACCGGTACGAGCTGCTGGCGGACGTGCGCGGCCGGGGCCTGATGATCGGCATCGAGTTCGGGCGGCCCTCCTCGCTGAAGCTGCGCGGCCGCTGGACCATGCTGCAGGCCGCCCGCAAGGGCCTGTTCGCGCAGATGGTCGTCGTCCCGCTGCTCCAGCGCCACCAGATCCTCACGCAGGTCTCCGGTGACCATCTGGAGGTGATCAAGCTCATCCCGCCGCTGATCATCGACGAAGCCGATGTGGACCGGTTCGTCGCCGCCTTCACCGCCGTCATGGACGACGCGCACAGCGGCGGCGGACTGATGTGGGACTTCGGGAAGACGCTGATCAAACAGGCGGTGGGCAACCGCTGAGCGCGACCGCCGGATGGGTTTGCCTCTGAGGCAAGAAATTTGCCACAGAGGCAAACCTGCGGCTCAATGGAGGCATGAACGCCTCAGAAGCCTCGCCACCGGCGGGCGAGGGCGACGACCTGCCCGCCGTGGCGCCGCAGCTCCGCGCCCTGCGCCGGCGCACCGGCCTCACCCTGGAGGCGGCGGCCCGCACCGCCGGGCTCTCGCCCGCCCACCTCTCCCGGCTGGAGACCGGCGGGCGCCAGCCCTCGCTGCCGATGCTGCTCGCGCTCGCCCGTATCTACGGTACGACCGTCTCCGAACTGCTGGGCGAGCGGGTCGCCGACCGGGACGCCATCGTCCGCGCCGCCGACATGGAGCCCACCCGCGCGGGCGGCTGGACCTACTTCCAGGCCGGCGCGTCCGGACGGGGCATGCAGGCGCTGCGTGTCCGGGTGCCGTACGGCACGCAGGGCGACATCGTGCGCGTCCATCCCGGCGAGGAGTGGCTGCACGTCCTGAAGGGGCGTCTCCGGCTGCGCCTCGGTGACACCGCGCACCTGCTCGCCCCCGGCGACAGCGCGCACTTCGACTCCCTCACCCCGCACCGCCTGGCCGCCGAGGACCAGGACGGCGTGGAGCTTCTGTTCGTCCACACCCTGCTGCAGAGCCCCACGGCCGCGCTGTGCCTGGGCCCCCTGACTGGAGAGCTGCCATGAGCGACTTCGAGGAGAAGTTCCCCCGTTCCCTGTGGATCCGGCTGATCATCTACATCGCCGTGGGCCACCTGTTCGCCGCGTTCCTCTACCTGCTGTTCGCGGTGGGCGCCAAGAGCTGACGGAGGTCAGTCGAGCAGGCGCTCCCGCAGCCGCTCACGGGTCCGCGAGGTCAGTCCGAGGCCCTGCTCGAAGTAGGCGTCGAGCCCGCCCCAGGTCGCCTCGATGCTCCCGAACGCCGCCTGCAGATACTCCGCGCGCGCGTCGAAGAGCGGGCTGAGCAGGTCCATCACCTCGGGGGTGTACGCGGAGTCGGGGCTGCCGTTGCGGCGCACCTTGTAGCGGCGGTGCTTGGCGTTGGACTCCAGGTAGTCGGCGACGATCGCGTCGCGCTCCACGCCCACGGCGAGCAGGGTCACCGCTATGGAGATGCCCGCCCGGTCCTTGCCCGCGGCGCAGTGCATCAGCGCGGGGACGCTGTCCTCGGCCAGCGCGTGCAGCACACGGGAGTGCTCGGCGGTGCGTTCGGTCACGATCTTCCGGTAGGAGGCGACCATCCGGGCGGCGCCCTTGCCGTCCGCGAGGATGCCGCGCAACTGGTCGAGGTCGCCGTCGCGGACCATCTTCCAGAACTCGGCACCGTCCGCCGGGTCGCTCAGCGGCAGGTTCACGTTCCGCACGCCCGGCAGGGCGACGTCCGGGCCCTCCAGCTTCTGGTCGGCCGCGTTGCGGAAGTCGAACACCGTGTGCAGGCCCAGGGAGCCGAGGAAGGCCGCGTCCTCGTCCGTCGCGTGCGCGAGGTGGCCGCTGCGGAAAAGCACCCCCGAGCGCACCCGCCGGCCGTCCTCGGTCGGCAGTCCGCCCACGTCACGGAAGTTGCGCACTCCGGCCAGATCGGGCTCGGTCGACGGGACCTGCTGCGTCACGGGGGCTCCTCCCGGTCGGACCCCGTCGGCTCGGCTCGCCGGCGGGCGCTCCGTCGACGATACGACATCGATCATCTCGGGCAACGAGTTGTCCACAGGCGTTGCCACCGGAGCGTACCGGCCCCGATGATGTGCGCACCTGCGCGGATCTGTTGACACCTGTGAGGTCTCGATGGTGGACATCGCCGAGAACGGACGCACCTGGCTCCTGTCGGGGCCCACCAGCAGCTATGCCCTGCACCTGACCGAGGCGCACGAACTGCTCCACCTCCACTGGGGGCCCCGCATCGCGCTCGCCGACGCCGAGGCCCTGGCCCTGAGCCCGCTGCCCGTCTACCGGCCCTTCGAGTCCCCGCTCGACGGCCGCGAGGAGTACCCCGTCGAGGGCGGCCCCCGCTTCGTCCGTCCCGCCCTCTGTGTGCGCACCGACGAGCGGCGCGGCACCGAATGGCGCTTCGTGTCGTACGAATGCGACCGGGACGGGACGGGAGACGGCACCGACGGCGCGGAGCTGCGGCTGCGCTTCGACGACGACGGACTGGCGATCACCCTGCACTACCGGATGCGCGGTGACGTCGTGGAGCGCCGGGTCACCCTGGAGAACGGCGGGCACACGCGCGTGGAGCTGCTGCGCGCCGACGCCGCCACCTGGACCCTGCCCGAACGCGACGGCTGGCGGCTGTCCCAGCTGCACGGCCGCTGGGCCGCCGAGTCCCTGCTCACCCGCGCGCCGCTCACCCACGGCGAGAAGGTCATCGGCAGCCGCCGCGGCCACACCGGCCACCAGCACCTGCCCTGGGTCGCCCTCGACACCGACGCCACCGAGGAACGCGGCGAGGTCTACGGCTGCGCGCTCGGCTGGTCCGGCTCCTGGCGGATCGCCGTCGCCCAACTCCCGGACGCGCGCGTGCAGATCACCGGCGGGGCCGGCCACGACGACTCGGGCCTGCTGCTCCTGGCGCCGGGGGAGTCGTACAGCACCCCCGTCTTCGCGGGCCTGTGGAGCGACGGTGGCTTCGGCGGGGCCAGCCGGACCTGGCACGCCTACCAGCGTGCGCATGTGATCCCGGACGCCGAGCGGGACCGGCCGGTGCTGTTCAACTCCTGGGAGGCGACGTTCTTCGACATCTCCGAGGAGCGGCAGGCGGCGCTCGCCCGGCGCGCGGCCGGCATCGGCGTCGAGCTGTTCGTCGTCGACGACGGCTGGTTCGGGGCCCGCACCAGCGACCGGGCCGGGCTCGGGGACTGGACCCCCAACCCCGACCGGTTCCCGCACGGCCTCGGGCCCCTGGCGGACCAGGTGCACGGCCTCGGCATGCGGTTCGGTGTCTGGGTCGAGCCCGAGATGGTCAACCCGGACAGCGACCTGTACCGGGCCCACCCCGACTGGGTGCAGTACCAGCCGGGCCGCAGGCGGACGGAACTGCGCAACCAACTCGTCCTCAACCTCGCCCGGGAGGACGTCCAGGAGTACCTGTGGGAGCGGCTGGACGCCCTGCTGTCCGGCGCCCCGATCGACTATGTGAAGTGGGACTTCAACCGCTGCTTCACCGACGCCGGCTGGCCGGGGGAGCCGTACCCGCAGCGCCTGTGGGTCGACCACGTCCGCGCGCTGTACGCCCTGCTGGACCGGCTGCGCGCCGCCCACCCCCGGGTCGCCTTCGAGTCCTGCTCAGGGGGCGGCGGCCGGATCGACCTCGGTGTGCTGAGCCGCACCGACCAGGTGTGGACCTCCGACAACACCGACCCGCTGGACCGGCTCGCCATCCAGCACGGCTTCAGCCAGATCCACCCCGCGCGCGTGATGGCGGCCTGGGTCACCGACAGCCCGAACACCCAGCTCAACGGCAGGATCAGCGCCCTGCGCTTCCGGTTCGTCAGCTCCATGGCGGGTGTGCTCGGTATCGGCGGCGACCTCACCGAGTGGACCGACGAGGAACTGGCCGAAGCCAGGGAGTGGGTGGCCCTCTACAAGGAGATCCGGCCGCTCGTCCAGCGCGGCGACCTGTACCGGCTGCGGCCCCCGACGGGCGGCCTGAGCGCCGTCCAGTACGTGCTCGGGGACGAGGCGGTGGTCCTGGCCTGGCTCCAGACGCAGAGCTACGGAGAGCCGGTACCGCGCGTACGACTGCGCGGACTCGACCCGACGGCATCGTACGAATGCCGCGAAACGGGCGAAGTTCACAGAGGTGCCGTTCTGCTGCACCACGGACTGCCGACCGGGCTGCGCGGCGACCTGGATGCGGCAGTTCTCCGTCTGTGTCGCATCTGACCCTTATGTCCTGAGTGGCCCGTTCATTCCAACTAGGTGTGGAATAAAGGCGCCTGGGGCAGCGGGGCGTGAGGAGCGTCATAACCGTGACCGTCCGCTGTTCGTCATGTCCACCTAATGCCCAAGCGAATACGGGAAATTGACTCGACCGCGCGGGTGCGAATTCACGCACCGTGACCACGAATTTCCCATTTGGATCTTCTGGCACCTGAACGCCGGGAATCGGTCGCTTGTTTCCGTGCGTCGGGCTCGCTTACGTTCGCCATCAATCCGGACGGAACGCCGAATCCTGCCGCCGCCCGGAGTCCCACACACATGACCCGTGCGCGGCAGGAGCGGGGGACCCGCCAGGTACGACTGCCTGTCCCGGTCTCCGCGACAGGCTCGGGGTGCAGCCGCGCACCGCGCGGCCGGGCAGCTCCAGCCCGAACCCGACAGCTCACCTCGCAGGCGCCGGAGAGGAATGCGTCATGCCCGCGAAGGGTAAGCACCGCCGTCCCAAGACCCAGCGTTTCACCCGTTCCGTCGCCGTCGCCGGAACCGGCGGTGCCGCACTGGCCCTGCCCCTGCTGGGTGCCACCGGAGCGCACGCCGCCACCGCGCAGCCCGTCTCCGGAAAGACCGTGCAGTCCGTGGCGAAGACGGCGGCCGGGAAGACCGCCGCGCAGCAGGCCATTGGCGTTCGCACCTACACGGTGAAGTCCGGCGACTGCCTCGCGAAGATCGCCGGCGAGCAGCACGTGAGCGGGGGCTGGCACCGGCTCTACGCGGACAACCGGCAGGCCGTCGGCGAGAATCCGGCCCTGATCCACCCGGGTCTGAAGCTGTCGCTCGGCAAGAAGGCCGCCGCCCCCACCCGCGCCGAGTCCCCCGCCCCCGCGCAGCCTTCGAAGGCCCGGGCGGAGGCGCCGGCGAAGACCGCCCGGGCGACCCCCGCCACCCAGGCGTCTCCGTTGGCCCAGGCGTCCCCGGTGGCCCAGGCCACCCAGGCCACCCAGGCCACCCAGGCCGCCGAGGCGGCCCCCGCCACCGGCTACACCCTCCCGGTCGCCGCGCCCACCGTCGGCACCGCGTACCACGTGGCGGGCAGCATGTGGTCCAGCGGCTACCACACGGGCGTCGACTTCGTCGTCCCCACCGGCACCTCCCTCAAGGCCGTCGGCGCCGGCACCGTCGTCTCCGCCGGCTGGGGCGGCGCGTACGGCAACCAGGTCGTCATCAAGCTGAACGACGGCTACTACGCCCAGTACGCCCACCTCTCGCAGCTCTCGGTGTCGGCCGGTCAGACGGTGACCCCGGGCCAGCAGGTCGGCCTTTCCGGCGCCACCGGCAACGTGACCGGCCCGCACCTGCACTTCGAGATCCGCACCACGCCGAACTACGGCTCGGACGTGGACCCGGTCGCCTACCTCCGCTCGCACGGCGTCGCCCTCTGAGCCACCGGCGCCGAGGGACACGCTCCTCACGCCCACCTGCCTGACACGCCTCCGAAGGCCGGACCCCCGATCCCCGGGTCCGGCCTTCGGTGTGTCCGGACGGTCCCCGTACCGGCCGTATTCCTGGGTTGGCAATTTCTTTAAGGGTGTCTCATCTCACCGCTCGTCAACCCCTGCCTACGGTCGCGTAAGTCACATCCGAAGGTGAATCATGGTCCGACGTGGCAGACGATTCGAAGAGTGACAACACATCAGTGATCGGGTCGTACGTGGCGGTGGGGGACAGCTTCACCGAGGGCGTCGGCGACCCCGGGCCCGACGGGGCGTTCGTCGGCTGGGCCGACCGGTTCGCGGTCCTGCTCGCCGACCGGCGGCCCGAGGGCGACTTCAAGTACACCAACCTCGCGGTCCGCGGGAAGCTGCTCGACCAGATCGTCGAGCACCAGCTCCCGAGGGCCGTCGAACTGGCCCCGGACCTCGTCTCCTTCTGTGCGGGCGGCAACGACATCATCCGGCCGGGCACCGACCCCGACGAGGTGGCCGAGCGCTTCGAGCGGGCCCTCGCCCCCCTCGCGGCGGCCGCGGGCACGGTGATGGTGACGACCGGCTTCGACACCCGGGGCGTGCCGGTGCTCAAGCATCTGCGCGGCAAGATCGCCACCTACAACGGGCACGTCCGCGCCATCGCCGACCGGTACGGCTGCCCCGTGCTCGACCTGTGGTCCCTGAGGTCCGTCCAGGACCGCAGGGCCTGGGACAACGACCGGCTGCACCTCTCGCCCGAGGGGCACACGCGCGTGGCGCTGCGCGCCGGTCAGGCCCTCGGCCTGGAGATCCCGGCCGACCCGGAGCAGGCCTGGCCGCCGCTGCCGCCCCGGGGCACCCTGGAGATCCGCCGGGACGACGTCCACTGGGCCCGCGAGTACCTCGTCCCGTGGATCGGCCGCCGACTGCGCGGGGAGTCCTCCGGGGACCACGTCACGGCGAAGGGCGCGCTCTCGCCGGACGACATCAAGATGCGCATCGCGTCGGTCGCCTGACCCCGCGCGCGGCGTGACCGTGCCCCGTACCGCGATCCCGGCGGTGCGGGGCACGCCCGCGCGCCCACCGGAGTCCCGGCCCGTGTTCCGGGCCGGGGTGCTCCGGCCGGTCGACTCCGCGCGCTACAGGCCCAGTTCCCTGGCCAGGGCGTCGTTCACCCACTCCTGCGCGCGGGCGCGTGGCACCGCGCCCGGATAGGACGTGAGCTGCACGGCCAGGCCGTCGAGCAGGGCGGTGAGCCGCAGGGCCGTGCCCGTGGGGTCGGGGCAGGTGAACTCGCCCGCCGCCACGCCCTCCGCGATGACCTCGGCGATCGCCGCCTTCCACCGCTGGTCGAGGTCCCGGGTGACCGCCCGCAGGGCCGGCTCTCGCAGCGACACCGCCCAGCCCTCGATCCACAGCCGCCAGCCCTTGGCCTGGCCCGTGGGCGCGTACCAGCGCACGGCGGCGCGCAGCCGGCGCAGGGCGGAGGTCCGCCGGTCCAGCAGCGCGCGCAGCCGCGCGAGGTCGTCCTCGGCCGCGTAGGCGAAGGCGGCGGCGACCAGCTTCTCCTTCGTCGAGAAGTGGTACAGCACCAGCGCGTTGCTCACCCCGAGCGCCGAGGCCACGTCGGCGATCCTGACCGCCGCCACGCCCCGCGCCTCGATCTGCCCGATGGCGGCCCGCAGCATCTCCTCCCGCCGCTCGGCCACGCTCAACCGCACTCTCGCCACGCGGTCACCCTAGTCCGTCCGCCGACGCCGCCCCCCAGGGCACCGACGGCGGCCGTGCCCGCCGGGGTCAGCGGTACCAGCCGAAGCGCCCGGCGATCACCGGCAGCCGGTCCGACACCAGGGCGTGGGCGGCGGCGCGCGGCGTCGTCCCGTCGGCCCGCGCACGGTCCAGCACCGTCCCGGTCAGGGCCCGCATCGAGCGGCGGATGTGGGCGAACGCCTCGTCGGCGTCCGGGCCGATGTCGCCGAACAGCGTCCACCACCACCAGGCGTTGGTGGCGGAGTTGACCACCACGTCCGGCAGCACCGTCACCCCGCGCGCGGTCAGCAGCCGCTCCGCCTCCGGCAGTACGGGCATGTTGGCGGCCTCGACGATCCAGCGGGCGGTGATCCGCTCCTGCCCGGCAGTGTCGACCGCGTACGAGACCGCCGCCGGAACCAGCACCTCCGCGTCCGCCGACAGCCAGGCGTCGCCGGGCAGCTCACGGTCGGCCGGGCGCAGCGCGGAGCGGTCGAGCGTGCCGTAGGCGTCCCGCGCCGCCAGCAGCGCCTCCACATCGAGGCCGTCCGGGTTGGCGACGGTCCCCTTGACGTCGGCCACCGCCACCACCGTCAGACCCGCGCGCGCGAGGAAACGCGCCGTGGCCCCGCCCATCGTGCCCAGCCCCTGCACGGCCACCCGGGTGCCCCGGTACGGCACCGAGGCCCGGTCCAGGGCCGCCAGCACCGACTCGGCCACCCCGCAGCCGCCCGCCAGCTCGTCCAGGCCGACGCCGTCCACCCGCACCGCGAAGGCGTCGGCGAGCCGCGCGCGGGCCGCCGGCTCGTCGTCCAGCAGCGGGAACACGGCCTGAACGGTGGAGACCAGGCCCGCCTCGGCGGCGGCCCGGTCCACCAGGTCCTGGCTGAGACCCAGATCCTCGCCGGTGGTCCAGCAGCTCTCGATGTACGGCCGCATGGCGCGCAGATAGCGCACGAGGAGCCCGTAGGCCGCCGGGTCCCGCGGATCGCAGTCGATGCCGCCCTTGGCGCCGCCGAGGGGGACGTACCGGGCCTCCGGGTCGTAGTGCAGGGCCTCCTTCATCGTCATGCCGCGCGCGAGCCCGGTGACCTCCTCCAGCGTGCAGCCGGCGCGCATGCGCAGCCCGCCGCTGGCCACGCCGCGCACCAGCCGGTCGACGACCAGGAAGCCCTGGCGCCCGGTGACGTGGTCGGTCCACACGAGCGACATGAGGGGGGCGGCGGCCATGGGGGCTCCCGGGAGGGCGGTTACTGAACGACGGGTCAGTATCCGTAGCCGTCGGGCCGCTGTCAAAGCGCCGTGCGGGACGTCTCGGCCGACCGGGGGAGCGGGACGGCTCGGCGGGCGGCACCCCTGTCGGACGGGCCGACCATAATGGAGGACCTCAGCGACTTCACTGGAGGTAACCGTGACCGGATGGCGTTCCAAGAGCTCCGGGCTCAGCGCGCTGCAGCCCGAGGCCTTCGGCGCGCAGCCGCGCGGTGAGCGCCTCGCCCGGATCCGCCGTTCCCCGCACTTCAGGGACGGCGTCTTCCAGAACCCGGGCGGCACCGCCCGTACCCGGCCCTCCGGCTCCACGCTCGACCTCGCCAAGGTGTTCCTGGACAAGGACACCCGGCCGCTGCGCTCCCCGGACGGCACCGTCCCGGTGCACGCCACCACCCTCGCCGACCTGGCCAAGCCGCCCACGACGGGGCTGCGGGTGACCTGGATGGGCCACTCCAGCGTGCTCGTGGAGATCGACGGTCACCGCGTCCTGTTCGACCCCGTCTGGGGTGAGCGCTGCTCCCCCTTCCCCTTCGTCGGGCCCAGGCGGCTGCACCCGGTGCCGCTGCCGCTGGCCGCGCTCGGTCCGGTCGACGTGGTGGTGATCTCGCACGACCACTACGACCACCTGGACATGCCCACGATCAAGGCGCTGGCCGGTACGGACACCGTGTTCGCCGTGCCGCTGGGCGTCGGCGCGCACCTGGAGCACTGGGGCGTCTCGGCGGACCGGCTGCGCGAACTCGACTGGCACGAGTCCACCGAGGTCGGCGGCCTCACCCTGACCGCCACCCCGGCCCGCCACTTCTGCGGCCGCGGTCTGCGCAACACCCAGCACACCCTGTGGGCCTCCTGGTCCGTCACCGGCGAGGAGCACCGGGTCTACCACAGCGGTGACACCGGCTACTTCGAGGGCTTCCGCGAAATCGGCGCCGCCCACGGCCCGTTCGACGCCACGATGATCCAGATCGGCGCGTACAGCGAGTTCTGGCCCGACATCCACATGACGCCCGAGGAGGGTCTGCGCGCCCACCTCGACCTGCAGGGCGGCACCCCGCACGGCGTACTGCTCCCGATCCACTGGGGCACCTTCAACCTCGCCCCGCACCCCTGGGCCGAGCCCGGCGAGTGGACCAAGGAGGCCGCCGGGGAGGCCGGTCAGGCGGTGGCCCTCCCCCGGCCGGGCGAGCCCTTCGAACCCGCCGGGAAGCTCCCCGCCGAAGCCTGGTGGCGATCCGCCTCGGCACCCGTCGCCCACCTCCGGCGCCGGCCCCGGCAGCCCTCGACCGTCGCGGAGATCAGCCGCGTCGAGGTCGACCTGGCCGGCGAGAGGTGACGCCGAAACGCCTGTCACGACGAAGAAAAGGATGCGCAAGGATTCCGTAAAGAGGTGGTGCGCCGTTACGATCTCGGCCTGTGAAGCGCATTCTCATGCAGGCGGGGAACGACCCTTTCAACGTGCCCACGATCGAGAGCACCCTGGTGCGCAACAGCATTCGGGGCAACGTCGGCAATCTCATGTACACCAATTCCGCCTACCGGCACATGTCCGTGCCGGGCGCGGAGATTCGCGTCGACACGACGCACTTCGCCGAACTGACGGTCGCGGACGCGGACCGGATCAATGACGAATGCGATGTCTTCGTGCTGCCGATGGCCAATGCCTTCAAAGCGAAGTTCATTCCGCACATGCACATCCTCGCGGACCTCATCGGCAGGCTGAAGGTGCCGGTGGTCGTGTTCGGAGTGGGCGCGCAGGCGAAACTCGATTACGACACCGCGTTCCTGAAGCCCGTCGACGAGGCCGTCAAGCGGTTCGTCGCGGCGGTGCTGGACCGTTCGGCGTCCATCGGGGTGCGAGGTGAGTTCACCCAGCGCTACCTCGGCCAACTCGGTTTCCATGACGTCGACGTCATCGGATGCCCCTCGGTCTACTTCCGGGGCCCCGGCTTCCGGATGGCACACTCGGGCGGGCAGGCGCTGCCCGAGGGAGCCCGGATCGCGCTGTCCACCGCGCTGCGGCTCGCCAACGCCGAACTCGCCTCGGCCATCAACGAATCCATCCTGAAGCAGCACCCCGGCCTCACCTATTTCGCGCAGGAGGGACGCGACCTCCAGACGCTCTACTGGGGTGACACCTCCGTCGCCGCCCGGCAGTCCACGCCGATGCCCGACCTCAGCTCCCACCCGCTGATACGCGCGGCCGACGTGTGCGTCCCGCTGGAGCCGCACAGCTGGATGGACGCCCTCACCCGGTACGACTTCGCCGTCGGAACGCGTATCCACGGCAACATCGCCGCTCTGGTCGCCGGCACCCCGGCGTTCGTGTTCGCCCATGACTCACGAACGCTCGAGCTGTCCCGGTACCACCACATCCCGCACCGGGTCATCACCGACCTGGAGGCCGACACCGACGTCGCGGGCCTCTATGCCGAGACCGACTACACGGCTTTCGACGCGCATTACGCCGAGGGGTTCCAGCGACTGCTGGACTTCATGACGAGGAACGGACTGCGGAACGCCTACGAGCACGGGGACGGCGGCGAGGAGTACGACCGCGCCGTCCGGGCCGCTCGGTTCCCCAGGCCGTTCCGCCGTTCCGAGGCCGAGAACGTGGACGACCTGCTCTTCCGCATCACCATGCTCCGGGAGCAGAACAAGGCGATCGCGCGCCAGGCCGCCAGGGCCGAGAAGAAGGCCTCCGCTCAGGCCTCCCACATCAAGAAGCTCGAGGCGGCGCTCGCCGCGCAGCGGGAGTCCAGCGAGAAGCGGCTGCGGGCGCTCGAGGCCCAGGCGAAGCAGCGTCTGCCCACCAAGGCGCGGCGCCTGGTCAAGCGGCTCGCGCCGAAGTGACCGGGCCTGGCGCGGGTGACGGAAGGTGACGGATCCTCCGCCCCGACGCCGGCACCCCCGAGCTGTCGACACCCGGGCGGCATGACACCGGAACGGGACCCCGGACGCGCCGAGGGCCGGTCCGCACACCAGTGCGGACCGGCCCTCGCTGCTTGTTCCTGACCACTTCTGAACAGGTCGGATCGAGTTCTTACGACACTGACGCCGCAGTCCGGCGCGGTTATCGGTCTGTCGTACGACGCCTCATACCAGAGCGGGATGCTGCCCGGGGGAGTTTGGCAACTGCCCGCCGCACATGATGCGCAGGCGACTACTGTGAGTGTCCGTCGCACGACGCAGGGCCTGGCGCGAACCAGGCCGACGGACCAGTACGAGGACGCAGATGTCTCATCTCCGTGCACCGGCCGCCCGTGCCGACCGCCGTGAGGGCGGCCGCCACGGGAGACCGGTCGCCCGACCCGCTCCCGCACTGCCCGAGACACACATACGGCCCCAACTCATGCGGCTCGCCGTGCTTCCGCCCGTCGCCGTCGCCCTCAGCGCCACCGCGGCCGTCCTGTTCAGCATCCGCTCCACCGGCACGAGGCCCGCTCCCACCCTGTGGGCCGTGCTCGCCGGAGCGTTCGCGGTTACCGTCGCGGGCGTCCTGATCGCCGCCGTGGCCGCCGACCGAGCGGCTCGCTCGGTCACCGACCGCGTCGACGCCCTGCGCTGCGGCGCCGCCCGCGGAGAGGCCGAACTGCACGCCCTCGTAGAGGCGTTGCGGCAGGGCGAGGCCCCGGTCCGGCGCGGACCGGGCCGCCGGCCGCCCGCGGACGCCGACGACTTCGACCTGCTCGCCGCCGACCTGGCCCGGGCGCACGACGGCGCCGTCACCGCCGTCGTGCAGGCCGCCCAGCTCTCCAGCCAAGCGGGCAGCGAACAGAAGCTCGAGGTCTTCGTCAACCTGGCACGCCGGCTTCAGTCCCTGGTGCACCGGGAGATCTCGATCCTCGACGACCTCGAGAACGAGATCGAGGACCCCGATCTGCTCAAGGGCCTGTTCCACGTCGACCACCTCGCCACCCGCATCCGGCGGCACGCCGAGAACCTCGCCGTGCTCGGCGGCGCCGTGTCCCGGCGGCAGTGGAGCAACCCGGTGGACATGACCGAGGTGCTGCGCTCGGCCATCGCCGAGGTCGAGCAGTACTCCCGGGTCAAGCTGGTCCCGCCCATCGACGGCGAGCTGCGCGGCCACGCCGTGGCCGACGTCATCCATCTGCTCGCCGAACTCGTGGAGAACGCCACGGTGTTCTCCGCCCCGCACACCCAGGTGCTGCTGCGCGCCAACCTCGTCACCTCCGGGCTCGCCGTGGAGGTCGAGGACCGCGGGCTCGGCATGCCGGTCGGCGAGCAGGACAGGATGAACGCCCTGCTCGCCGACCCCGATCAGGTCAACGTGGCCAGCCTGCTGGCCGACGGCCGCATCGGCCTCTACGTCGTCTCGCAGCTCGCCCGGCGGCACGGCATCTCGGTGCGCCTGCAGAGCAACATCTACGGCGGTGTGCAGGCCGTACTCGTCGTGCCCCAGGCGCTGCTGGGCACGGCGCCGGGCGTACAAGGGGCGGCCGGGGCGGCGACGCACCAGCGGGAGAACCCCGCGGCGCACGGCTCGCCGGCGGTGCCGTCGGCCCACGTCCCGTACGCCGTGACGGCGCAGGGGACCGGCTGGGGAACGGCCCACGCGGGAAGGGCCGACGAGGCCGGTCCGGGCCACGGGGAGTCCGCTTCCGCGCCGGTCCCGGCCAACGGCAGGCGCCGGCACGCGCAGCGCGGGTCCGGGCACGGCGATGACATGCCGAACGCGGCCGCCCGCAACGGCAGTACGCGCGAGGAGGGAGAGCGCGGCGCGACCGCGCGGAGCGAACCCGCGCCGGGCGGCGGAGCACCTGCCCCGCTGCCCGTGCGGGCCGCGCGCGAGAAGCGGGCCAACCCCGCCGAGGCCGTACCCGGCATCGGCTCCGACCGGCCGGTGGTGGAGGCCCACGCGGGCGTCCTGCCCGTCCCGCGCGGCGGCACGGCCGTACGCGGCACCATGGGCAAGCCCCGGCTGCCGCGCCGCCGAGCCCAGGAGCACATCGTCCCGCAGTTGCGCGGCGGCCCCGCCCCGCGTCAGGACGCCGACGTCGTCGCGGGCCACGATCCCGGGCTGATGGCCGCCTTCCAGCGCGGCATAGGACTGGCCGAGGCACAGGAGCCCACGGAACCGGATCCGCTGCCCGCGGCCCGGCAGCCCGTGTACTCGCCCGCCGCCGAAGGCAGCGGCGGCAGCCCCGAAGCGAGCGCGCCGGCCGGATGACCCCCCTCTCCGGCCGCACGGACCCCGCCCTCCCCACCCCCAGCACCCCCACATCCAGCGCTCCCGCTGGTCTTCGTACCCCAAGGAGTCGATCCACCATGGCGAGCGATGCGCCGACCGCCCAGGCATCCGACCTCGACTGGCTGCTGAGCGGCCTCGTGCAGCGCGTACCGCACACGTCCAGCGCGGTGCTCCTGTCCTGCGACGGACTGGTGAAGTCCATGCACGGCCTCGATCCCGACAGCGCCGACCACATGGCGGCCCTGGCCTCCGGCCTGTACTCGCTCGGCCGCAGCGCGGGCATCCGGTTCGGCGACGGCGGCGACGTCCGTCAGGTCGTCGTCGAACTCGACTCGACGCTGCTGTTCGTCACCACGGCAGGCTCCGGCACCTGCCTCGCCGTGCTCGCCGGCCGCGAGGCCGACGCCGCCGTGCTGGGCTACGAGATGGCGATGCTGGTCAAGAGCGTGCGTCCCTACCTGGTGACCGCGCCCCGCCGGCACGCCGCCGAACCCACGGGGACGAGGCCTTGAGGGTGGCCGCAGCCGGCGACGGGCCCTGGCTCGACGACGCCGCCGGACGGCTGGTGCGCCCGTTCACGGTCAGCAACGGCCGCACCGAACCCAGCATCGCCCTCGACCTCATGTCGCAGGTGATGTCCACCGGCGTCACCCCCCTCGGCTACCTCGGCCCCGAGCACGCCCAGGCGCTCGAGGTGTGCCGCGCGCCCGTCCCGGTGGCCGAGGTCGCCGCGCACCTGAGACTGCCCGCGGTGGTCACCAAGGTGCTGCTCTCCGACCTCGTCGACTGCGGGGCGCTGACCACCAAGCCCCCCGTCTTCCACCACACACCCACAGACCGGTCTCTGCTGGAGGCAGTGCTCGATGGACTACGACGACAGCTCTGATCCGTTCCCCACCGCGCTCAAGATCCTGGTGGCGGGCGGGTTCGGGGTCGGCAAGACGACCTTCGTGGGAGCGGTCAGCGAGATCGCCCCGCTCAGCACCGAGGAGCTGCTCACCACCGTCAGCGCCGCCACCGACAACCTCGACGGCATCGAGAACAAGGTCGAGACGACGGTCGCCATGGACTTCGGCCGGATCACCCTCGATCCGCGGCACGTGCTCTACCTGTTCGGCACGCCGGGACAGGAGCGGTTCTGGTTCATGTGGGACGAGCTGTCGGAAGGGGCGCTCGGCGCGGTCATCCTCGCCGACACCCGCCGCCTGCAGGAGTGCTTCGCGGCGGTGGACTTCTTCGAGGAGCGCGGCCTCGCCTTCGTCGTCGCCGTCAACGAGTTCGACGGCGGCTACCGCTACGACCCGGCGGAGGTGCGCGCCGCCCTCGACCTCGATCCCGGTATCCCCGTCGTCCCCTGCGACGCCCGCATCTCCAGCTCCGGCGTCCAGACCCTGCTCACCCTCGTACGCCACCTCATCGCCCACGCCCCGGCGCCCGCGCCGAGCCACGGCGCCCACCTGTGATCCAGCCACACCGCCCACGGAGCCGCCCCATGAGGTACGTCCACAGCGCCGGAGACCGGTCATGAGCTACCAGCCGCCCCGTCCGGTCCGGGGTCTGCTGCTCACCCCCGAGGACAAGGAGGCCCCCGCCCGTACCTCCAGACTCCGCGGGCTCGGTCTGGGGGAGCGGCCCGAACCCGCTCTCGACGCCTTCGCGGACCATCTGGCCCGGCTCACCGGCGCCCCGTACGCCATGGTCAACTTCGTCGGCGAGGACCGCCAGTTCTTCGCGGGCCTGCGCGCCCCGGCGGCCGCGCCGCTGGTCCGGGAGGACGGCAGCAGGCCCGAGGTCGGCCGCGTACTGCCGCGCGACCACGGCTTCTGCCCCCATGTGGTGGTCCGGCGCAAGGCGCTGGTCCTGGAGGACGTCCGCGACTACCCGCGCTTCGCGGGCAATCCCGTGGTCGACGAGTACGGCATCCGCTCCTACCTCGGCGCCCCGCTCATCGACAGCTCCGGCATGGCGCTCGGCACCGTGTGCGCCGCCGACCTCGCCCCGCGGGCCTGGGGCAGGACCGGACTGGAGACGATCAAGTCGCTGGCCGCCGAACTCGCCGCGCACATGGAGGGATCGGCGCGGGACGGGCTGCCGCTGTGAACGGGCTCGCGCCGGACCCGGGCGCGCGGCCGGGGCCGTGCCCAGGGGCGTGAAGGAAAGCTGAGGCGGCGGTTAAGAAAAGCTCGATGGACCCCGGCGCGCGCGTACGGCAGATTGCAGGGTGATTCCACCCCTCTGACCCGGTGCGGGCTTCTTCGGCATGCCCGCGGGCCGGGACCTCACCCACAGGAGCCGTAGCGTTGAAGGCGCTGGTCAAGGAGAAGGCGGAGCCCGGGCTCTGGCTGACGGACGTCCCGGAGCCCGCCATCGGTCCCGGTGATGTGCTGATCAAGGTCATGCGGACCGGTATCTGCGGCACCGACCTGCACATCCGGGCCTGGGACGGCTGGGCGCAGCAGGCGATCAGCACGCCGCTCGTGCTGGGGCACGAGTTCGTCGGGCAGGTCGTGGAGACCGGGCGCGACGTCAGCGACATCCGGGTCGGTGACCGGGTCAGCGGGGAGGGCCACCTGGTGTGCGGCAAGTGCCGCAACTGCCTCGCCGGGCGGCGCCATCTGTGCCGGGCCACCGTCGGCCTCGGTGTCGGCCGGGACGGCGCGTTCGCGGAGTACGTCGCGCTGCCGGCGTCCAACGTCTGGGTGCACCGCGTCCCCGTCGACCTCGACGTCGCCGCGATCTTCGACCCGTTCGGCAACGCCGTGCACACCGCGCTGTCGTTCCCGCTGGTCGGCGAGGACGTCCTGATCACCGGCGCCGGCCCGATCGGCCTGATGGCCGCCGCGGTGGCCCGGCACGCCGGCGCCCGCAACGTCGTCATCACCGACGTCAGCGAGGAGCGCCTGGAGCTGGCCCGCAAGATCGGCGTGAGCCTCGCCCTGAACGTCGCCGGGACCACCATCGCGGACGGGCAGCGGGAACTCGGTCTGCGGGAGGGCTTCGACATCGGCCTGGAGATGTCCGGCCGCCCCGAGGCCATGCGCGACATGATCGCCAACATGACGCACGGCGGCCGGATCGCCATGCTCGGCCTGCCCGCCGAGGAGTTCCCCGTCGACTGGGCCCGCGTCGTCACCTCGATGATCACCATCAAGGGCATCTACGGACGCGAGATGTTCGAGACCTGGTACGCGATGTCGGTCCTGCTGGAGGGCGGCCTGGACCTCGCCCCCGTGATCACCGGCCGCTACGGCTACCGCGACTACGAGGCCGCCTTCGCCGACGCGGCCGGCGGCACCGGCGGCAAGATCATCCTCGACTGGACCGTGTAGAACCCTTCTCCCGCAAGCACCTTCAGGAGCCTTCCCATGTTCGACTCCGTGCGCGACGACCTGCGCGCCACCCTCGACGAGATCCGCGCCGCCGGTCTGCACAAGCCCGAGCGGGTCATCGACACCCCGCAGTCCGCGACCGTCAACGTCAGCGCCGGCGGCCGCCCCGGCGAGGTCCTCAACTTCTGCGCCAACAACTACCTGGGCCTCGCCGACCACCCCGAGGTGGTCGCCGCCGCCCACGAGGCGCTCGACCGCTGGGGCTACGGCATGGCCTCGGTCCGCTTCATCTGCGGCACCCAGGAGGTGCACAAGGAGCTGGAGGCCCGCCTCTCGGCCTTCCTCGGCCAGGAGGACACCATCCTGTACTCCTCCTGCTTCGACGCCAACGGCGGTGTCTTCGAGACCCTGCTGGGCGAGCAGGACGCGGTGATCTCCGACGCCCTCAACCACGCGTCCATCATCGACGGCATCCGGCTGAGCAAGGCCAAGCGGTTCCGCTACGCCAACCGAGACCTGGCCGATCTGGAGACGCAGCTCAAGGCCGCCGGCGATGCCCGGCGCAAGCTGATCGTCACCGACGGCGTCTTCTCCATGGACGGCTACCTCGCGCCCCTCGCGGAGATCTGCGACCTCGCCGACCGCTACGACGCGATGGTCATGGTCGACGACTCGCACGCCGTCGGCTTCGTCGGCCCCTCCGGCCGCGGCACCCCCGAACTGCACGGCGTGATGGACCGCGTGGACATCATCACCGGCACCCTCGGCAAGGCGCTCGGCGGCGCTTCCGGCGGCTACGTCGCCGCCCGCGCCGAGATCGTCGCCCTGCTGCGCCAGCGCTCGCGCCCGTACCTGTTCTCCAACACCCTCGCCCCGGTGATCGCCGCCGCCTCCCTGAAGGTCCTCGACCTGCTGGAGTCCGCCGACGACCTGCGCGTCCGGCTCGCCGAGAACACCGCCCTGTTCCGCCGCCGGATGACCGAGGAGGGCTTCGACATCCTCCCCGGCGACCACGCCATCGCGCCCGTCATGATCGGCGACGCCGCCGAGGCGGCCCGGATGGCCGAACTGCTGCTGGAGCGGGGCGTGTACGTGATCGGCTTCTCCTACCCGGTCGTCCCGCAGGGCCAGGCCCGTATCCGCGTCCAGCTGTCCGCCGGGCACTCCACCGAGGACGTGCACCGGGCGGTCGACGCGTTCGTCGCGGCCCGCGCCGAGTTGGCGGTCTGACCAGCGCGGACATGGGGCGATAATTGACCCCATGATCGAAGCGCGGCGGCTCCACATCCTCCGTGCGGTGGCCGACCACCGCACGGTGACGGCGGCGGCCGCCGCGCTGTACCTCACCCCCTCTGCCGTCTCCCAGCAGCTGACCGCGCTGGAGCAGGAGACCGGCCACCGGTTGGTCGAGCGGGGCGCCAAGGGCGTGCGGCTCACCCCGGCCGGCGAGATCCTGCTCAGCCACACCAACGCCGTCCTCGCCCAGCTCGAGCGGGCCGAGGCCGAGCTGGCCGCCTACGGTTCGGGGGAGGCCGGCACCGTCACCGTGGCCGCCTTCGCCACCGGCATCGCCGAGGTGGTGGCGCCCGCCGTGGCCCGGCTGGCCTCATCGGCGCCCGGCATACGGATCCGGGTCCAGGACGCCGAGGGCGACGCCAGTCTGCCGATGGTGCTGGACCGGCAGGTGGACGTCGCCGTCGCCGTGGAGTACCGGGGCGCCCCGGCCGCCGACGACCCCCGGCTGACCCATGTGGCGCTGTACGCCGAGCCCTTCGACGCCGTCGTCCCCGTCGGCCACCGCCTCGCCGACGCCGACGAGGTCCCCCTCGCCGAACTGGCCAAGGACACGTGGATCGGGCCGTACCCCGGCAACCCCTGCCACGACGTGGTCGTCCTGGCCTGCGAGAGTGCCGGGTTCCAGCCCCGGCTGGAACACTCCTCCGACGACTTCCGTGCCGTGGTCGCCCTTGCCTCGGCCGACGCGGGCGTGGCCCTCGTACCCCGTTCCGCCCTGCGCGGCATGGACCTCGCGGGCGTCGTCGTGCGCCCGGTGGACGGGGTGGCCCCCACCCGCCGGGTCTTCGCGGCGGTCCGACGGGGCGCCGAGGGACATCCGCTGATCCGCCCGGTGCTCCAGGCCCTGGGGCGGGCGGCGGGCGTGAGCCTCCCGTAACACGGCCGTCTCATATCCGGGATAGCGTCCCGGATATGAGAACCGAAGCCCCTGACCCCGTGGACGCCCGGATCGGCGCCCGGCTGGCCGAACTCCGCGCCGGGCACGGCTGGTCCCTGGGCGAGCTGGCCGACCGCAGCGGAGTGAGCAGGTCCACCCTGTCCCGGGCCGAACGCGCCGAGATCAGCGCCACCGCCTCCCTCCTGAACCGCCTCTGCCACGTCTACGGACGCACCATGTCCCAGCTGCTCAGCGAGGTCGAGGCGGCGCCGGCCCCACTGGTCCGGGCGGCCGACCAGCAGGTCTGGCGGGACCCCGCGGCCGGCTTCGTGCGGCGGTCCGTCTCCCCGCCGCACGGCGGGCTGCGCGGCGAACTGGTCGAGGGCAGACTCACCCCGGGCGCCGACATCGCGTACGACCGCCCGCCCGTGCCCGGCCTCGAACAGCACCTGTGGGTCCTCGACGGCACGCTGGAGGTGACCGTCGAGGAGGCGAGCCACACCCTCGGCGCCGGGGACTGCCTGCGGATGCGGGTCTTCGGCCCGACACGGTTCCGCTGCCCCGGACCCGGCGAGGCGCGCTACGCGCTCGCGGTGGTGCGGCCATGACCGTACTGCGCTGGAACGACGCCCAAGTGCGCGAGCGGTGCCAGGAGTTGGCCGCGCTGCTGGCCGACACCGTGGCCGGGGGAGCCTCGGTCGGATTCCTCGCGCCGCTCGGGCCGGAAGAGGCCGCCGGGTGGTGGCGGCAGCGGGCCGACGCCGTGGCCGCCGGACGGCTGGCGGTGTGGGTGGCCGTGGACGGCGCCGACCGGGTGGCGGGCACCGTCGGCCTGGCCCTGCCCGACAACCCCAACAGCCGCCACCGCGCCGAACTCGTCAAGCTGATGGTGCACCGCTCCGCGCGCGGACAGGGCCTCGGCCGCAGCCTCCTCGCCGCCGCCGAGCAAGCGGCCGTCCACGCCGGCGTCACCCTGCTCCACCTCGACACCGAGACCGGCAGCCGCGCCGAGCACCTGTACCGCTCGGCCGGCTGGACCCCGGCCGGCACCATCCCCGACTACGCGGCGAGCCCGTCCGGTGAACTGCGTCCGACCACGCTCTACTACAAGCGGGTCGGCCCGCCCGCCGGGTGACTGTCAGTGGCGGGAGCTAGCGTGCGTGGCATGCCGGACGCAGAAGACGTACGCCGTATCGCCCTGTCCCTGCCGGACACCACGGAGAAGACCGCCTGGAACATGCCCACGTTCCGGGTGGCCGGGAAGATGTTCGCGACCCTCCCCGAGGACGAGACGTCCATCGCCGTGCGCTGCCCGAAGGAGGAGCGCGACGAACTGGTGCTGGCCGAACCGGAGAAGTTCTGGATCGCCGGCCACGAGGCCCAGTTCGCCTGGGTGAGAGCGAGACTCGCGGCGCTGGAAGACGAGGCGGAGCTGTGCGACATCCTCGCCGACTCCTGGCGCCAGGCCGCCCCGCCGCGACTCCTGGAGACCCACCCCGAGTTGGGTGCGCCGGGCGCCCGCTGAGAGCGGCACCGGAAAACGGCTCGGCGGGCACCGGCGAGGCATGACATGATCCGGCGCGGCGCACGGGGTGAGGGCGGGGGCCGGGAGGGGAGTACGCGGGATGACCGGTACGCGGGCACGGCGCGACGAGGTCGCGGGGACGGGGCGGGGGCGCCGGGCCGGTACCGAGGGCCCCGCGGTCTGGTCGCGGGACTTCGCGCTGTTCTTCGTGGCCCGGGCCGTCGCCCGGCTCGGCGACACCATGCTGCCCGTGGCGCTCGCCGCCGGTCTGCTGCGGAACGGGTACGGCGCCGGTGCGGTCGGTCTCGCCATGGCCTCCGCGTCCGCCGCCTTCGCGGGTCTCGTCGTCTTCGGCGGAGTGATCGCCGACCGGTTCAGCACCCGCAGGCTGATGATCGGCGCCGACCTGGTCCGGCTCGTCACTCAGTCCCTGGCCGCGGTCCTGTTCTTCTCGGGGCATGTGGTTTTGTGGCAGATCTGCGCCATCGGGATCGTGGGCGGGGTGGCCGCGGCCGTGTTCCAGCCGGGCGTGGCCAGCACCGTGCTCCGACTCGCCCCCGACGTCCAGGGGGCGAACGGCGCGATCCGCGTCGCCGAGTCGGTGGCCCAGCTCGCGGGACCGGCCGCCGCCGGCCTCCTGGTCGGTTTCGCCTCGCCCGGCGGTGTGTTCGTCGCGCATGCCGCCACCTACGCGATCAGCGCCCTGTGCCTCCTGCTCCTGCGGCTGCCCCCGCTGCCCGCGGGAGCCCGCCCCACCGGGCCCGGGCCGCGCTCCTTCCGGGCCGATCTGGTCGAGGGCTGGCGGGAGTTCCGGTCCCGGACCTGGCTGTGGGGCGTGATCGTCGTCTGGGGCGTGTACATGATCGCCACTTGGGGGCCGACCGTTCCGCTGGTGGCCGCCGAGGTCGTCCAGCACCACGGCCCGCGCGCCTACGGCCTGATCAACTCGGCCCTCGGCGCGGGCACGGTCGTCGGCGGCCTGTTCGCCCTCCGGCTGCGGCCACGGCGCATGCTGCGCGCCGGGGCGCTCGCGCTGTTCGCCTTCTTCGGCTTCCCTGCCGCCGTCGGCGCCGGTCTCGGCGTACCGGCCATGGCGGCGGGCGCGGCGGTGGCCGGGGCCGGACTGTCCTTCTGGGGCGTGATGTGGGCGACCACCGTGCAGACCCAGGTGCCCGGCGACGTCCTCAACCGCATCCACGCCTACGACGTGGCCGGCTCCCTCGCCATGATGCCCGTCGGCCAGGCCCTCGCGGGGCCGGCGGCCGCCGCCCTGGGCGCCGGCCGCGTCCTGCTGATCGCCGGCGGGGTGAGCCTGCTGGTGGCCACGGCGCTGCTCTCGGTCCCGGCGGTACGGGACCTCACCCGGGCCGACGCCCGGACCCCGGCGCACTGAGCCGCCCCGGCGGTCGCACCTGTGCCCGGGCACCCGCTCCGCGAGGCGCGCGGCCCTCGGCCACCGGTAATGGATGCGCGACCACCGACCTGAGTGCGGTATGGTTTCCCTGCGCGTTTCGACCAGGGAAACCCCAGGTCAAACGGCACCGGGACGTGGCGCAGCTTGGTAGCGCACTTGACTGGGGGTCAAGGGGTCGCAGGTTCAAATCCTGTCGTCCCGACCAGCTTCTTGCGATGGTCGGAGGTCGTCTTCTCAGGGATGAGGAGACGACCTTTGTCGTGTCCGGTGCTCTTCCGTCCGCGACCCGCCCGCCCCGGCCCCCTCGCCGCCCGCCCCGGCCCCCTCGCCGGCCGCCCCGTCCTCCGTCGCGGCTTCTCCGTCGCCCGTCCCGGCCTTCCCGTCGGCCCTCCCGGCGTCCACACCGGTCAAGGTCGGCCCCCGGGCGAGCAGGGGATGGTGGTCGTCGGCGGTGATCTTGGAGACCATGTCGGCCAGTTGCCGGCAGGCCAGTTCGATCTCCCGCTGGGACTGGGCACGCTCGCCGAGGATCGCGGCGAGCAGCAGCGCGGTCAGGGCGGCGGAACCGTTGAAGGCCTGCAGAGTGATCATGTTGCTGAGCAGGTCGTGACCGGCGAACGGACCCGATCTCCGCGCCGCGGCGATGATCGCGAAGGTCGACACGACCAGCGCGCAGGGGGCGGCCCCGGTGAGCTGGAAGCGGAAAGCCGCCCAGAACAGCAGCGGGAAGGCGAGGAACAGCAGCGGGGTGGGACTGGCCTCCAGAGACCCGACGCCGATCGCGACCCCCGCGAGCAGCAGCCCCTCCACCCACCGGACCGGCGGCACACCTCTCGGCCGGCGGGCCCTGCGCAGGACCAGCAGGACCGGAGTGACCACCAGGACGCCCATCGCGTCACCGGTCCACCACACCATCCAGGTCGGCCAGAACCGGTCGGGGCTCAGCGCACCGGAGAGCGCCAGGGCCGCGGTGCCCGTCGTCGCGCTGATCAGCATCCCGGTGAACGCGCCCAGGAAGATCAGCGCCAGCGCGTCCCGCAGCCGGTCCAGCTCCTCGCGGAAGCCCGTGCGGCGCAGCAGCGCGTAGGAGCACAGGGGCGCGAGGGTGTTCCCGGCCATGATGGCGAGCACGGCCGTGACCGACGGCCCCAGCGTGATGTTGACGAGGAACGCGCCGAGCGTGATGCCGGGCCAGAGCCGCGGGCCGCGCATCAGCAGCGCCGCCACCGCGATCCCGCTCGGCGGCCACACGGGGGTGACCTGGCCGCGCACCAGTTGCTGGAGCAGGCCGAGCCTGGCCGAGCCGTAGTAGAGCGCGGCGAGGACACAGATCTCCAAGGCGGCCAAGCCACCGCGCCGGAGCCGTTCCCGCCACGCCACAGTCATCGGGCGACCTCCGCTCACCATCGCCTCGAAGCCATCATCCGTCCGATCCGGGAGTTCCGCCCGGCAGCGTGGTGAGCCGTGGATCCGCTGGTCAGGCGGGCGGGGTGCGCAGGGCGAGGATGGCCATGTCGTCGTGGCCGTCGCTGGGGTGGTGGTCCGCGAGTGCCCGGACGAACTCCGGCAGCGGCAGGGCGGCGTACGCGGCGGCGAGTTCGGCGAGTTCGCGCAAACTCTCGTCGATCGCGTGGTCGGGATGCTCGACGAGACCGTCCGTGAAGAAGACCACCGTGGCGGCCGGGGGCAGCAGCCGGGAGTGCTCGGGGCGGGGCTGCCCGGTGTCCACGCCGAGCGGCAGCCCGGGCTCGGAGAACAACAGTTCCGCCCGGTGCTCCGGGGCGATCAGCAGCGGCGGGACGTGACCGGCGGTGCTCCAGCGCAGCCGCCAGCCCGCCCCCTCCGGTTCGATGCGGGCCAGGGTGGTCGTCGTGACCGGGTTGTTGGTGATCGCCTCCAGGGTCCGGTCGAGCTGGGTGAGGACCACGCCGGGCGGATTGCGGTGGTCGAACAGCAGGGCGCGCATCATGTTGCGGGTGGAGGCCATGGCCGCCGCCGCCTGCAGATCGTGGCCCACCACGTCACCGATGACGACGGCCACGACGTCGTCGGGGAGCTGGATGGCGTCGTACCAGTCCCCGCCGAGCTGGCTGGGCTCCGCGGCGGGCCGGTAGATGGCGGCGGCGGTGAAGGGCCGCAGGTCGGGCAGAGTGGGCAGCAGCAGCCGCTGGAACTGCTCGGCGTTGACCCGGATCCGTTCGAACAGCCGGACGTTCTCGATCGCGATACCGGCGGCGCTGGCCAGGGCGACGACGACGTTCTCGTCGTGCTTGTCGAAGGGCTGTCCGTCCAGCCGCTCGGAGAGGTAGAGGTCGCCGTAGATCTCGCCGCGGACGCTGATGGCGACACCCAGCAGCGTGCGCATGGGCGGGTGGCCGGCCGGAAAGCCGACGGAGGACGGGTGGGCGGTGATCTCGTCGACCCGCAACGGCTCCGGGTAGCGGATCAGGTGGCCGAGGACGCCCAGGCCACGCGGCAGACCGGACGCCTCCACAGCACGGCGCTCCGGCTCGGACAGGCCCTCGGCGATGAACTGCTCCAGGCCCTGCCCGGGCCTGTTCAGCACGCCGAGGGCGCCGTAGCGGGCGCCGACCAGCTCCATGGCGGTGGTCACGATGCGGTGCAGCACCGCGGGCAGTTCCACCTCGCGGCTGATGGCCACCACCGCGTCCAGCAGGCCCTGCAGCCGGTCCATGGTGGACAGCAGGCCGCGCAGTTGCTCGTCGATCCGGCCCAGCTCGCAACGCAGGCGCGAGTGCAGGTCGGGCAGGGTCGGGTGGCGCGGGTGCCGGCCCTCCCGGTTCCCGGCCATCACGCGCGCCCGGGGGCCCGTGGTCCGGTCCCGGCGCCCGCCCGCCGGTCACGGCGGACCGGTGCGGACAGCCCGTGGATCGAGAGGTGCATGCCGGCCTCCTGACACGATCCCCCGTGGCGGCTGTGTCGTCCTTCGATTGTGGCATTGGCGGCCCCGGGCCTCAGCGGGAGCGGGCCGGGTGCCGCGGCCGGAAGCGGCACCCGCCACCGGTGTCAGGACACCAGCCCCACATGGGCGAGGGCCTGCTTCAACAGCACGCCGTGCCCGCCCGGCATCTCACCCTGCAACGCCGCCGAGGCGGCCTCCTGGGGGCTGAACCAGACCAGGTCGAGGGCGTCCTGCCGGGGACGGCAGTCGCCGGTCACCGGCACCACGTACGCCAGCGACACGGCGTGCTGACGCGGGTCGTGGTACGGCGTGATGCCGGCCGTCGGGAAGTACTCCGCGACCGTGAACGGCTGCAGGGAGGCCGGCACCCGGGGCAGGGCGACCGGGCCGAGGTCCTTCTCCAGATGGCGCAGCAGGGCGTCCCGTACCCGCTCGTGGTGCAGGACCCGGCCGGACACCAGGGTCCGGCTCACCGTTCCGTCCGGGCCGATGCGCAGCAGCAGCCCGATGCTCGTGACTTCGCCGCTGTCGTCCACGCGCACGGGCACGGCCTCGACGTAGAGGATCGGCATCCGGGCCCTGGCCATCTCCAGCTCGTCCGAGGTCAGCCAGCCGGGCGTGGTTTCGGTGATGTCAGACATTGCTTGATCATACTTTCCGGGTGGGGCGCTCGCTGCGGTCGCGGGCCGGTTCGTCCATGGTCGGTGCGTACAGTCGGCGGGCGTTGTCGCGGCCCGTCCAGGCCGCGATGCGCAGGGCGTCGGGCAGGCTCAGCTCGTCCGCGTCCACCCGGTCCTGGAGCAGGGCGCCCAGGGCGCGCCGGAAGGACAGCGCGCCGAGGTGGTGGAACTCGGCCACACCGTAGGCGTCGGAGCTGTACAGCAGTTTGCGGAACGGGGTGATCTCCAGGGCCTCCTCCAGTACCGCCCGGCAGCGGGCCGGGCCGGTGTAGTGCAGGGCCAGGCCGACGTCCAGGTACACCTGCTCGAACACCGCCGACAGATAGGCGGCCTGGCGGTGGTACGGCCAGCAGTGCAGCAGCAGGACCGGGACCGTCCCGGCGGTCAGCCGCAGCCAGTCGGTGAGCAGCGCGGGGTCGGCGTGGTGCAGCCGCAGATCGGCGTCGCCGAAGCCGGTGTGCAGTTGCAGTGGCAGCCCCAGGCCGACCGCGGTCCACATCAGATGCCGTACGAGGACCGGGTCGTCGAGGCGCCCGCCGCGCGCGAGCCACTGCCCGGCCGCCCGGGTCACCTCGCCGTCCGAGGGCCGCTCCGGGGCGAGGGCGAAGCCGGTGCGGTAGGCGGCCACCGACTTCACCGCGATGACGCCGGGCCGTCGTACGGCCTCCTCGGCGGCCGACCTCAACGCGCCGGCGTAACCACCTGCCGTGACACCCCGGGCCACCACCTCCTCGGCCACCTGTTCGAGCCGCACCACCTCGTGGGCGGCGGCGCCCGAGGCCTCGGCCAGCTCGGCGGGGGAGGTGACGGGATGCGGGGCGTAGCCGGTGTCGACGCAGAACGCCTCGGCTCCGGCGGCGGTCAGGAAGCGCCGGTTGACCTCGCGCCAGCCCAGCTCGCGGCGCCGGGCCAGGTACTCGGCGGGGGGCGCGTGCCGGGGCAGGTCCAGCAGGGGCGCGCAGTGGCGGCGCACCGCCACGCCGACCGGGCTGTCGAAGGCGGACACGCCGGGCCAGACGTCTCCCTCGGTGATCAGCGACTCGAACCCGGCGGGCGTGAGGTCGGCCGTGACGGCGCCGTGGCAGTGGTGGTCCACCAGCGGCAGCGCGGCCAGGGCATCGTGGACCGGCCCGGGGGCGGCCATGTCAGTACGTCCAGCGGTAGGCCGCCGCGACCCGGGCGTCGTCCAGGCCGTCCACCGCCGTCGCCTCACCGAGCCGTACGGCGGTCACCGCGTCCGCCAGGACCGGGCCCAGCGCGGCCCGCAGCACCTCGTCGGCGCGGAACTCCCCGACGGCCCCGAGCAGCGACGCCGGCAGGCGGCGTACGCCGAGAGCCGCGGCCTCGTCCGGGCCGTACCGGGCCGGGTCCCCGGTGATCTCCTCCGGCAGCGTCCGGGACGCCGCCAGGCCGTCAAGACCGGCGGCGATCACGCAGCCGAACGCGAGATACGGGTTGGCGGCCAGGTCGACCGGCTTGACCTCCATGTTCGCCTCCTGGGCCCGGCGGCCCGTCGTGCCGGTGACCATCCGCAGCGCGGCCTCGCGGGTCTCCCGGCCCCACGCGGCGAACACCCCCGCCCACTGGGAGGGCCTGAGCCGCAGATAGCTGGCCGGGCTGGGCGCGGTCACCGCCGTCAGCGCGGGCAGGTGCGCGAGCACCCCGGCCGCGAACGACTCCGCCTCGGCCGTCATGCCGTACCGGCCGTCGCCGCCGGCGTGCAGGTTCGTCCCCTCGCGCCAGCACGACAGGTGGAGATGCCCGCCGTTGCCGACGCCCTCGGCGAGGACCGCGGGAGAGAAGGACACCCGCAGGCCGTGCCGCCGCGCCACCGCCCGGATCGTCTGGCGCACCAGGACGCTGCGGTCGGCGGCGGCCACCGGGTCCAGCGCGCCCACCGAGACCTCGAACTGCCCGGCCGCGTACTCGGGGTGGATCTGGTCGACGTCCACGCCCTGGGCCGCGAACGCCGCGTACAGGTCGGCCGTGCAGTCACTCAGCCCGACCTGCCGGGCGGCGCCGTACGCCGGACCGGTCACCGCCGGGACGAACTCCCCGTCGGGCGTGCCGTCGAGTCCGAAGGCCCACTCGACCTCGATGGCCGCCCGGAAGGCGAGGCCGTGCTCCTCGGCGGCCTGTGCGACGATCCGGCGCAGGAAGGTGCGGGAGCAGCCGGGGTGGGGCTCGCCCTCCTGCGTGATCCGGTCCACGGGCGCCCAGGCCCAGCCGGGCTGCCCGGCCAGCACCACCAGCCGGTCGAGATCGGGGTAGAGCCTGAGGTCGCCGTCCGGGGAGCCGAGGACGTCGGTGGTGACGATCGAGTCGTCGGCCAGGAACGTGTCGAAGACCGGCGACATGCCGACCCCCCAGGCCGCGGCCGCCCCCAGCCGGGCCGTCGGGATGGTCTTCACCCGGCCGACGCCCGCGGTGTCCACGTACGCGAGGACGATGCCGTGCACGCCCCGCGCGGTCAGCTCGGCGGTGAGCGCGGCGACCCGCTCCGGGTCGCCGGGCCGCCCGCCGGGCACCGGGTCGGCAAGGGTGGTCATACGTCCTCCTCGACGGGCTCGGCCCCGGCCGGGGGCGGCGGGGCCGGGCTCGGCTCCGGTCCGCGGGTCCGCTCAGGGTTTCACGGCCACCGCGCCGAACTGCGGTACCGCGGCGCCGTCGGGTTCGGCGCGCCACTGCGAACACGGCACCAGGCCCGGCTCCACCGGCTCCAGACCGTCGAGGAACCCGGCGATGTCCGCGCGGCCGCGGGCGACGATCGGCGGGGTGGCGTTGGCGTTCCAGAACTCCATCGCGGCGATGTTGCCCTCGCCGCCGACCTCGGCGTCGAAGGTGGGGTGGGTGAGCACCAGGAAGCTGCCGGAGGGCACCGCCGCCATGATCCGCCGCACGATGTCCCGGGCCTCGTCCACGTCCAGGACGAAATTGAGGATGCCCAGCATCATCACCGCGACCGGCCGGTCCAGGTCCAGGGTCCCGGCCGCGCCGCGCACGATGGCCTCGGCGTCGTGCACATCGGCGTCGATGTAGTCGGTGACGCCCTCGGGTGAGCTGGTGAGCAGCGAGCGGGCGTGCACCAGGACGATCGGGTCGTTGTCGACGTACACGATCCGGGAGTCGGGCGCGACACGCTGCGCGATCTCGTGGGTGTTGTCCACCGTCGGCAGGCCCGTGCCCACGTCGAGGAACTGGCGCACCCCGCGCTCGGCGGCCAGGTAGCGCACCGCCCGGCCGAGGAAGTCCCGGTCCGCCCGGGCCACCGCCCGGATCACCGGGAACATCCCGGCGACGTGCTCGCCGACTCGCTGGTCGACCTCGTAGTTGTCCTTGCCGCCGATCCAGTAGTTCCAGACCCGCGCGTTGTGCGCCACGGAGGTGTTCAGCCTCGCCGGTCCGGCGGCAGGGGAATGCCCCTCGCTCACGTATCCGCCCCTCTCACGTGCGGTTGCCCGCAGTCATTGTGCCGCTCCTTGATCGCGCTGTCCCGGGAAACCCGGAGCGTGAGGGGCCGGGCACCCTCCGGTGCCCCGCGGCGCATGAGGAACACTGGATCAGTACCCATCCCCGATCCGGAAGCAGGACATGCACGCCACGCCCGCGCCCCTCGCCGACGTCCCCGCACCCGTCACCGGCTCCGTCGGCATCCGGCTCGTCGTCACCGACATGGACGGCACACTGCTGGACGACGCCAAGCGCGTCCCCGACGGCCTGTGGCCGATGCTCGCCGAACTGCGCCGCCGCGGCGTGCTGTTCAGCCCGGCCAGCGGCCGCCAGTACGCCACGCTGGCCCGGGAGTTCGCGGACGTCGCCGAGGGGATGGTGTTCATCGCGGAGAACGGCACCTACGTCGTCCGCGACGGCGTGGAACTCAGCTCCGACCCGCTGGAGCCGGCCGTCGCTGCGGACGTCGCCCGTACGGTACGGCGGCTCGCCGCGGACGGCGTCGACGTGGGTGCCGTCGTCTGCGGCAAGCGGTCGGCGTACGTCGAGCGGTCCGACGAGGCGTTCCTCGCGGAGGTGCGCAAGTACTACGTCGAGCACCGCGTCGTCGAGGACGTCACCGCCGTCGAGGACGAGGTGATCAAGGTGGCGCTGTTCGACTTCGGCTCGGCCGAGCACAGCACCGCCCCGGCCCTCGAGGCGTTCGCCGCCACCCACCAGGTCGTCGTGTCCGGGGAGCACTGGGTCGACGTCATGAACCGCACCGCCAACAAGGGCGCCGCCCTGCGCGGCCTCCAGCGCGAACTGGGCATCACACCGGCGCAGACGATGGTGTTCGGCGACTATCTCAACGACCTGGAGATGCTGGACGCCGCCGAGTGGTCCTTCGCCATGGCCAACGCCCACCCGGAGGTCGTCCGCAGGGCACGCCGGCTCGCCCCGGCCAACAACGACAACGGGGTGCTGCGGACGATCGCCGAGGTGATCGGGATACCGCTGCAGCGGGCCTGAGTCAGCGCTTCAGCCCGACCGCGCCGTACAGCGAGACCGGTGCGGCGCCGTCGGGCCCGTCCTCCGAGCGCCACCGGGCGACCGACTCGATCCCGGGCGGCAGCAGTTGGAGTCCTTCGAGGAACACTCCGACCTCGGCCCGTGAGCGGGCCACCAGGGTGACTCCGCCCGCCGCGTACGCGGCGATGCCCCGCCGGACGTTCTCCGGCTCGAAGTCGGCCGTCAACATCGACAGCACCAGGCAACTGCCCGGGGCCAGCGCGTCGACCAGCGTGCGGACCAGCTCGTGGGCGCCGTCCTCGTCGGCGACGAAGTGCAGCAGCGCGATCAGGGAGAGGGCGACGGGGCGGCCGAGGTCCAGTACGCGGGAGGCCTGTTCGAGAATGGCGCCCGGATCGCGGGCGTCGGCCTGGAGGTACTCGGTCACGCCCTGCGGGGTGCCGCGCAGCAGCGCGTGCGCGTGGGCCAGCACGATGGGGTCGTTGTCCACGTAGACGACGCGGGCGTCAGGCGTGACGGACTGGGCGATCTGGTGCAGATTCGGTTCGGTGGG
Source organism: Streptomyces sp. NPDC047869 (assembly GCF_040704065.1). Lineage (NCBI taxonomy): Bacteria > Bacillati > Actinomycetota > Actinomycetes > Kitasatosporales > Streptomycetaceae > Streptomyces > Streptomyces sp. NPDC047869. The sequence goes on from NZ_JBEYRK010000018.1 coordinate 133,130, forward strand.
TATGCCGGTGCCGATGTCCAGGAACTGGCGGATACCCAAGTCCCCGGCCAGCGCTCGGGTGGCGCGGCGCATGAAGGCCCGGTTGGCGAGTGCCGCGCGCGGGGCGCCGCCGTCGATCGCCGCGATCTGCCGGCCGAGCTGTTCGTCGACGGGGTAGTTGTCCTTTCCGCCGAGGAACCAGTCGTAGACCCTGGCCGGATGCGGCCGGGTGGTGTCGATCGCCTGGGCGGCCGGCTCGGTCCCCGTCACGTGCTGCTCCTCCGCTCGACCGGACCCCCGTGGTCAGCCGGGGGATCGGGAGCAGTGTGACACGATCATGAGGCGCGGCGCAGACAGTCTTCGGCCACCTGTCCGTCCAGCGCCGCCCGTACCAACGCCGCGGCCAGTACGGCCGGTTCGGTGTCCCCGGCGAGCCGCGCCAGGCGGCCGGAGTCCTCCGGCAGGCCCAGCCGGCCGGCGCCGGACAGCGCCTTGGCGTCGAAGTACGGCGCGACATCCGGCCACACCCGCTGGGCCTCACGCAGGAAGATGTCGGCGCCGGCCGGCCCGATGCCCGGCTCCTCCTGAAGGAGCCGCCTGAGTTCGCCGGTGTCGTCGCCCGCCTTCTCGTGGAGCCGGCGCAGATCCCCGCCCCAGCGGTCGTTCAGCAGCTTCGCGCCGTCCCCGAGTTGCGTGGCCGTGCGCTCGTCGTAGCGCCGGTAGCCGCCGCGGCCCAGCGCGTCCACGCGCTGCTGCCAGTCCGCCCCGGCCATGCGGCGGGGGCTGTCGAGGCGGTCCTCGTGCAGCGCGCGGGCCGCGGCGAGCGCGACCGAGGCCCTGATCCGCGCGCTCAGCAGGAGGGAGAGGACGAGCAGCCGGTACAGCGGCTGCGGGGTGTCCTTCAGCCGTATGCCCGCTTCTTCGGCGTACGTCCGCCCGTACCCGGACACCAGCTCTCGCACGACCCGTTCGTCGCGGTTCACGTCGCGTCCTACGGCTTGAGCGGGTCGTGCCCCAGCGTCATCAGCCGGTGCCGGCGGCGGGTGTCCTCCGGGGTGCGCTCCGGCTCGGGCTCGTTCTCCATGTCCACCAGGTCCACGACGGTGTCGACGACCCGGTGCATCACCCGGACGTCGTCGTCGGTCAGGTCGGTGCGCCGCTTCTGCAGGATGGCGAGGACGTGCTGCCCGGTGGGTGAGCCCGCCTGGTCGGGCAGCGGCTCCACCTCCTCGTCGGCGTCCCGGACCCTGAGCCAGGCGGCGAGTTCCGCCGAGGTCATGTTCACCACGCGGTGGAAGTCCTCCCACAGCGCGTCGATCTCGAGTGCGTCCGCCATGGATTTCCCCTTCCGTTGCGGGGGCCGGCTCACCCGCGGCGGGCCGGCCGTCGTGCGTCGGGCCGGTGCCGGCTCACTTCTCGTCGCGGGGCCAGTTCTCGGCCTCGAACATCCAGCGCTGCTTCTCCAGGTCGGCCGTGATGGCGATCAGCAGGTCCTGGGTGACCGGGTCCGGCTCGTCGGTGGCGGCGATGCGCTCCCGCAGCCGGCCGATCACCGACTCGAGGGCCGACACCATCAGCTCCACCACCTCGGTGTCACGCAGCCAGCCCTCCTTGGTCCGGGGCAGGGCGAGGGCCGCGGCGACGGTCTCGGGCCGCCCGTCCGGCGGCAGGCCGAGGGCGGCGGCGCGCTCCGCGACCGTGTCGGAGTGGGCGCGGGCCGTGTCGACCACCTCGTCGAGCTGGAGGTGGATCGAGCGGAACCGCGGCCCGACGATGTTCCAGTGGGCCTGCTTGCCGATCAGCGACAGACCCAGCAGGTCCACGAGGGTGTCCTGCAAGGCGCTACCGGTGATCTTGAGCGCCTCGTCGGACAGCGTGCTCTTCACCACGGTCATGGCGCTGTTCTCTCCTTCTGTCGTCATTCATTCGTGACGTGCCGGTTCATGGCGTTCCGTACGGCTTGATGCCGTGACATCCGGCTTCGTGGCGTCACGTCCGACGATGCGGGTGCCCGGCGGGTGCCGGGGCAAACGTGCCTGATCAGCGGGGGAGTACCCGGTCCAGGAAGCGGATGACCTCGGCGAGGACCTCCGCCCGGTTCGTCTCGTTGAAGACCTCGTGCCGTGCCCCGGCGAAGATCCGTTCGGTCAGCCGTCCGCCGCTGAGCCGCTCCACGCCCACCCGGCTGCCCGGCGGCGGCACCAGCCGGTCGTCGTCCCCGTGCAGCCACAGCAGCGGCAGCGCCCCGATGTCCCCGCCCTCGTCGACGGCGTCGAGGGTGCGGACGAACGCCTCCAGCGTCGGCCGCTTCATCGGGCCGTGCCAGACCAGCGGGTCGGCGGCGTACGCGGCGCCCACCGCGGGGTCGCGGGAGAGCGCGGCGGGGCTGATCGGGGTGTCCGGGATCTCGTCCAGGGCGAGCAGCCGGCCGGGCAGCTCCCAGGCGCCGATCACCGGCCCGGACAGCACCAGTGCGCTCAGCTCGGACCCGTACCGCTGGGCGTACCGGGCGGCGATCAGGCCGCCCATGGAGTGGCCGAGCATGACCAGCGGCAGCCCGGAATGCGCGGCGCGGGCCAGTCCGGCCACCCGGTGCACGTCCGTGACCACGTCCTCGAAGTCCTCGATCACCACCCGCTCGCCCGCCGACCGCCCGTGCCCGACGTGATCGGGGCCGTACACCGCCGCCCCGTCCGCGGTCAGCGCGTCGGCCAGTTCGTCGTACCGGCGGACGTGCTCGCCGTACCCGTGCACCATGACGGCCAGGTACCGCGGCTCCGGGTGCGGCCACTCGGTCAAGGTGATGCCGCCGAGGTCGTGCTCGCGGACGTCGGTCATGTCTCCTCCAGCCGGTTCGGCGCGGGTCACGGGAGGATCTTCCCAGGGGGCGGGCGGTCGGGCTATAGTCCAAAACTAGCAGTGCTAATTAAGGGTGCTGCCGAACGGACCCCGGTCCGTGCTGATCCACAACGTCGTCGGTCAGGAGTCCCAGCCGTGCGTCCCGTCCACTTCGCGGCCGCCCGCCGCACCCCCATCGGCAAACTGCGCGGTGCCCTCTCCACGGTGCGGCCCGACGACCTCGCGGCGACCGTGATCCGCCGTCTGGTGGCCGACCTGCCCGCCCTGGACCCGGCCCGCATCGACGACGTCTACTGGGGCGCCGCCAACCAGGCGGGCGAGGACAACCGCAACGTCGCCCGGATGGCCGCGCTGCTCGCGGGCCTGCCCGAGTCGGTGCCCGGCGCCACCGTCAACCGGCTGTGCGCCTCCGGCCTCGAGGCGGTCACCGCCGCCGCCCGCACCATCGCCGCCGGCGAGGCCGACATCGTGCTCGCGGGCGGCTCCGAGTCCATGAGCCGCGCCCCCTTCGTGCTGCCCCGCCCGGACGAGGCCCTGCCGCACCGCATCGAGACCCACGACACCCGGCTGGGCTGGCGCCTGGTCAACCCCGCCATGAAGGACCTGCACGGCCTGCTGGCCATGGGCGAGACGGCCGAGGAGGTCGCCGAGCGGTACGGCGTCTCCCGCGCCCGCCAGGACGAGTTCGCCCTGCGCAGCCACCAACTGGCCGCCGCCGCCCGCAAGAACGGCCACTTCGACGACGAACTCCTGCCCGTGGACCGCCCCGACGGCATCACCGTCGGCCAGGACGAGTGCGTCCGCGAGGACACCTCGCTGGAGAAGCTGTCCCGCCTGAAGCCGGTGTTCCGCGCGGGCGGCACGGTCACGGCGGGCAACGCGTCCCCGATGAACGACGGCGCCGCCGGACTGCTGCTGGTCAGCGAGGAGGCACTGAACGAGCTGGGCCTGGAGTCCCTCGGCCGGTACGTCGCCGGTGCCTCCGCGGGCGTCCATCCCGACGTGATGGGCATCGGCCCGGTCCCCGCCACCCGCAAGGCGCTGGCCCGGGCCGGCTGGACCATCGGCGACCTGAGGGAGGCCGAGTTCAACGAGGCGTTCGCCGCCCAGGCCCTCGCCTGCGTCGACGAACTGGGCATCGACCCCGACCTGGTGAACCCCACCGGCGGCGCGATCGCCCTCGGCCACCCACTCGGCTGCTCCGGCGCCCGCATCCTCACCACCCTGCTGCACCGGATGCGGCGCACGGGCGCCGGGCGCGGGCTCGCGACCATGTGCGTGGGCGTGGGACAGGGCAGCGCCGTGCTGGTCGAGAGGGGCTAGCAGGGCTCCGGCGGGGAAACGACGCTCCCCGGCAAGGGGATCGGACCGAGGGACCCGGTCCAGGGAGCACCTCGGCCGGTCCACGTACCCGCGCCGCGTGGAAAACGGTCCGACGCGCCGGACGCGTGCACATAGCATCGGTCGCCGTATGAACACGATGACGCTCTGGCACATATCCGGCTGGGGGTTCGCCGCCCTCGCCCTCGCGGCCCTGCTGGTGGGCTTCTCCAAGACCGCCGTCAGCGGGGCCAACACGGTCAGCCTCGCGGTCTTCGCCGCGGTCCTGCCCGCCCGCGCCTCCACCGGAGTTCTGCTGCCCATCCTGATCGCCGGTGATGTGCTCGCCGTGCTCACCTACCGGCGGCACGCCCACTGGCCCACGCTGTGGCGGCTGTTCCCGGCCGTCGCGGCCGGCGTGGTGGCCGGCACCCTGTTCCTGCTGTGGGCCGACGACGCGGTGGTACGGACCTCGATCGGCGCGATCCTGCTGCTCATGGCCGGCGTCACGCTGTGGCGGCGGCGCGGGGCCGGGACGGAGGCCGAGCCGGACGAGGTCACCACCCGGGCCGGCCGGATCAAGGCGCGCTCGTACGGCGTCCTCGGCGGATTCACCACGATGGTCGCGAACGCGGGCGGCCCGGTGATGTCGATGTATCTCCTTTCCGCGGGCTTCCGCAAGCTCGGCTTCCTCGGGACGTCGGCCTTCTTCTTCCTCATCGTGAACGTGTCCAAGGTGCCCTTCAGCGCCGGACTCGGCCTGATCGACGGCCGCTCCCTGCTCCTCGACGCCGCGCTCGTGGTGTTCGTCGTGCCCGGCGCGTTGATCGGCAAATGGGCTGTGAACAGGATCAACCAGCGGCTCTTCGAACAACTGGTGATCGCCGCGACGATCGTCGGCGGTGTGCAGCTACTGCTGCGCTAGGCCCAGCAGCGCCGGGACGTCCGCGAAGGAGTCCACGACGTGGTCGGGAGTGCCGCTCGCGTTCTCGTGCGTCTCCGGCCGGTACTTCCCCGTCCGCACCAGGACCCCGGTGAGCCCGGCACGCTGCGCCGCGAGGACGTCCGACTCGATGTCGTCCCCCACCATCAGCGCCTGGTCCGCACCCGCGCCGAGCCGGGACAGCGCGGCCTCGAAGAACGCCCGGGACGGCTTGCCCGTGACCTCCGCCTCCACCCGCGCCGCCCGCTCGAGACCGAGCAGGAAGGCACCGGAGTCCAGTTGCGGCCCGGAGTCGGTCCGCCAGTACAGATTGCGGTGCATGGCGACCAGTCGCGCCCCGCGCTGCAACTGCCCGAAGACCCGGTTCAGCGCCGCGTAGTCGAACTCCGGCCCCGCACCCCCCACCACGACCACGTCCGCACCGTCGTCCACCACGGTGATGTCCCCCAGGTCCGCCCCCACGTCCCCGCTGTTCAGGAGGGTGCAGCGGGCGCCCGGGTAGTGCTCGGCGAGATGGACGGCCGTGGCGGCGGGCGCGGTCAGCACCTCCTCCACATCCGCCTCGAAGCCGGCCCCCGACAGCGTCCGGACGATCGACGCCCGCGAACGGGACGTCGTGTTGGTCACCAGGACCACACCGAGACCGGCCCCGCGGATCCGCGCCAGCGCCTCCACCGCACCCGGCAGCGGCTTCCAGGAGACGGTGAGGACACCGTCGATGTCGATCAGGACGGCACGCACGGATTCCATGGCCCGACGGTAGCCGCCCGCGCGGCCCGTGGCCGTCCGCGCCGCGGCCCGGTCCGAGCGGCCTCGGTACGCTCACCCCCATGTCCCCGCACGTCCTGATCCTCGGCGGCACCACCGAGGCCCGCCGTCTCGCCGCGGAACTCGCCGCACGCCCCGGTGTCCGGGTGACCACCTCGCTGGCCGGCCGGGTCGCCCGTCCGGCGCCGGTGCCGGGCGAGGTGCGGATCGGCGGTTTCGGCGGGCCGGAGGGCCTCGCCGACTGGCTGCGGGCGCACCGGGTGGACGTCCTGGTCGACGCCACCCACCCCTTCGCCGAGACGATCACGGCCAACGCGGCCCGCGCGGCGGCGGCCACCGGGGTCCGTGCCCTGGTGCTGCGCCGCCCCGGCTGGCGGTCGCGGCCCGGTGACGACTGGCACTTCGTCCGCTCGCTGGACGCGGCCGCCGAGGCGCTGCCCCGTCTGGGCCGACGGGTGTTCCTCAGCACCGGCCGCCTGGGGCTCGCCGCCTTCCGGCACCTGACGGACCTGACCTTCGTCGTCCGGTCGGTGGATCCGCCCGAGCCGCCGCTGCCCCCGGACACCCGGGTGGTCCTCGCCCGCGGCCCGTTCACGGTGACCGACGAGACCCGCCTCCTGCGCACCCACCGGATCGACGTCCTGGTCACCAAGGACAGCGGAGGCGAGGCCACGGCCGCGAAACTGACGGCCGCACGGGACCTGGGACTGCCCGTGATCGTCGTACGCCGTCCCGAACCCCCCGCCGGCGCCACGGTGGTGTCCGACGTGGCCGGAGTACTGGAGCGGCTGGGCCTCAGCTCTCCCCGGGATTCCGGCGCAGCAGATATGTGTCCATGATCCAGCCCTTGCGCTCCCGGGCCTCGGCACGCACCCGCTCGATGCGGGGTCCTGCCTCGGCGAGCGGGCCGGAGACGAGGATCTCGTCCGGGGTGCCTAGGTACGCGCCCCAGTAGATGTCGATGTCCTGTTCCGCGTACCGCCGGAAGGCCTGGTGCGCGTCCAGCATCACCACGACGTCGTCCACCCCTTCCGGGAAGCCTTCGGCCAGCCGCCGCCCGGTCGTGATCTGCACCGGCCGGGCCACCCGGTTCAGCCCCGTGCGGTGCCGGGCCACCAGGGAGGAGACGCTGCTGATGCCGGGCACCACGTCGTAATCGAACTCGACCGCACCCCGCTCCAGCACCTCCTGGAGGATGCCGAGCGTGCTGTCGTACAGCGACGGGTCCCCCCACACCAGGAACGCGCCGGTGCCGTCCTCGCCCAGTTCCTCGGTGATCAGCCGCTCGTAGATGCCCGCGCGCGCGACGCGCCAGTCCTCCACGGCCGGGGAGTACGCGGTCCCGCCCGCCGTACGGTCCCGCTCCGGGTCACGTGCCGTCACCACCCGGAACCCGCCCTCGGGAAGATGCGCGTCGAGCATGTCCCGGCGGAGCCGGGTGAGGTCGCTCTTCACCTCGCCCTTGTCGAGCAGGAAGAACACGTCCGTGCCCCGCAGCGCCTTGACCGCCTGAAGGGTCAGCTGGTCGGGGTCGCCCGCACCGATACCGATGACATGAATCGTTCGCACGCCCAGAGTCTGCCGTATGCCACCGACAGTGATGCCACCGCCTCCGTGGCGGCCCTGGGGGAGCCGGTCAGGAGACCAGCCGCGGCGCCTCGGCCGCCGCCTCGACGGACCCCGGCCCCCGCTCCACCCGCCCGGCCAGCTCCCGTGCCCACACGGCGAGCCCGGCCAGGTCGATCCCGTAGGGCCGGTCCTCGCCCCGCGCGACCTCCCACTCCTCGACCGCGCCCGCACCGCGCCGCAGCAGCCGCGCCCCGCCGGTGTCGTTGCCCCGGGCCGCGTGGGTGAGCCCCACCGCGAGCTGGGCGAGACCGCGCCACAGCGTGCGCTCGTCCTCGGGCCCCGACTTCCAGGCGTCCTCGAACACCTCGTGGGCGTGGAAGGGCCGGCCCGCGTCCAGCAGCGCCTGCGCCTCGGCGACCGTCTCCCGGGCGGTCCGTACGACCCCCTCCGGCTGCCGTTCGACCCCGTCGGCCCCGTACGGCAGCGGCCGTCCCAGCCCGTCCCGGGGCCGGGCGCTGCGCGCCCGCCCGTCCGGGTCCCGGTCCCGGCCGCCCGCCGGACCTCCCGCTGCCGTGTCCGCGTCTGTCATACGGCCCATTGTCCCGGTCCCGTTCCGGGGCGTCTTCGGCGCACCCCCGCACGTGGGGTAAAGTGCTGTTCGCGCGATCACGCGGGTCACCGCGAGTGAACGCATCGGGACGTGGCGCAGCTTGGTAGCGCACTTGACTGGGGGTCAAGGGGTCGCAGGTTCAAATCCTGTCGTCCCGACCATGCTTTACGCAGGTCGGAGGCCGTTCTCTCACTGATGGGAGAGCGGCCTTCCGTGCGTCCGGCGGGTGGCCCCCCGGCTGCCCAGGACGGGCGGGGGCGGGGATGCGACGCTGGAGTGAGGGGCTCGCGAGTCTGCCGGGCGGCCCCCGACCGGCAGCCGGTCGGGCCGATTTCTGTCTCCGTCCCGAGTGAACGTCCCGGAGAGCAGGTGGTTTTCATGCGCAGTCCGACCCGTGCGGCCGGTGTCCTCACCGCACTGGCCCTCACCCTCGGCGGTGCGGTTTTCACCGCACCCGCGGCCCGGGCGGACATCCCCGCCTGCGCGCAGATGGCCGCACAGGCCGGTGCCACCGCCACCGACTCCGTGACAGCGGCCTGCAGCCGCGGCGTGGTCGGAGACCTGCAGAGCTGTGTGGCCGGGCTGACCGAGGCCGGAGTGGCGGGCGGCGCCGCGAACGGCGCCTGCCGGGCGGCGGCCCACGAACCTCGTTAGCGGGCCGCGCGCGGCAGCGGGGCGCCCCGGACGGCCGCGGACGCCGAAGCCCCGGTCAGGCGGTCCGCTGCCGCCGGGCCGCCATCACCGCGTACACGATGATCCCCGCGAACAGGAACAGCACGCCCTGGTACACCGCCGCGTAGCCGGCGCCCGCGACGAGCCAGATCGAGAAGGCGGCCGCAACCGCGGCGACCACGGCGTCCCGGACCAGTCGCGCCCGGTCGACCGACTCGCGCCGGCCGGACACCAGGTGGAACACCTGGGCGGCGGTGGCCAGCAAGTAGGGCACGGTCGCGGTGAAGGTGGTGACGAGCACCAGCATGTCGAAGACCTTCGCCGAGCCCGCCGTGTAGTTGTACACGGTGAGCAGCGAGGCGAGGACCACGGTGACACCGACGCCGACGGTCGGTACGCCCCGGCGGCGGCGCGCGAAGGCGGCGGGGAACAGGCCGTCGCGGGCCGCGGCGTACGGGGTCTGGGCGCTCAGCAGTGTCCAGCCGTTGAGGCAGCCGGTCATCGAGACCAGGGCGGCGAGGGCCACGGCCCAGCCGCCCCAGCTTCCGCCGAACATGGCGTTCACGGCGTCCGAGAACGGCGCGGTGGACGTCACCAGACGGCCGTGTCCGACCGTGCCGAAGACCGACAGGGTGCCCAGCAGGTACACCAGGGCGGCGCCGGCGGTGCCGATGACGGTGGCGCGCCCCACGTTGCGGCGGGCGTCCCTGACCTCGCCCGCGCTGACGGCGGCGGACTCGACCCCGAGGTAGGAGAAGAGCAGCAGGGCGGCGCACGCGGACACCGCGCCGATGGCACCGCCGCCGGTGGCGTTGAACGGCCCGAGCTTCGCCGGGTCGAAGAAGAACAGCCCGCCGACCGCGACGAGCAGCAGCGGGACGAACTTCAGCACCGTGGAGACGAGCTGTACGGCGCCCACGTAGCGGGTGCCGGCGAAGTTGGCGAGCGCGGGCAGCCACTGCAGCACCAGGGCGGCCAGGCACGCGCTCCAGCGGTGGCCGGCCACCGGGACCAGCACGTCGAGGTAGCCGACGGCGGCCACGGCGAGGGCCGCGTTCGATACCCAGGTGGTGATCCAGTACGCCCAGGCGGCGAGGAAGCCGGCGAAGTCGCCGAAGGCCTCGCGGGCGTAGACGTAGGGGCCGCCGGTGCGCGGGTCGCGCCGGGCGAGCCGGCCGAAGACCAGGGCGAGCGCGATGGCGCCCACCGTCAGGACGGCGAAGGCGACCAGGCTGACGGTGCCGTAGGGGGCGACGGAGGCGGGGAGCAGGAAGATGCCCCCGCCGATGATGTTGCCCATGACCAGGGCGGTGGCTACGGGCAGCCCGAAGCGGCGGGCGTGCCGTCCGGTGTCGCCGTTCGGGTCCTCGGCGGGAACGGGGTGGGTTCCCGAGGGCGCCGGAGCCGGCTGCTCGGCGGTCCCGGTGACGTGCATGGGTGGGTGTGCCTCTCATCGAACGGGTGTTCCCGGGATCGCCGGGACCAGCCCATGGTCGGGGATGCCCCGACCTGGCGCAAAATCGCCGCTTATTGTCCCGTTGGACCCGTTCGATGACGAAAAAACTGCTCGTCTGAGGCCTTCGTACCGCGAGACGTCCGTCAGCCCTTGTTGGAGCCCAGGGTCAGGCCGCTGACGAACTGGCGCTGCAGCGCGAAGTAGACGATCAGGGTGGGGATCGCGGTGAGCAGGGCGCCGGCGGCGACCAGGTTGGGGTCGGTGAAGTACTGGCCGGACAGGTTGTTCAGGGCCGAGGTGATCGGCATGTTCTCACCGGTGGAGATCAGTACCAGGGCCCAGAAGAAGTCGTTGTAGATCCAGATTGACAGCAGGGTCGCCAGGGCCGCCATCGCCGGCTTGCACAGCGGCAGCGTGATCTGCCAGTACAGCCGCCACACCGAGGCGCCGTCGACCAGCGCGGCCTCGGTCAGCTCGTGCGGCAGCGAGCGCATGTAGTTGCTCAGCACGAACGCGCAGAAGCCGGACTGGAACGCCACGTGGATGAGGACGAGGCCGAGCGCGGAGTCGTACAGCTTGCCGCTCGCGGTGATGCCGGGCAGATCCGTCAGCAGGTACATCCGGTACAGCGGCGTGATGACGACCTGCTGCGGGAGCAGGTTGCCCGCCGTGAAGACCAGCAGCAGCGCCAGGTTGACCCGGAAGTCGAACCGGCTGACGTAGAAGGCGACGCACGAGGACAGGAACAGCGTCAGCAGCACGGCCGGCACGGCGATGACCAGCGTGTTGACGAAGTAGTGCGTCATGTCCGACTGCTGGTACGCGTGGGTGAAGTTGTCCAGGCCGAGCTTGTCCGGCCAGGACACGTACCCCTTGGCGCTGGTCTCGCTGTAGGGGCGCAGGGCCGAGAAGACCGCCCACAGCAGGGGCGCGAGCCACGCCAGGGCCGTGACCGCGAGGAAGACGTGCAGCAGGACCCGGGCCGGGCGCACGGGGGCGCGCCGCCTGAGTGCGGCGGTGGGGGCGCTCACGATCGCCGCTCCTTCCGGAAGGTGGCCACCAGATACGGGACGATCACCGCGAGGGAGATCACCAGGAGGACCACCGCGATGGCGGAGCCGTAACCGATGCGGCTGGACTCGCCGATGATGTTGTTGGTCACCAGGATGGACAGCAGCTCGGTGCCCTGCGCGCCCTTGTTGAAGACGAAGACCAGGTCGAAGGCGCGCAGTGCCTCGATGATGGTGACGACGAGGACGACCGTGTTGGTCGGGCGCAGGGTCGGGAAGACCACGTGCCGGAACGAATGCCACTCATTGGCCCCGTCCAGCGCGGACGCCTCCCGCAGGGACGGGTCGACGCTCTTCAGGCCGGCCAGGTAAAGGATCATCATGTAGCCGGCGTGCCGCCAGGACGCGGCGACGAGCACCGCCCACAGGTTGAGATCGGGGTCCCCGATCCAGTCGATGTAGTGGCCGGGCTCGTTGGCCCCGACGATGCTGTTGATCAGGCCGGTGTCCGGGTTGTAGACGAGCTGCCAGACGAACCCGATGCAGGCCATCGAGATGACGACCGGCAGGAAGAACGCGGTCTGGTAGACCCGGCTGAACCGGATCCGCTTGTCCAGCTGCACGGCGAGGAACAGCCCGAACGGCGTCGGGACGAGGATCAGGGCCGCGAACCAGATGACGTTGTGCTGGAGGGCGGGCCAGAACTGCGGGTTGTCGTTGAAGAGTTGCTTGAAGTTCTCCAGCCCCACCCACTGGATGGAGTCGAACCCGATGCCGTCCCAGGTGGTGAAGGCGAGGAGGATCGAGGCGAGGGCGGTGACCCAGACCAGGGCCACGTGCAGGACCGTGGGGACGCCCGCCATGAGGGCGAGCGTGATCCGGTCGCGGCGGGTCAGCAGGCGCCGGTGACCCCGTGCGGCCCGCGTCGTACCGGGCGCGGCGCCCGGAGGCGGCACGGCGGCCGCCTCCGGCGTCTTCGTCGTCGTGTCGGTCGTCATCGGGGCGCTCACGAGGACGCGAAGATGGTCTTCTTCTGGCGCTCGATCGACGACAGCAGTCCGTCCACGCCCTTGGGGTTCTGGATGAACTTCTGCAGCGCGGGCTGCATCACCGTGGAGGTGAAGTCCGGCCGGCTGTCGCGGTCCATGAACTGGGTGAGACTCTTGGCGCCGCTGATCATCGTGTACGCCTTCTTCTGCAGCGCGGTGTACGAGGAGGTGTCCGCCTTGCTGGAGGCGGCCACCACGCTGGAGTCGGCCTTGAGGTAGACCGCCTCGGCCTCCGGGGTGCCGAGATACTCCAGCAGCTTCACCACGCCCGCGTGGTTCTTGGGGGCCTTGCTGACCATGAAGCCGTCGGTGGGCGCCTCGACGGTGTCCTGGCCGTAGGCGGGGTTCATCTCCGGGAAGGCGAAGAAGTCGAGGTCGTCGAGGTCGGCCTGGTCCGTGAACTGCTGCCCCACGAAGGAGCCGAGGAGGTACATGCCCGCCTTCTTGGCCACCAGGGTCTGCGCGGCGTCCTGCCAGGTGCGGCCCATGGCGCCGTCCTGGTGGTAGGGGAGCAGCTCGCTCCAGTGGTCGAAGACCGACTTCACCTTCGCGTCGGTCCAGGAGGCCTTGCCGGCCATCAGCTCGACATGGAAGTCGTAGCCGTTGAGCCGGAAGTTGATCTGGTCGAAGGTGCCCATCGCCGGCCAGGCGTCCTTGTCGCCGAAGGCGATCGGGACCAGGCCGTCCTTCTTCATCCGCTTGCACAGGGCGATCAACTGGTCCCAGGTGGTGGGGACTTCGTAGCCGTGCTGCTGGAAGACGCTTCTGCGGTAGAAGAGCGCCCACGGGTACGTGTACAGCGGCACGAAGTAGTACTTCCCGTCCTCGCCCTTGCTGAGCTTCTTCATGGCCTCGGGGAAGTTGCCCTCGATCTTCGCCCACACGTCGTCGATCGGCGTCGCCAGCTTCTTCGCCGCGAAGAACTGCATGCGGTAGCCGGCGAACCAGTTGAACACGTCGTCCGGGGTGCCCTGGAGGTAGGAGTTGATCTGCTCCTGGAAGGTGTTGTGGTCCTTGGTGTTCACGTCGACCGTGATGCCCGACCGCTTCTTGAACGTCGCATAGATCTCCGCGAACGCCTTCTTCGGCACGGCGTCGGAGGCGTTGGAGCCGAGGGTGACGGTCTTCGGGTCGGCGGCGGAACCGCTGCCGCCGCACGCGGACAGCAGGGGTATGCCCGCACCGGCGAGGAGCGCGGCACCGCCCGCTCCGCGGAGCAGCGACCGACGGCTGGGCCCGGGGAGGGAAAGACCGGAGGGGGAGAGGCGCATGGCGGCTCCTGAGGATTGCGGGGTCCGGCCAAGGGGATGAGCCGATCACCGAAAGGTCCTCGAAACCGATCAGAAACCAACTCGACCGAACAGCGTGGGCGTAATAACAGCCCCACGTGCGCCGAGCGTCAATAGGTCCCGCTCACGTCGGCCGGTCTCTTGCCCGAAACGTAATCGCCGTGGCACGGCTTTTTGAAATGATGTCTTGACAAAGGATTGACAGCGGGCTCGGCGGCGGGTTGGATCGCGTGCCAACGCAACAGCGTCCTTACCCCGTAGCACAGTGAGGTGCACGAACAATGGACCGCTCTGCTCACTTCCGCTCCCGCCGGCCGGCCCTCGTCGCGGCCGTGGCCGCCGCGACAGCCCTCACCCTCGCCGGCTGTTCCAGCGGGTCCGGCGGGAAGAAGGCCGAGGAGGGCGATTCGAACGCCTCCGCGGGCAAGGCGAACACCCCCCGTATGACCGTCGCCCTGGTCACCCACCAGTCGGCGGGCGACACCTTCTGGGACATCGTCCGCAAGGGCGCCGAGGCGGCCGCCGCCAAGGACAACATCAAGCTGGTCTACTCCAACGACCCCAACGCCGGGCAGCAGGCCGGGCTCGTCCAGAACGCCGTCGACCAGAAGGTCGACGGCATCGCCGTCACCCTGGCGAAGCCGGACGCGATGAAGGACGTCGTCGGCAAGGCCAAGGCGGCCGGCATACCCGTCGTGGGCCTGAACTCGGGCCTCAGCGACTGGAAGAGGCTCGGCCTGCTGCAGTTCTTCGGACAGGACGAGACGGTCGCCGGCGAGGCGTTCGGCAAGAAGCTGAACGAGGTCGGGGCCAAGAAGGCCGTGTGCGTGATCCAGGAGCAGGGCAACATCGGCCTCACCCAGCGCTGCGACGGCGTCAAGAAGACCTTCACCGGCACGACCCAGACGCTGTACGTGAACGGCGCCGACATGCCGTCCGTGAAGTCGACGATCACGGCCAAGCTGAAGCAGGACAAGGCGATCGACTACGTGGTCACGCTGGGCGCCCCCTTCGCGCTGACCGCCGTGCAGTCGGTGGACGACGCGGGCAGCAAGGCCCGGATCGCCACCTTCGACCTGAACAAGGCCCTGACCGGCGCCGTCAAGAAGGGCACCATCCAGTTCGCCGTGGACCAGCAGCCCTATCTCCAGGGCTACTTGGCGATCGACTCCCTGTGGCTGTACAAGAACAACGGCAACTACAGCGGCGGTGGCGAGCAGCCGGTGCTGACCGGACCCGCCTTCGTCGACAGGTCCAACGTCGACAAGGTCGCCGAGTTCGCCGCCAAGGGCACCCGCTGATGAGCGTGACCCGGCCCGCCGGGCCGGCGGCGGGCACACCGCCGGCACCCGGCCCCGGGACCGCCGACGGCCGCACCGCACGGCGTCCGCTACCGCTGCGGCTGCTGGCCCGCCCGGAGGTGGGCGTCTTCCTCGGCGCCCTGGCCGTACTGGTCTTCTTCCTGATCGCGGCGCCCTCGGTCCGCCAGGGCAGCTCGATGGCCACGGTCCTCTACCAGTCCTCGACGATCGGCATGATGGCGCTCCCGGTGGCCCTGCTGATGATCGGCGGCGAGTTCGACCTGTCCTCGGGCGTCGCCGTGATCACCTCCGCGCTCACCGCGAGCATGCTCAGCTACCAGCTCACGATGAACGTGTGGACCGGAATCGTCGTCGCCCTCGCGCTGTCCCTGGGCATCGGGGCCTTCAACGGCTGGATGGTGATCAGAACGGGGCTGCCGAGCTTCCTGGTCACCCTCGGCACCTTCCTGATCCTCCAGGGCGTCAACCTCGCCGTCACCAAACTGGTCACCGACAACGTCGCCACCGACGACATCAGCGACATGGACGGCTTCGGCCAGGCCAAGCGGATCTTCGCCTCCTCCGTCGGCGTCGGCGGCGTCCAGGTGAAGATCACGGTCTTCTACTGGCTCGCCTTCGCCGCCCTCGCCACCTGGATGCTGCTGCGCACCAAGTACGGCAACTGGGTCTTCGCCGTCGGCGGCAGCCAGGAGAGCGCCCGCGCCGTCGGCGTCCCGGTCACCTTCACCAAGATCACCCTGTTCATGCTGGTCGGCCTCGGCGCCTGGTTCACCGGCATGCACAACCTGTTCTCCTTCAACACCGTGCAGTCCGGCGAGGGCGTCGGCCAGGAGCTGATCTACATCTCCGCCGCGGTCATCGGCGGCTGTCTGCTCACCGGCGGCCACGGTTCGGCGATCGGCCCCGTCTTCGGCGCCTTCATGTTCGGCATGGTGAACCAGGGCATCGTCTTCGCCGGCTGGAACCCCGACTGGTTCAAGGCCTTCCTCGGCGCGATGCTGCTCGGCGCCGTGCTGATCAATCTGTGGGTCCGGCGCACGGCAACCCGGAGGTGACCCTCGATGACCACGAACGGAACCGGAACCCACGGCACGGCCCGGAAGGGCACCGCGACCGCCGCGGACGGCCCGGTCGTCGAACTGCGCGGCGCGGGAAAGTCCTACGGCAACGTCCGCGCCCTGCACGGCGTCGACCTCGAGGTGCGCGCGGGCCGGGTGACCTGCGTCCTCGGTGACAACGGTGCCGGAAAGTCCACCCTCATCAAGATCATCTCCGGGTTGCACCGGCACACCGAGGGCGAGTTCCTGGTGGACGGCCGGCCGGTGCGCTTCGGCACCCCGCGCGAAGCCCTCCACCTCGGCATCGCCGCCGTCTACCAGGACCTCGCCACCGTCCCCCTCATGCCGGTGTGGCGGAACTTCTTCCTCGGCTCCGAGCTGACCCGGGGGCCCTGGCCGGTCCGGCGTCTGGACATCGCCCGCATGAAGGCGACCTGCGACCGGGAACTGCGCAACATGGGCATCGTCCTGGACGACCTGGAGCAGCCCATCGGCACCCTGTCCGGCGGCCAGCGCCAGTGCGTGGCCATCGCCCGGGCCGTCCACTTCGGCGCCCGCGTGCTGATCCTGGACGAGCCCACGGCGGCCCTCGGCGTCAAACAGTCGGGTGTGGTCCTGAAGTACATCGCCGCCGCCCGCGACCGAGGCCTCGGCGTCATCTTCATCACGCACAACCCGCACCACGCCTACATGGTCGGCGACCACTTCAGCGTGCTGCGCCTCGGCACCCTCGAACTCAGCGCCGGACGCGCCGGGATCACCCTCGAAGAGCTGACCGACCACATGGCGGGCGGTGCCGAACTCGCCGCGCTCAAGCACGAACTGGCCCAGGTGCGCGGCGTGGACGTCGACGGGCTGCCGGAGGCGGAGGACCTCACCGCTCCGACGGCCGGCTCCCCGGAGGAGACCGGCTGACGGCACCGGCACACGGAACCGGAGGACGGTCCCGTACGTTCCCACGGGTGTACGGGTCCGTACGAGCGCAGGGGGAGACCGAGTTGACGAACGACGCGCACGAAACGAACACGTCGATCGAGGCGTATGAAGTGAACGAGGGCGACGAGCGGCGGACGGTCGAACGGGAGCCGGCGCCCGACACGGGCTTGACCGCGCGCCGCGCCCGGTTCGGCACGCTCCCGGAGCGGGTCCGGCCCGAGGACACGGTGGAGACACGGCCCGCCCTGCCGAGGGACCCGGCTCGCGACGCCTACGACCCCGACGAATGGCTGGTCCGCTACTGCCTCTGAGCCGCGGGCGGATCGCCGGCGAGCGCTAGCGGGCACGGCGTCGTCAGCCGGCCCGCACCTCCGCGACCGTCACCGGGCGATGCTCGCGCAGGGACAGGGTGCACGCCTCGGCGATCCAGCCCGCCTCCAGGGCGTCCTCGACCGTGCAGGGGGAGGGGCGGGCCCCGGCCACCACCTCGGTGAACGCGGCGAGTTCGGCGCGGTAGGCGGCGGCGAAGCGGTCCATGAAGAAGTCGTGCGGGACGCCGGACGGGAAGGTCGCTCCGGGCTCGGCCGAGCGCAGCGGCAGCTTGTCCTCCAGGCCGACGGCGAGGGAGTCCTCGAAGCCGAGCAGCTCCATACGGACGTCGTAACCCCGAGCGTTGTGACGGGAGTTGGAGATCACCGCCAGCGTGCCGTCGTCCAGGGTGAGGATGGCGGCGGCGGTGTCCGCGTCGCCCGCCTCCCTGATGTGACCGGCACCCCGGTTGCCGCCGGCCGCGTACACCTCGGTGACCTCGCGGCCGGTGACCCAGCGGATGACGTCGAAGTCGTGGACGGAGCAGTCCCGGAAGATGCCACCGGAGGCGGCGATGTACGCGGCGGGCGGCGGCGCGGGGTCCAGGGTCGTGCAGCGGACCGAGTGCAGCTTGCCCAGCTCACCGCCGCGCACCGCGGCCCGTGCGGCCGTGAAACCCGCGTCGAACCGGCGGTTGAAGCCGATCTGCACCGGCACCTGGCCACCCCGGACGGCCTTGAGCACCTCCAGGCCCTCCGCCATGGTGCGGGCGACCGGCTTCTCGCAGAAGACCGGGACGCCGGCCTCCACCCCGGCCCGGATCAGCGCCGGATGGGCGTCCGTCGCCGCCGCGACGACCAGACCGTCCACCCCGGCCGCGAGCAGCGCCTGCGGCGAGTCCGCGATCCGGGCGCCGAACCGCTCGGCGGCGGCCTTCGCCGCGTCGGCGAACGGGTCGGCGACGACGAGCGATTCGACGGCGTCCAGCCCCGCGAGGGTCTCGGCGTGGAAGGCGCCGATGCGGCCGAGGCCGAGGATTCCGATGCGCATGAGGGGGCAGCTCCTTGGGTGCGGTGGTGCGAGGGGGACGTGCCGGTCGGGGCCGCCCCGGTGCGTTCCGGGTCCTGTCTCAGCCGATCACCGGCCCGGGTGGCAGGTCCACCCACGTCCGGCTCACCGCGGACCGCACCATGGCGTCCAGCACCGCGGCAGCGCGCGCCGCGTCCGTCAGCGTGGTGCCGTACGGCCGGCCCTCGGCGATGGAGCGCAGGAAGCGGTACGCCTCGATGACCTTCAGGTCGTCGTAGCCCATCGCGTTGGCGGCCCCCGGCTGGAACGCGGCGAACTCGCCCGCGTCCGGGCCGACGTACACCGTGCTCACCGGCTGGTCCTGGTACGTCGTGCCGCGGCTCACCGCCAACTCGTTCATCCTGCGGAAGTCCCAGAGGACCGCGCCCCGCGTGCCGTGCACCTCGAAGCCGTAGTTGTTCTGCTCGCCGACCGAGACCCGGCAGGCCTCCAGCACCCCGCGGGCGCCGGAGGTGAACCGCAGCAGACAGCCGACGTAGTCCTCGTTCTCGACCGGCCCGTGCTCACCGCCGAGGGCCCGCGCGTGTCCGGCGGTGGCGCCCGCCGGACGCGCCCGCTTGGGCACGAACACGGCCGTGTCGGCGATGAGGGAGGTGATGTCGCCGAGCAGGAAGCGGGCCAGGTCCGCGCCGTGCGAGGCCAGGTCGCCGAGCACCCCGCTGCCGCCGCGGGCACGTTCGTAGCGCCAGGTCAGGGCCCCGTCGGGATGGGCCGCGTAGTCACTGAACAGTCGGATGCGGGCATGGGTGACCGTGCCGATCTCCCCGCCGGCGATCAGGTCGCGGGCCGCCTCCACGGCGGGCGCGTTGCGGTAGTTGAAGCCGACCGTTCCCTGGACGCCGGCCTCCGCGACCGCGTCGGCGACGGCACGGGCGTCCGCACCGGTCAGCCCCACCGGTTTCTCGATCCACAGATGCTTGCCGGCCTTGGCCATCGCCACCCCGATCTCCCGGTGCAGGAAGTTCGGCACGGTGACGCTCACGGCCCGCACCCGCGGGTCGGCGGCCACCTCGCGCCAGTCGCGGGTGGCGCGGGCGAACCCGAACCGCTCGGCGGCCTCCTCGGCCCGGCCCGGCACCTCCTCGGCGACCGTCGACAGCTCGGGGCGCAGCGGCAGTTGCGGATAGTGGTGCCCGACACGTGCGTACGCCCGGGCGTGCACCCGGCCCATCCAGCCGAAACCGACGACGGCGACACCGAGCGCATCCACCATGACAGCACCTCTGCTCATGCCCGGACCGGTTCAACCCCTGTCCAGGTCACCTTTGTGCGGACATGGCGAGCGTGTCAATCCGGACGCGGCCGGCCGGCCCCCCGGCACGGCGTCCCTCACAGATTGATCGCGTAGGCCTTGCGCAGCGTCTCATGCACCGTCCACGTCGTACGGTCGCCCGTGCGCAGCACGGCCAGGTCGCCGGGTCCCACCCGCAGCGTGGCGCCGCCCTCGACCTCGATCGTCGCGGACCCGCTGATCACCACGAACAACTCGTCCGCCTCGGTGTCGGTGACCACGCCCGGCGTGATCTGCCAGACCCCGCGGATCTGTCGGCCGTCCGCCGACTCCCACACCACCTTGCCCGTCACCTCCGGGTTCCCGGAGACGATCTGCTCCGGGTCGAGCGGCTCGGGTTCGAGTTCGGCGTCGGGGATGTGGAGAGCGAAGCTGTGCGTCATGCGGCGACCCTAACCAGCGGGGCCACCGCGCGACCGTCGACAGTGTGTGCGGCATTGGGCCCGGCGGACGGACACTTCGTCGCGCCGTCCGCGGCCGCCACCGCCCCGTGAGCGCTGACGGCGGTGAGGGCGCCCGCCCGGGTGCGGTAGGGTTGACCTGCGTGATCACGCGGCAGGGCCGCGTGGGAGGCAACGGGACGTGGCGCAGCTTGGTAGCGCACTTGACTGGGGGTCAAGGGGTCGCAGGTTCAAATCCTGTCGTCCCGACTTGTGAGCACGCAGGCCAGGGGCCGTGTCGGAGGGATCCGATACGGCCCCTTGGTCATTTCCAGGAGCTCCCGGCCCTGGATGACCCGAACGCCGGACTTCCGCGCGTGTTTCGAAGCGCAGTTCGTAGCGGCCCGTGGACAGCTTCGCGCCGTCCACGTCGTGGAAGGCGGCCGGGCCACCCACCGGTGGCGGAGGCCGCCGGTGATCGCCGGACGCCCGTACGGCAGGGCCCGTTCCGAGGCCCGCCGGGTTCAGTCCCCGGCCGCCGCCCACAGGCCGCGGACATGGCTGAGGTGCCGGGTCATGACCTCGCGCACGGCCTGCTCGTCCCGCTCCAGCAGCGCGTCCAGGAGTTCGAGGTGTTCCTCGGCGGAGGCGAGCAGCCGGCCCGCCTCGACCAGGGACGTCAGACCGTAGAGCCGGGAGCGGCCGCGCAGGCCGGCGACCACCTCCACCAGGTGGGCGTTGCCCGCCAGAGCGAGCAGGCCGAGGTGGAAACGGTTGTCCGCCTCCACGTAGGCGATCAGATCCCCGGCCGCGGCCGCGGCGACGATCTCCCGGGCCGCCGGTCGCAGCGCCTCCAGGGAGACCCGGTCGGCCGTACGGGCCAGGTCCACCACGGTGGGCGTCTCGATCAGGGCGCGGACGTGCGTGTACTCGTCGAGCTGCCGCTCGGAGACCGCGGTGACCCGGAAGCCCTTGTTCGGCACCGTGTCGACCAGGCCCTCCTTGGCCAGGTCCAGCATGGCCTCGCGCACCGGCGTCGCCGACACCCCGAAGCGGGCCGCCAGTGAAGGTGCCGAGTAGACCTGCCCCGGCCGCAGTTCGCCCGCGATCAGCGCGGCCCGCAGCGCGTCGGCGACCCGCTCGCGGTAGCTGCTCCGCCGGCCGCCCAGGCGGGGGAGCGCGGGTGCGTCCGCGTCCTGCGGTCCCGGTGCCATGTCACGCATCATCGAAGTCTAGAGGACGAACCCCTCCGGGAAGGGATCGGAAGGATCGAGCAGGTACTGGGCGGTGCCGGTGATCCAGGCCCGGCCGGTGAAGCTCGGCAGCACGGCGGGGAGTTGACCGACCCGGGTGGTCCCGAGCAGCCGGCCCGTGAAACGGGTGCCGATGAAGGACTCGTTCACGAACTCGGTGTGCAACGGCAGTTCGCCCCGAGCGTGCAGCTGCGCCATGCGCGCGCTCGTCCCCGTCCCGCAGGGGGAGCGGTCGAACCAGCCCGGGTTGATGACCATCGCGTGCCGCGAGCGGCGGGCGGTGGCGTCCGGCGCGTGCAGATGGACGTGGTGGCAGCCGCGGATCGACGGGTCCTCGGGGTGCACCGGCTCGGACTCCGCGTTGATCGCCCGCATCAGCGCGAGGCCGGCCGCCAGGATGTCGTCCTTGCGGGCGCGGTCGAAGGGCAGGCCGAAGGCGTCGAGCGGGAGGATGGCGTAGAAGTTGCCGCCGTAGGCGAGGTCGTAGGTGACGGTGCGGCCGTCGGGGAGCGTGGCCTCGCGGTCCAGGGCCGCCGCGAAGGAGGGCACGTTCCGGAGGGTCACGTCGCGCGCGGCTCCGTCCTCCACCGCCACCTCGGCGACCACGACCCCCGCCGGGGTGTCGAGGCGGATGGTGGTCACCGGCTCCACCACCTCCACCATGCCGGTCTCGACCAGCACGGTCGCCACCCCGATCGTGCCGTGCCCGCACATCGGCAGATAGCCGGAGACCTCGATGTAGATGACGCCCCAGTCGCAGTCGGGCCGGGTCGGCGGCTGCAGGATCGCGCCGCTCATCGCGGAGTGGCCGCGCGGCTCGTTCATCAGCAGCCGCTTGATGTGATCGCGGTGTTCCCGGAAGTACAGCCGCCGCTCGTTCATCGTCGCACCGGGCACGGCGCCGATCCCGCCGGTGATCACGCGGGTCGGCATGCCCTCGGTGTGCGAGTCGACGGCGTGCAGGACGAGCTTGCTGCGCATGCTCCGGCCTCTCTGTCGTGACGTCGGTCTGAACGGGCTTCGCGCCGCGGCGCGTGCGTCAGGCGAGGCCGGTGGCCACGGCCTTCTCGGTGGCGGCGCGGACGGCCGCCTCCTGCTCGGGCGGCAGCGCGGCGCGCGGCGGGCGCACCGGTCCGCCGTACCGGCCGACCACGTCCATGGAGAGTTTGATCGCCTGCACGAACTCGACCCGTGAGTCCCAGCGCAGCAGCGGGTGCAACTGCCGGTACAGGGGGAGCGCGGTGGCGAGGTCGCCGGCCGTCGCGGCACGGTACAGCTCGGCCGACGCCCGGGGGAGCGCGTTGGGATAGCCGGCCACCCAGCCCTTGGCGCCGGCCACGGCGAGCTCCAGCAGGACGTCGTCGGCGCCGATCAGCAGATCGAGATCCGGCGCGAGTTCGGCGATCCGGTAGGCGCGGCGGACGTCACCGGAGAACTCCTTGACGCCGTGGATGTGGCCCTCGCCGTGCAGCCGGGCGAGGAGTTCGGGCACGAGGTCGACCATGGTGTCGACCGGGTTGTTGTACGCCACCACGGGCAGGCCCGCCCGTGCGACCTCGGCGTAGTGCGCCAGCACGGACCGCTCGTCGGCGCGGTAGGCGTTGGGCGGCAGCAGCATCACGGCCGCACAGCCGGCCTCGGCCGCCTGCTCCGCCCACCGCCGGGCCTCGCCCGAGCCGTACGCCGCGACGCCCGGCATGACCCGCGCGCCGCCGATCGCGGCGACGGCCGTCTTGACGACCTCGGCCCGCTCCTCGGGGGTGAGCACCTGGTACTCGCCGAGGGAGCCGTTCGGCACGACGCCGTCGCAGCCGTTCTCCACCAGCCAGGCGCAGTGTTGGGCGTACCGGTCGTAATCCACCGAGAGGTCCGCGCGGAGCGGGAGCGCGGTGGCCACGAGGATGCCGCGCCAGGGGCGGCTCTGCTGGAGGGTCATGAGTGGTCCCCAATCCAATAGGGTGTGACATTTTACTGAGGCTTGCGGGGGTGGGGCGGGTTCTTGGTCTGTGCCACATACCGGGTGCGGGTGCCGGTCGCCGAAGGGGTGGTGGGAGTGGTGGCGGGTGGCGGCCGGTCAGTCCGGTGGTGGCTCCAGGGGTTCGGCCAGCACGCCGAGCGGCACCGGCCGGGCGAACGGCCGGCGTCCCGGGGTGAACGGGCACCCGGTCAGTCCGGCCACCGCGGGGCCGCATATCCGGCCCTGGCACCAGCCCATTCCGGCACGGGTGAGCAGCTTCACGGTGCGCGCGTCCCCGGCTCCGAGGGTGCCGGCCGCCTCGCGGACCTGCCCGGCGGTGACCTCCTCGCAGCGGCACACCGTCGTGTCGTCCCGCATCCGCCCGGCCCAGTCCACGGGCGGCGTGTACACCGCGTCCAGCGCGGCGGAGAACGCCCGCAGCCGGGTACGGGCCCGGGCGGCCGCGGCCCATGCGCGCGGGTCCGGGGCGGCGTCGTGCAGGCGGGCGGCGATCGAACGGCCGGCGATGTGCCCCTCGGCGAGCGCCAGGTCCGCGCCACCGATGCCGGTGGCCTCCCCGGCCGCCCAGACGCCGGGCACGTCGGTCCGCTGCTCGGTGTCGACGCGGACGTCGGTCCCCGACAGGGTGCAGCCGAGCGCCTCGGCGAGGTCGGTGTGGGGCAGCATCCCGTGTCCCACCGCGAGGGCGTCGCACGGAACACGGCGGGCGGTGCCTGGCGCGAGCCGCCCGTCCTCGTCCAGCGCGGCGACGGTGACCGCCTCGAGCCGGTCCGCGCCGTGCGCCTCGACCACGCTGTGCCGGGCCAGGGGCCGCACCCCGTGCCGCAGCAACCGGGCCGCGTACCGGGCGCCTTCGGCGAGCTTCCCGGGGTGCCCGGCCAGCACCGGAGCCTTCCGCAGCAGTGCCCTCGGACCGGCGGACTCCACCAGCGCGGCCACCCGGGCGCCCGCCTCCGCGAGCCCCGCGGCCACGGGGAGCAGCAACGGGCCGGTGCCGGCGACGACGACCATGCGGCCGGGCAGCACCAGTTGGCCCTTGAGCATGGCCTGCGCGCCGCCCGCGGTGACGACTCCGGGGAGCGTCCAGCCGGGGAAGGGCAGCACCCGCTCGTAACCGCCGGTGGCGAGCAGCACCGCGTCGGCACGTACGGTGACCCCCTCCTCCCGCGCCACGCCGCGCAGGGCGTGCACCGCGAACCCTCCGGAGCCGGGAAGCCGCTCCACGCACCAGACGTGATGATCGGTCAGGTGAGTGATGTTGCCCGTGGCGCGCTGCCGGTCCAGCGCGTCCAGCAGCCGCTCCCAGGTGCGTGCCCGGGAGCGCGGTGCGGGCGGGCGGCCCGCGGCCAGGTCGGCGGCGGGGCGCCGGTGGATCTGGCCGCCCGCCTGCTCGGCCGCGTCGATCAGGGTCACGCGTACCCCGCGCGCGGCGGCGGCCAGAGCACCGGCCAGTCCCGCCGGACCCGCCCCGACGACGACGAGATGCGCTCGCTCAGCCATCCTCGTGTCCCGTCCCCTCCTGTGTGCGGATCACATCGCCCGGCTCCACCCGGACCAGGCAAGCCCGTTCATTGGGACGCCCGTTGACGGTCACCAGGCAGTCGAAGCACACCCCGATCCCGCAGAAGACCCCGCGCGGCCGGCCCCCGACACGCGTGCCGCGCCAGGAGGTCACGCCCGCCGCCCACAGCACGGCCGCGACCGTCTGTCCCGGCAGGGCCTCCACGGGCCGGCCGTCGAAGGTGACGGTGAACGCGGCGGCCGGGCGCGCCCCCGCCGGCTGCGAAGCGGTCACGGCGTCTCGCCTCCACTCGTCGTCGGGGGAGTCCCGGGTGTCCCGAACCGGTCCGGGCGGAACGGGCCGAGATCCAGCTCCGTCGCCTTCCCGGCCAGTGACTGCGCGATCAGCTGCCCGGTCCCGGTGGCGAGTCCGATGCCCGCGCCCTCGTGTCCGCAGGCGTGCAGCAGACCGGGCACGCGCGGGTCGGGGCCGATCGCCGGCAGGTGGTCGGGCAGGTAGGGCCGGAAGCCCGCGTACGTCCGCAGCGCGCGCACCCGTTCCAGGAAGGGGAACAGGCCGATCGCGCCGGCCGCGAGCGCACGCACGGCCGGCAGGGACAACGTGCGGTCGAAGCCCACCCGTTCACGGGTCGCCCCGATCAGGACCGGCCCCGCGGCGGTGCCCTCGACGACGGGCGAGGCCCGGAGCGCGGCCGAATCGCTCGCCACGTCGGCCACGTAGTCGGCGGCGTACACCTTGTGCCGGACCATCCGCGGAAGCGGCTCGGTGACCAGTACGAAGCCGCGCCGGGGGAGTACCGGGAGGTGAACGCCCGCCAGGGCGGCGAGTTCGCCGCCCCAGGTGCCGGCCGCGTTCACCACGGCGGGGGCGTGGATGTCGCCCTGGGTGGTACGGACCCCGCGTACCGCGCCGTCCCGTCCGCGCAGCACGCCGGTCACGGTCCGGCCCGCGTGCAGCCGTGCTCCCGAGGCGCGGATCAGGTGGGCGGCGGCGAGGGCGGGCATGACCTGGGCGTCCTGGGGACAGAGCACCCCGCCCGCGAGGCCGGGAGCCAAGTGGGGTTCCAGTTCGCCCAGTTCCCGGGCGTCGACCCGATCGGCGTCGACTCCGGCGGCCCGTTGACGTTCGGCGAGGCCGTGCAGTGCGGCGAGTTCACCGGGCGTCTTGGCGACGACGAGGCCGCCCTTGGGCTCGTACTCGATCGCCGGACCGAACTCGTCCGCGAGCCGCGCCCACAATCCGGCGGAGTAGAGGGCCAGTTCGAGTTCGGGACCGGGGTCCTTGTCGGAGACCAGCAGGTTGCCCTCGCCGGCGCCGGTGGTGCCGCCGGCGACCGGGCCACGGTCCACCACGCTCACGTCGAGACCCGCCCGCGCGGCGTACAACGCGCAGGCCGCACCCACCGCACCGGCCCCGACGACCACGACATCACAGGTCAGTCGCATCGCCACGCCAGTAATATGTCACATGACGCACCGTCGGGACAGGCCCCGGCGCGGACGCGCACCGGTCGCGGGACGTCAGTCCAGCGTGGTCGGGGTCGGGGAAGGGGTCTTGCCGGCGAGCACCTGCTGCAACCGCTGGGTGCCCTGCTGGACCGCCGTCTCCGTGCTGTCGTGATCGACGCCGGACGGGCCGCCGTTGGTGACCAGGATCCCCGAGGAGCCGACCCGGACGGCGGCCACGTCCAGCTTGAGGGTGACGGGTTCTCCGTTCGAGGTGCCCTGCACCGTCAGGGTGAGGCCCTGCCTGCCGTCCCCCACGGCGGGCAGCGAACTGCTCACGACCTGCACCGTCCGCTTGCCGCCGTCCGAGCCGGTCACGGTGAACTGGTCGCAGGTGTCCGCGAGGCTCTTCATCCAGTCCAGGGACTTCTCCAGCGATCCCTTGCCGTAGTCGCCCACCTGGTACAGCAGCCGGGCGTCGCCCTGGGTGAAGCCGGTGAGCGCCGACGCTCCCACCGGCCGGCCCAGCAGGGTGTCCGAGTACAGGCTGTCGAGCAGCTTCTGGCAGTCCTGGGAGCCGGTCTTGCCGTTCAGGAACGAGGCGACGTCGACCTTGCCGGCCAGGAGCTTGTCACGCCAGCTCGACGCGTTGTTCACCTGCGTCCAGGCGTCCTCGATGTCGGCCTCGGTGATCAGGGCGGCCTTCGCCCCGTTCGTGGTCAGCGCCCGTGAGGCCGACGCGGACGGGGAGGACGGCGAGGGGGAGGACGGGGACAGGGAGGACAGTGACGGGGAGGACGGGGACTGCTTGGCCGCCGGGGAGGCGGGCGCGGCCTGCGGGGGTCCGGTGCCGCCCGCGCAGGCGGCGGTCACCAGCAAGGTCCCCGTCGCCAGCGCCGAGGCGAGAACACGTGCGGGGCGGGACGGACGGTGCATCGCGGCGGCCTCCTCAGAGCGCGGTACGTCCCTCCACATCAGCACCGTCCCGGCCGGGCGACGAGCGTAGTGCGGCGTTCGAGTGACCCCACGCACCGGTCCGCCGTGTGGACGTCCCCTTGACGTCGTGCCACGCCCGATCGACACTCCAGGGAAAGGGAATCCCAGCGAACGGGTAGGGAATCATGGCGCGCCTCGAGACGGTGGCCGGCCGAGCGGGCCGTACGCCGCCCCGCGCACCCCTGCTCACCTCCCGCCTGCACATCGACCTGCTGCGTGTCTGCAGCGCGATCGGTCCGCGCAACTGACAGCGGACGGCTGAGAGCCGAAACGGCCGACGGCTCGGCCGACGACCCGCCTCCCCGCTTCACGCCGGGCCGCTCCGCCCGTGTCCTCGTCGCACCACGCCGCATTCGCCGCGCCCGCCTCGGCGCGCCCGCATCAGGGGAGACGCATGTCCATCGCTCCGTTCGCCGCCGCTCCGTCGTTCCGCCGCCCCGCACCCGTCTTCCGTGGCCGGATCGGCCGGGACGCGCGCAGCGGCCACTACGCCGTGCCGCACCGCTACCGGCTCCATCTGTCGACCGCGTCTCCCGAGGGACTGCGGCTCGCCGTCGGCCACCGCCTGCTCGGGCTCGACGGCAGTTGTCCGGTGGACTTCCTGCCCGCCGTACCGGACCAGCCCGACGGCGGCCACTCGGCGTTGCGTCCGCTGTACGAGGCGAGCGCGCACCACTACACCGGGCCCGCCCTCGCACCGGTGCTCAGCGACGACTGGTCCGGACGCATCGTCAGCACGCACGCCCCGGAAATCCTCCGTGACCTGGACCGCTTCCGCCCGAACGGCCGTGCCTCGCTGTATCCGAGCGGCGCCGAGAGCGAGATCGAGGCCGTGGAGCGGCTCTGCGCCGAGGGCATCCAGCGGACGGCGCGGCGCGCCGGGCGGGCCGACGCCGATCCGGCCGACCGGGCCGCCGCGCTGGAACACCTGCTGGACACACTGGGCCGGCTGGAGCGGTACCTGGCGGGGGAGGAGTTCCTCGTCGCCGGCCGGCTGACCGCCGCTGATCTCGAACTGTGCGTGGCAATGGTCCAGTTGGGCACCGTGCACAGCCGCCGCCTGGGCGCCTCGGCCGTGCACCGCGTCGCCGGCCACCCGGCGCTGTGGGGTCACGTCCGGCGGCTGGCCGCCCACCCGGCCTTCGCCGCGCACCTCGACGACATCGTTTTCTTCGCGGACCGGGCCGTACCGCTGTTTCGACAGCGGGACTTCCGGGCTGGAAGCGGGCACGAGGCCCCTCGCCGGTGACACGACGGCGAGGCCGGAGGACGTCTCCCTCCCCCGAAGGTGACGTCCCCCGACCGCTCCCCCTGTGCCCGACTGTGGCCTGGACCGCCAGAGTGCCGTACCCGGCCGGCCGGGCGCCTGAGTCGGGGGGTACTCAAGTCGCCCTGTATCAGAACTGAGCAGGCGCGCTCCTGTTCAAGTGACGACTCACGAACAGGACGCGAAGACCCTGGCGCCGCCCTGGCCGTTCACCGGCCGGGAGGACGAACTGGACCTGGTCCGCCGGGCGCCGGCCGCCGGACGGCCCGGCATCGTGGTGACCGGCCCGGCCGGCCGGGGCAAGACCCGGCTGGTCACGGAGGCGGTCCGGGGCCTGGACCACGCCCGGGTGACCGGAACCCCCGAGACCCGGGGCCTGCGCTTCGCGGCCTTCGCGCACCTGCTGCCCGACACCGTCTCGCTGCACCGCGCGGTGCGGCTCCTGTCCGGAGTGCGCCTCCTCGTCGTCGACGACGCCCATCTGCTCGACGAGGCCTCCGCCGCGCTCGTCCACCAGCTCGCCGCGCACGGAGGCACCCGGCTGGCGGTGACCGCAACCGACGGCGTGCCCGCGCCCGCCGCCGTCTCCAGACTGTGGACGGGGGAGCTGCTGCCGCGCCTGCCGCTGCCGCCGCTGCCCCGCGAGGACACCGACCGGCTCCTCGCCACGGCCGGACTCGAACCGCTCACCACGGGCCGGCTGCACCGGCTGTGCCAGGGCGATCTGCGGCTGCTGCGCGACCTGCTGGGCGCGCTGCACCGCTCCGGCGCCCTGCGCGCGGGCCCGGGCGGCGACGGATGGGCGTGGCGCGGACCGGTCCCGGTCACCGCGACCGTCCGTGAGCGCCTGGCCGACGTCCTCGGCCGGACCGACGCCGACGAGCGCGAGACGCTGCACCGGCTCGCCTTCGCCGAGCCCTTGCCGCTCGCCCTGGAGAGCCTCGACCCGGACGTCCTGGAACGCCTGGAACAGGAAGGGCTGCTCGACGTCGACGACCACGGCTCGGTCACCCTCACCCACCCCCTGCACGGCCCGGCCCTGCGCGCCACCGCGGGCCCCCTGCGGGCCCGCCGGCTGGCCCGCACCCCGGACCGGTGCGGGCCTGCCCTCTCAGCCGAACGGGCCACGCTGGAAGGCCGGTTGGAACGACACGACGTACGGGCCGTACCGACACCGGTCGGCGACTGGCTGCTGTCCGAGGGGCTGCCGGTCCCGGGCGGCTACGCCGCAGTGCGAGCCCGGTACGCCCGGCTGCGCGGAGAGCTGCGCGAGGCGGCCGCCTGGGCGCGTGAGGGCCTGCGCGCGGCCCCGGAGGACACCGGCTGCCGTTCCGAACTCGATCTGGCGGCATGTCAGTTCGGCGACATCACGGGAGCGGGGGTGTGGGCCGCGGCGGCACGGGGTGACCTCGGGGGCGCCCTGGACCGGATCGCCGGGGACCAGGTGCCGGCGCTCTACGACGCCGTGCGGCTGGGGGCGCCGGAGCGGGTCGCGGGGCGGCTGCCGGGCGACGGTGTGTTCGCCCGGCACGCCGACGCGCTCGCCCGCGGCGACGGCCCCGCCCTGGACCGGGCCGCCGAGGCACTGGCGGAGCGCGGTTTCCTGCTGTTCGCGGCCGAGGCGCACGCGCAGGCCGTACCGGCCCACCGCGACCCCCGCGCCGCCCGCCTCTCCCGCACCAGGGCGCTCACGCTGGCCCGCCGCTGCCAGGGTGCCCGCACCCCGGCGCTCTCCGGACTCGTCCTCGGCGAACTCACCTCGCGGCAACGGCAGATCGTCTCCCTCGCCGCGTCCGGCCTCAGCAACCGGCAGATCGCCGAACGGCTGACGCTCTCCGTCCGGACCGTCGGCAACCACCTGTACGGCGCCTACGCCCGCCTCGGCGCGAGCGACCGGGGCGCACTGCCGTGGTTCACGGACCTGCCGACGGCGGAACCCGCGTGACCGGGGGCCCGCGCGGCATGCGGGCCCCGCCTCACGTCATCGCGGACGTAGCCAAGCCGGCGTGACGATCCGCCTCACGCCGCCCCGAACGCCGCGAACGCCCACCCCGTCGACTGGTGGACCGCGTCGCCCGGCTGGGCGGCGCGGGCGTCGCGGAGGGCCTCGGCCAGGGAGAGGCCCGCGTCCAGGCCCTTGTGCAGGGCGAGCATCAGCGGCACCACGGCCGCGTCGTTGACCGGCGCGCTGCTCGCCACCACCCCGGCCGTGCCCAGCGGCAGCAAGGCGGTGACCAGACCGAGCAGTTCGTCCGCGCCGACCGAGGCGAGCCGGGCGGTGTCGCAGCTGGAGAGGATGATCCGGTAGGGGCTGCGGGCCAGCCGCTCGAAGTCGTGCACGATCAGCGGGCCGTCGGCCATCCGCAGCGCGGAGAACAGCGGGCTGTCCGCGCGGAACGTGCCGTGGGAGGCGAGATGCGCGAGGGCCGCGCCGTCCAGGTGCTCCAGCACCCGGGGCACCTGCGCCGCCGGCCCCTCCAGCACCGTCGCCGCGCCGTACCGGCCGGCCAGCTCGGGCACCTCCGCGCCGCCCGTGGCCAGGCCCGGGCCGCGGACCAGCACATGCCGGCCGCCGCGCGGCGGCGCGGTCTCCCGGGCCCGCAGCCAACTGCCCGCCGACGGCGACACACTGAGCACCCGCTCCCGCAGCGCGGGCAGCAGCGCCCACGGCACCCGGTGCAGCGCGCCCGGCGGCACGATCACCACCGGACCGGATCCGAGACGCGCCGCGGCACCGCCGAGCAGCAGCTCCTCCATGCGCCGGCCCGCCGCCTCCACCAGCGGCAGCCGCGCCTCGCCACCCGGATGCGCGAGCCGGCGCAGTCCGGCCTGCACATGCTCCGCTTCGGCCACCGCCTCCGCCAGCACCCCGCCCGTGTATCGCCGGACCCGGCCCTGACCGCAGAGCAGGATGTGCACCCGGCCGTCCACCACGGCGAGTTCGACCAGGCGCGCGTCCCCGAGACGGTCCAGCAGCCGGGCGGCGTCGAAGCGGTCGCCGTCGCCGGGCGAGTCGCCGTGCGTGTGGTGGGTACGGGAGCGGATCTCCCGTTCCAGCCGCCGCTGTTCGCGCTCCAGAGCGGGTACCGGGCGGCCCTCCATCCGTGCCTCCTCCGCGCGGGCCGCTATCTCCCGGTAGGCGGTGATGCTGCCGAGCAGCGCCGTGTCGGCGGGCGGCCGGGCGGGCGGCGCGGCCAGCACGGTCGCCCGCCAGCGCTCGCTCCACTCCAGCAGCCGCCGCGGGCCGCCGTGCGCCAGACTCACCTCCTGGGCCAGCGCGGCCAGTTCCGCCCCCTGCGCGGTGGCGCGGGCCCGCAGCTCGGAGGCGCCGAGCGTCATCCGGTGGTCGTCGAGCACGGCCAGACCCCGCCGGCAGGCCCGCAGCACACCGCGTCCGGAACCGGCCGCCCGGGCGCGCAGCGCCTGCGCCACCCAGCCCGTCACCCTGGCCGGCGGCGGACCGGAGTACCGGCTGCGCGCGGCGGCCGCCAGATGCCGCTCCGCGTCCGCCGTCCGGCCCAGCGCCAGCGCGATCCGTCCGGCGAGCAGGGAGGCCTCCGGCGCGGCCGGCGAGCCGAAGGAGGCCAGCCGCCCGGCGACCCGCGCCGCGTCCGCGACCAGCCGGCCCGACCCGGGCCCCGCGGCCGCCCGCGCCTCGGTCAGTACCAGCCGGGCGTGCGTCTCCCACCAGGTCCGCCGCTGCCTGGCGAACAGCCGTACGGCGTGGGCGGCACGGTCGGTCGCGATGTCCGCCTTCCCGGCCGAGCGGGCGGCGCGCGCGGCGGCCAGCAGCAGCTCCGCCTTACGGGTGGACTGCCCGCCGATCCGGTCCAGCAGGGCGATCGCGGTGTCCGCCTCGGCGAGCGCCTCGGGGGCGAGCCCGGCGGCCATCAGCACCTCGCAGCGCCGCACGGACAGCATGAAGGTGGGCGTGCCGAGTTTGGCGTACCGCTCCTCCGCCTCGTCCAGCAGCCGCAGCGCGGCCGGGATGTCCCCGGAGCGGAACGCGGCGAGGCCCCGGCTCTCCACCGCGTCCGCCTTGTCGTGCTCCTG
The DNA here is from genome assembly GCF_040704065.1 of Streptomyces sp. NPDC047869. Taxonomy (NCBI): domain Bacteria; kingdom Bacillati; phylum Actinomycetota; class Actinomycetes; order Kitasatosporales; family Streptomycetaceae; genus Streptomyces; species Streptomyces sp. NPDC047869. The sequence goes on from NZ_JBEYRK010000018.1 coordinate 165,553, forward strand.
GCCGGTGGTGTCCCACAGCCGCTCCGCCGCCGTGAAGTCCGCGACCGCCCGGTCCACCGCGCCCAGCGCCAGATGCACCGTGGCCCGCAGGGTCAGCGCCCGCGCGGTCCAGATCCCGTCACCGGCCTGCCGCAGGGCCGGAAGCGCCCTCCGCACGTCCTCCAGCGCCTCCCGGTGATGCCCCAGCACCCACCACACATAGGCCCGCCGGTACCGCACCCGTGCCCTGGTGTGTCCGCTGCCCCGCGCGACCCCCTGCTCGAACGACGCAAGCCCCTGCCGGGTGCGCCCCGCGTGCACCAGTGCGACCCCCAGGGTGGCGAGCACGTCCGCCTCCCGCTCCGCCGACTCGGCGCGCGCGGCGAGATCACGGGCCCGGCGCAGATGCCTGAGGGCGATCCTGAGATCGCCGAAGTCCCGCTGCCAGATGCCGAGCACCTGGTGCGCGACACTGGCGTGCAGCGGCGGCGGGCCGGTGTGCAGCACGTGTTCGGCGCGCGCCCGGGCCTCGCCCGGGTCGGCGAACACCAGGGGCAGCAGTTCGAGGACCGACTCCGTTCCCGCTGTCACGCCTCGCATGGTAGTGGCCTGCGCAAACCCGCCCCACGGGTTCGCCGTGGTCACTTGCCGCCGTACCCGCCGCACCCGTAGGCCGTACCAAGCTGTATCAATCGTCGGTCGGGCGACTCTGACTGTCGGAGACCGCCTCAGGGGGAGGACACACCATGGCACCTCAGCGCTTCCACGAGCAGTTCGACCACATCCAGCGCGCGATGCCCGGCACCGCGCTGGCCATGGGGCCGGACGACGCCGCGGAGTTCCTCTACGAGAAGGGCGTCGTCCTCGCCCGCGACGGGGAGGAGGCCCGGCTGGTCGAGGACACCGTGCGCGGCCACTTCACCGCCACCCGGGGGCTGGTTCCGGACCACGTGCGCCGGGCCGGCCCGGAGACCAACCGCACCGGGATCACCCGGATCCGGGTCGGCGACCCCACCCTCGGCGAGGACGTCGTCCCGCACGCCCTGGGCGCGCTGCGCGCGGCCGAGGGCCGCCAGGGCCGCCGTCTGGTCAGCCGCAACCACGTCGTGCACATCGCGGTCAACGCCTGCCCCGGTGACGAGCCGGTCCCCGCGCCGCGCAGCGAGCCGCCCAACCCGGCCCCGGTGGACGCCCCCTACGACCCGGACACCGCCGTCGGCGTCCTCGTCGTCGACACCGGGCTGGTGCACGACCACGGCTCCTACCCGCTGCTCGCGCACACCACCGGCGATCCGCAGACCGGCGAGACCGGCCCCGACGGTGTGCTGCGGCAGTACGTCGGGCACGGCACGTTCATCGCCGGGATCGTCGCCGCCGTCGCCCCCAACACCGACGTCACCGTGCGCGGCACGCTCGCCGACGCTGGCGCCGTCCTGGAGTCGGAGTTCGGCGCCAGACTCTTCGACGCCGTCGACCAGGGCGGCTGGCCCGACATCATCAGCCTCTCGGCCGGCACGTCCAACGGCCGCACCGACGGCCTGCTCGGCCTCGACGCTTTCATGCGGGAACTGCGCGAGCAGGGAACCCTGCTGGTCGCCGCCGCCGGCAACAACGCCGGCGACAACCCGTTCTGGCCGGCCGCCTACGCCACCCTGCCCGGGTACGAGGACTGCGTGCTGTCGGTCGGCGCGCTGCGCGGGGACGGCGAGTCCGGCGCCTGCTTCAGCAACCACGGCCCCTGGGTGCGGGTCTACGCCCCCGGCGAGCGCCTCACCAGCGCCCTCACCGGATTCCGCACGCCCGTGCCGTACGTCTACCAGCACTCCACCTACGACGCCTGCCGGTACGGCTCCGGGTACGTCTGCACCTGCCAGTACCCGCGGCACACGGGCGTGCTGAGCGAGGCGCGGGAGAGCACGGCCGGCAAACCCGACCAGGTGATGTTCGACGGCCTCGCGCAGTGGAGCGGCACGTCCTTCGCCACCCCGGTCGTCGCCGGGCTCGTCGCCGCCCACATGACGGCGCACAAGGAGCGCGACCCGCGCGCGGCCCGGGCCCAACTGCTCGGCTCGGTCACCGAGTCCGCCGAGGTGCGCGGGGCGCACGTGCCGGTGCTCCGGCCGTCCACCTGGCGCCCGACCCCCGTCGCGATCCCGGTCCGGCCGGTATGAGGTCCGGAACGCTCCCTTCCACGGCGTACGATGACGTGCCGTACACGAGGGGTGGAGCCGTGGACCGAACAGAGGTCGGCGCGCTGGTCCGGTCCGCGGTCGACGGCGACGCGGCGGCCTGGAAGGCGCTGGTGGAGGGACTGAGTCCGCTGGTGTGGTCGGTGGTGCGCGCACACCGGCTCTCCGACGCCGACGCGCACGAGGTCTACCAGACCGTGTGGTTCCGCTTCGCCCAGCACCTCCACCGCCTCCGGGAACCCGACAAGGCGGGCTCCTGGCTGGCCAGTACGGCCCGGAACGAGTGCCTGAAGGTGCTCAAGGGGCTGACCCGGCTGACGCTGACGGACGATCCGCAGGTGCTGGACCGGGCCAGCGAGGAACGGACCCCGGAGCAGTCGCTGATCGACTCCGAGGAGGAGGCCGCGCAGGCCGAGCGGATCCGCCGGCTCTGGCAGGAGTTCGAGGCGCTCGGCGAGCGGTGCCGGCAGTTGCTGCGGGTGCTGATGGCCTCGCCACCGCCGAGTTATCTGGAGGTCTCGGCCGCGCTCGGCATCGCGGTCGGCAGCATCGGCCCGCTGCGCCAGCGCTGTCTGCGCCGGCTGCGGGCCCGGATGGACGCACGGGAGGCTGCCTAATGCTGTTGTCAAGCAACGAGACGCAGGGGTGGCTGGGCCTGGAAGGGCTGGCGGTCACGGAGCATGGCGTAGAGGACGTTGA